>JANMUO010000341.1:0-7135 GCA_031391655.1 Betaproteobacteria bacterium
CTGACGCGATACGACCGCTCGGACGTGGTGGTGCTTTGGCAGCACCTGTGGGTTTCGGTGCTGCTGGTCGGATTCGCCATCGCCTATTGGGCGAATCCCTCGCCCGTGCAGTGGGCCTTGCTCGTGCTGTGCGGATTCCTCGGCGCCGGCGGGCACTACTGCATGGTGCGCGCGTTCCGCGTGGTGGACATCTCCGCGGTGCAGCCGGTGAAGTTTCTCGAACTGGTCTGGGCGGCCATACTCGGCATCGTCGTCTTCGGCACCGCGCCGGCCGGCGCGACCGTGGTCGGCGGCGTGGTGATCCTCGCCAGCACCTTGCTGCTGGCCCGGCATGAGTCCCGCCGCGCTGCGCCTGTGAAAGAATCCGGCGGGGGGGCGGCATGAGCTGGGAAAAGGAGATGGAGGAGCTCGCGCGGCGCAAAGCGCTCGCAGCGCAGCTCGGCGGCGCGGACAAGGTCGCGCGCCACAAGGGCCTGGGCAAACTCACGGTGCGCGAGCGCGTCGATGCGCTGGTGGACGCGAGGAGCTTTCATGAGATCGGCAGCATCGCCGGCAAGGCGAGCTATGACGCCGAAGGCAATCTCGCGAGCTTCATCCCCGCCAACCTGGTGATGGGTCGCGCGAAGATCAATGGCCGGCCGGTGGCGGTGGCCGGCGACGATTTCACCGTGCGCGGCGGCGCGGCCGACGCGGCGATCCGCGGAAAACTGGTGACCGTGGAGAAAATGGCGCTCGACCTGCGCATCCCGCTCGTGCGCCTGGTGGACGGCACGGGCGGCGGCGGCTCGGTGAAGAGTATCGAGATCGAAGGCAGGACGCTGCTGCCCAGCATCGCGATGTGGCAACTGTGCGTGGACAACCTCTCGCAGGTGCCGGTGGTGGCGCTCGCGCTAGGTTCCGTGGCCGGCCTGGGCGCTGCGCGCGTCGCTGCCAGCCACTACTCGGTCATCGTGAAGGACACGGCGCAGATGTTCGTCGCCGGCCCGCCGGTGGTGGCGCGCATCGGGCAGGTGCTGGACAAGAACGAGCTGGGCGGCAGCGCGATCCACACGAAAAACGGCGCCATCGACGACGAGGCGGCTTCGGAGGAGGAAGCGTTCGCCATGGCGCGGCGCTTTCTCACCTACCTGCCCAGCTCGGTGCACGAGCTGCCGGCGCGCACCGAGCCCAAGGACGACCCGAAACGGCGTCCCGAGTGGCTGATCGACGCCATCCCGCGCGACGCGAAGAAGGTCTACAAGATGCGCCCGATCGTCGATGCGCTGGTGGACGAGTGGACATTCTTCGAGATGGGCCGGCGCTGGGGCAAGCCGGTGATCACCGGGCTCGCGCGCTTCGATGGCTGGCCGGTGGCGGTGATGGCGAGCGATCCGTACCACTATGGCGGGGCCTGGACCGCCGACGCCTGCGACAAGGTGATCCGCTTCGTGGACCTCGCGCAAACGTTTCACCTGCCGGTGGTGCACCTGGTGGACGTGCCGGGCTTCCTCATCGGCCGCGAGGCGGAGGAGGCAGGGACGATCCGCCACGGCGCGCGCGCGATGCAGGCGATCTACCAGGCCACCATTCCCTGGTGCGCGATCCTCGTGCGCAAGGTCTACGGCGTGGCGGGCGCGGCGCACATGAACCCCTCGCGCTACGGCATGCGCTACGCCTGGCCCTCGGGCGACTGGGGGTCGCTGCCGATCGCCGGCGGGCTGGAGGCGGCCTACAAGTCCGAGCTCGAAGCATCGGCCGATCCGAAGGCCAAGCTCGCCGAGATCGAGGCGCGGCTGGCCAAGCTCAGTTCGCCCTTCCGCAGTGCCGAGTCCTACCTCGTCGAGGAAATCATCGACCCGCGCGACACGCGCGGCATCCTGACGGATTTCGCGAACCTGGCCGCACCGCTGCGGACTCCGGGCCCGCCGAGCTTCGGCTACCGGCCATGACAGGATGACTCTGTGACTCTCCGCGCGGCGCTCGAGCCGCGTTCCATCGCCATCGTCGGCGCCTCGGACAACCCCCACAAGGTGGGCGGCCGCCCGATCCTCTACATGAAGCGCTACGGCTACCGCGGCGCCATCTACCCAATCAATCCGGGGCGCGCCGAAGTGCAGGGGCTCAAGGCCTATGCCTCCATCGCCGACGTGCCGGAGGCGCCCGACCTCGCCATCGTGGCGGTGGCGGGCGACGAAGCGGTGCGCGCGGTGGAGGAGTGTGCGAAGAAGGGCGTGAAGGTGGCGGTGGTCATGACCTCGGGCTTCGGCGAAATCGGGCCGGAGGGCAAGGCAGCGCAGGAACGCATGGCGGCCGCAGCGCGCGCGGCGGGAATGCGGCTCGTCGGGCCCAACTGCCAGGGCCTGGCCAACTTCGCCACCGGCGCGGTGGCCAATTTCTCCACCATCTTCCATGAGATGGAGGCGCGCGACGGGCCGGTGGCCATCGTCAGCCAGAGCGGCGCCTGCTCGCAGGCCATCTACATCCTCGCGCGCCAGCGCGGGCTGGATGTGCGCCACGTGCACGCCACCGGCAACGAGGCCGACGTCACGGTGGCGGACCTCGCGGCGGAGATCGTCGGGGAAGAGGGCGTGCGGCTGGTGCTCTTGTATATGGAAGCGATCCAGCGCCCCGCGGTGCTGGCGCAGGCCGCGGAGTTCGCGCGCGCGCGGGACCTCCCGATAATCGCGGTGAAGGCGGGGCGCACGGCGAGCGGCGTGAAGGCCGCTTCCTCGCATACGGGAGCGCTTGCGAGCGAGGATCGCGTCATCGACGCCTTTTTCGCCCGGCATGCGATCTGGCGAGCCGCTGATCCAGTCGAGCTCGTGGCCGCGGGCCAGCTCTACCTTTCCGGCGGAAGGCCCAAGGGAAGGCGGTTCATCGCCGTGAGCAATTCCGGGGCGAGTTGCGTGATGGCGGCGGATGCCGCCGAGGAACTCGGCCTTGAACTGCCGGAGCTATCGGAGGCGACCAAGGTAGGACTCAAGAAGGGGCTGCCGGCCTTCGCCACAGCCGCCAACCCGCTGGATGTGACCGGCGCGATCCTCGGCAACAGCGGCTTGTTCGGCGCGGTGCTGCCGGTGCTGGGTGAAGGCGACGCCTGCGACCTGCTGATGCTGGCGATCCCGGTGGCGGGCGCCGGCTACGACGTGCCTCTGTTTGCGCGCGATACGGCAGCGTTCCGCGATCGCTTCGGCAAGAGCGTGGCGGTCGCCGCCCCGCAGCCGGAGGTGCGCGCGGAGTTCGAGAAGCTGGGATTGCCGGCGTTTGCGCGCGAGCGCGAGGCAATGGCGGCATTGCGCCAGCTTGCGGCGCACAGCGAGCTGCTACGGCGCAAGCCTGCGTCGCCTTCGAAGAAGGCTGCGCCCCCACTGCCGGCGGGCGGCGAGCGGTTCCTGAACGAGTTCGAGAGCCTCTCGGTCCTGGCGCAGGCGGGCATGCCGGTCGTCGAGCACCGCCTGTGCCGCGACGAGGCGGCGGCGCGAGCGGCGTTTCGCGCGCTCGGGCCCGAGGTGGTGGTGAAGGCCTGCTCGAGCAGCGTTCCCCACAAGACGGAGCAGGGATTGGTGAAACTCGGGTTGCAGGATGAAGACGCCGTCGCCGCCACTTTCCTGGAGTTCAAGTCGCGCATTCCGGCTGGAGACGGAGTATTGGTGGCGCGACAGGTTGCCGGACGGCGGGAGCTGGCGCTCGGCGCTCGCTTTGATGCGCAGTTCGGGCCGGTGGTAATGATCGGCGACGGCGGCATCTACCTCGAGGCGTTGAAGGATTTCCGGTTGCTATTGCCCCCGTTCGACGAGGCCGACGCGCTGCGGGCCCTGTCGGAGTTGCGCGTGGCGCCCCTGTTCGAGGCCTTGCGCGGCAAGGCCGCGCTGGACCAGCCGGCCGTGGCGCGCATGGCCGTGGCGTTGGGCGATGCGATGCTTGGCTGGCAGGGCAAGGTCGCCTCGGTCGACCTCAACCCGGTGATGTTGTTTGAAACGGGTGCGGGCGCGCTTGCCGTCGACGCGCTCGTTGAGCGGGCCTTATAATTCAACGCGTTCCCCACTTTCCGGTTTCCCCATGAAAGTCCTGGTCAGCATCAAGCGCGTGGTCGACTACAACGTCAAGGTGCGCGTCAAGGCGGACGGCACCGGCGTGGAGACCTCGAACGTGAAAATGTCGATGAATCCCTTCGACGAGATCGCGGTGGAGGAGGCGGTGCGCCTCAAGGAAGCCGGCGTGGTCACGGAGATCGTGGTCCTGTCCGCCGGACCGCAGGCCTGCCAGGAAACCTTGCGCACCGCGCTCGCCATTGGCGCCGACCGCGCCATCCTGGTGGAGACCGACGCCGAGCTGCAGCCCCTCGCCGTGGCGAAGCTCCTGAAGGCCGTGTGCGCCAAGGAAAGCCCGCAGCTGGTGATCCTCGGCAAGCAGGCGATCGACGACGACTGCAACCAGACCGGACAGATGCTCGCGGCGCTCCTTGGCTGGCCGCAGGCCACCTTTGCCTCGAAAGTGAAGATCGCGGACGGGAAGGCGCAGGTCACGCGCGAGGTCGACGGCGGCCTGGAGACCGTCTCCATCAAGCTGCCGGCCGTCGTCACCACCGACCTGCGGCTGAACGAGCCGCGCTACGTGACGTTGCCGAACATCATGAAGGCGAAGAAGAAGGCGCTCGAGACGCTGAAACCGGACGCCCTTGGCGTTGACGTGAAGCCGCGCCTCGCCACCCTGAAGGTGGTGGAACCCGCCAAGCGCAAGGCCGGCAACAAGGTGCCGGATGCCAAGACGCTGGTGGACAAGCTGCGCAACGAAGCCAAGGTGATCTGATGAGCGTCCTCGTCCTTGCAGAGCACGACCACCAGACGGTCAAGAAAGCCACGCTCAATACCGTCGCCGCCGCGAAGAAGATCGGCGGCGACATCCACGTGCTGGTCGCGGGCCACAACGCGGGCGGCGCCGCCAAGGCCGCCGCGCAGATCGCCGGCGTCGCCAAGGTGCTGCACGCGGATGCGGCCCACCTCGGGGAATTCCTCGCGGAGAACCTCGCCAGCCTGGTGGTGTCGCTCGCCAAGGGCTATACGCACGTCCTCGCGCCGGCGACGTCCACCGGCAAGGACGTCATGCCGCGCGCCGCGGCGCTGCTCGACGTGCAGCAGATCTCCGACATCGTCAGCGTGGAGTCCGCCGACACGTTCGTGCGGCCGATCTACGCCGGCAACGCGCTCGCCACGGTGAAGTCCTCGGATGCGATCAAGATGATCACCGTGCGCACCACCGGCTTTGACGCGGTCGCCGCAACGGGCGGCAGTGCGCCCGTGGAAAGTGTGGCGCCGCCTGCCGATAGCGGCCTTTCCGCGTTCGTCGGGCGCGAAGTGCAGAAGACCGAGCGCCCGGAGCTGACTTCGGCGCGCATCGTGGTCTCGGGCGGCCGCGGCATGGGCTCGGGGGAAAATTTCAAGCTGCTCGAGCCGCTCGCCGACAAGCTCAACGCCGCGATGGGCGCGTCGCGCGCGGCGGTGGACGCGGGCTTCGTGCCCAACGACTGGCAGGTCGGCCAGACCGGCAAGATCGTCGCGCCGGACCTCTACATCGCCGTCGGCATCTCGGGCGCCATCCAGCACCTGGCGGGCATGAAGGACAGCCGTGTCATCGTCGCCATCAACAAGGACGAGGAGGCGCCGATCTTCCAGGTGGCCGACTACGGCATCGTGGGCGACCTGTTCCAGGTGGTGCCGCAGGTGGTCGAGGAGTTGAAGAAGTAGGGAGGCATCCATGTCGGTCTATACCGCGCCGCTGAAGGACATCCGCTTCGTCATGAATGAACTGGCGGGGCTCGCCGAGGTGGCGAAGCTGCCGGGTTACGCGGATGCCACCCCCGACACTGTCGACGCAATCCTCGAAGAGGCCGGCAAGTTCGCCAGCGGCGTGCTCGATCCGCTCAACCACACGGGCGACGAAGAAGGCTCGCAGTGGAAGGACGGCGCCGTGAAGACGCCGAAGGGTTTCAAGGAAGCCTATCGGCAGTATGTGGACGGCGGCTGGGGCGCGCTGCCCTTCGGCCCGGAGCACGGCGGGCAGGGGTTGCCCAAGCTCGTTGCCACCGCGGTCGAGGAAATGCTCACCTCGGCCAACATGGCGTTCTCGCTCTGCCCGCTGCTCACGCAGGGCGCCATCCACGCGCTCGAGCTCGCCGGCTCCGAGCCGTTGAAGAAAGCCTACCTGCAGAACATGATTGCCGGGAAGTGGACCGGCACCATGAACCTCACCGAACCGCAGGCGGGCTCGGACCTCGCTCTGGTGCGCTCGAAGGCGGTGCGCGAAGGCGACCACTACAGGATCAGCGGACAGAAAATATTCATCACCTACGGTGATCACGACCTCGCCGAGAACATCGTGCACCTGGTGCTGGCGCGCACGCCGGATGCGCCGGAAGGCGTGAAGGGCATATCGTTGTTCATCGTGCCGAAATTCATGCTGAAGGCGGACGGATCGCTGGGCGAGAGGAACGGCGCCAAGTGCGCCTCGATCGAGCACAAGCTCGGCATCCACGCCAGCCCGACTGCGGTGATGGTGTACGAGAACGCCGTCGGCTACCTGGTCGGCGAGGAGAACAAGGGCCTGTCCTACATGTTCATCATGATGAACGCGGCGCGCTTCAGCGTCGGGCTGGAGGGCGTGGCGATCGCCGAGCGCGCGTTCCAGCGCGCGCTGGCCTACGCCAGGGAGCGCCTGCAGGGGCGCGACCTCGCGGGCGGCGGCACGGTGCCGATCATCCGCCACCCGGACGTGCGCCGCATGCTGATGCTGATGAAATCGCAGACCGAAGCGGCGCGCGCGCTGGCCTACGTGGTGGCGGCGGCGCTCGACGTGGCGGCGCGGCATCCGGACGCGAAGATGCGCGAGCAGAACCAGGCCTTCGTCGACCTGATGATCCCGGTGGTGAAGGGCTGGAGCACGGAGACCGGGATCGACGTGGCTTCGCTCGGCGTGCAGGTGCACGGCGGCATGGGATTCATCGAGGAGACCGGCGCCGCGCAACACCTGCGCGACGCGCGCATCACCACCATTTACGAAGGCACCACCGGTATCCAGGCGAACGACCTGGTCGGGCGCAAAATCGCGCGCGAAGGCGGGGCGACGGCCAAGGCCTGGCTGGCGCACTTGAAGGCTTTCG
>JANMUO010000360.1:0-5500 GCA_031391655.1 Betaproteobacteria bacterium
TGGAAGTGAATTGCGAGACCGATTTCGTGGCGAAGAACGAGGACTTCATCGCCTTCGCGCGGGAGGTGGCCGAGGCAGTGGCGAAGACCAACCCGGCCGACGTGCAAGGACTCTCGAGCTTCGAGGCGCGCCGGCAGGCCCTGGTGCAGAAGATCGGCGAGAACATCTCCCTGCGGCGCTTTGCGCGCCTGCAGGCGCGCGGCCGCCTGTCGCTGTACACGCACGGCGTGAAGATCGGCGTGCTGGTGGACCTCGAAGGGCCCGAGGACCTGGCCAAGGACCTGGCCATGCACATCGCCTTCGCCAAGCCGCAGTACATGACAAAGGCTGAAGTTCCCGCCGACGTCGTGTCGCGCGAGCGCGACATCGCTGCTGCGCGGGCCAAGGATTCGGGCAAGCCGCCCGAGATCGTCACCAGGATGGTCGAGGGCGCGGTGAACAAGTTTCTCAACGAAGTCACGCTGCTCGGCCAGCCCTTCGTCAAGGACGACAAGCAATCCGTCGAGAAGGTCCTGGGCTCGAAGAAGGCCACCCTGGCGGGTTACCGCTTCCTGGTGGTGGGCGAGGGCATCGAGAAGAAAAGCAGCGATTTCGCCGCTGAAGTGATGGCCACGGCAGGGGCCGGGCGCTAGCCGACAGCCATGAAGCTACGCGAGGCCGCCGCCACCGCGAAGTACAAGCGCATCATGCTCAAGCTCTCGGGCGAAGCGCTGATGGGCGAGGATGCCTACGGCATCAACCGGCCGACGATCGAGGCGATCGTCGAGGAGATCGCGGCGGTGGTGCGCCTGTCGGTCGAGGTCGGCGTGGTGATCGGCGGCGGCAACATCTTCCGCGGCGTGGCTCCCGGCGCGGCCGGGATGGACCGCGCCACGGCGGACTACATGGGCATGCTGGCGACGGTGATGAACGCGCTGGCGCTGCAGGATGCGATGCGCCGGGCGGGCCTGGACTGCCGCGTGCAATCGGCGCTCAGGATCGAGCAGGTGGTCGAGCCCTATATCCGGGGCAAGGCCATCCGCTATCTCGAAGAGGGCCGCGTGGTGGTGTTCGCCGCGGGCACCGGCAATCCCTTCTTCACTACCGATACCGCGGCGGCGCTGCGCGCCAGCGAAGTCGGGGCAGAGATCGTGCTCAAGGGCACCAAGGTGGACGGCGTGTACACCGCGGACCCTAAGAAGGATCCCGCGGCCAAGCGCTATGAAAAACTGACGTTCGATGAGGCGATCCAGCGCAACCTCAAAGTGATGGACGCCACCGCGCTGACGCTGTGCCGCGACCAGAAGCTGCCGGTGAACGTGTTCAGCATCTTCAAGCGCAATGCGCTGCTGCGCGTGGTGACGGGCGGGAACGAAGGCACGCTGGTGCAGGTCTGAAGGGAGACGACATGCTGGCCGAGCTGAAGAAGACGACCGATCAGAAGATGGCGAAGAGCATCGAGGCGTTCAAGGGCGACCTCGGCAAGGTTCGCACCGGCCGCGCGCATACCGGCATGCTCGACCACGTGACGGTGGACTACTACGGCACGCCGGCGCCGCTCTCGCAGGTGGCCAAAGTCATCCTGCTCGATGCGCGCACCATCGGCGTGTCGCCGTTCGAGAAGAAGATGATCCCGGCGGTGGAAAAAGCGATCCGCGAATCGGACCTGGGCCTCAACCCCGCCACGGCAGGCGACACCATCCGCGTGCCGATGCCCTCGCTCACCGAGGAGCGGCGCAAGGAACTCATCAAGGTGGTGCGCCACGAAGCAGAGAACGCGCGCGTGGCAGTGCGCAACCTGCGTCGCGACGCCATCCAGCACCTGAAGGAAGCGCTGAAGAAGAAGGAAGTCTCCGAAAACGACGAGCGCCGCGCGCAGGACGACGTGCAGAAATCGACCGACCGTTCCATCGGCGAGATCGACAAGCTGCTGCAGCAGAAGGAAGCGGAGCTGCTGGCGGTCTAGGGCGAACCCAACGTGCACGAGAGTTCCACCCAGGAGGTTCCCGACCACGGCGCAACGCCGCGGCACGTCGCCGTGATCATGGACGGCAATGGCCGCTGGGCAAAGCAGCGGCGCCTGCCGCGCATCGCGGGACACAAGCGCGGCGTCGAGGCAGTGCGCGCGTGCGTGCAGGCCTGCGCCGAGCGCGGCGTGCGTTACCTCACGCTGTTCGCGTTCAGTTCGGAGAACTGGCGGCGACCGCCCGAGGAAGTCGCGCTGCTCATGCAGTTGTTCCGCGGCGCGCTGACCAGCGAGGTGGAAAAGCTGCACCGCAACGGGATCCGCCTGCGCGTGGTGGGCAACCTGGAGCGCTTCGATCCCCGCATGCGCTCGCTGATCGAGGAGGGCGAGCGGCTCACCGCGGCCAATGCGGGGCTGACGCTGACCATTGCCGCGAACTACGGCGGCCGCTGGGACATCCTGCAGGCGCTGGCGCGGCTGGCACGCGAACAGCCGGAAGCGTTGCAGGGAGAGGTCGAGGAATCGCGCCTGGCCCCTTACCTGTCGATGAGCTACGCCCCCGAACCGGACCTGTTCATCCGCACCGGCGGCGAGCAACGGGTGAGCAATTTCCTCTTGTGGCAGCTCGCCTACAGCGAGCTGTATTTCACCGACACCCTGTGGCCGGACTTCGACGGCGCGGCGCTCGATGCGGCAATCGCCTCATACGTGAGCCGCGAGCGCCGCTTCGGGCGCACCAGCGAGCAGCTGGCACAGGCGAATCGCGCCGAGGTCGCCTGAGGCTTTGGCGCTCCGCGCGCTCACTGCTGCGGTCCTGCTGGCGGCGTTCCTGGCGGCGCTGCTCCTGCTCGACCGGATCTGGTTCGCGGGGCTCATCGGCCTGGTCATCGCTGCAGCGGGCCACGAGTGGGGCAGGCTGAGCGGCATGGCGGCCAATGCCTCCCTCGCCTACGGCCTGGGGATGGCGGCGCTGTATGGCGCGCTTGCCTGGCTCTGGCATCCGTTGGGCGTCGCCGATGGGCCCGAGCGCGCGATATTGGCCGCCGCAACGCTGTTCTGGATTGCATTGGTGCCGCTTTGGTTGTGCCGCGGCCTGCGTCCCCCGCGCGCGTGGCTTGTTCTCACCGGCGTCGTCGTGCTGGTCCCGACGGGTCTCGCTGCTATGTCCCTGCCGGCAGACCGGCTCCTGCTGGTGCTCGGCCTGATCTGGATTGCGGACACAGCGGCCTACCTGGCTGGGCGCGCCTTCGGCAAGCACAAGCTCGCGCCCAGCATCAGCCCGGGCAAAACCTGGGAGGGCGTGGCCGGTGCTGCCGCCGCGACGCTCATCTACGCTATCATTTGCGCGCTACCGGGCATGGCGCTCGGCGCACAGGTGCGGGGGCCGGGCTGGATGGCCTACCTGGTGGTGGTCTTGCTGTTATGCGCGGTCAGCATTGCCGGCGACCTGTTCGAATCCGCCATCAAGCGGCAGGCGGGTGCGAAAGACAGCGGCACGCTGCTGCCCGGCCACGGCGGGGTGCTTGATCGCATCGACAGCGTCGCGTCGACTTTGCCGGTCGCCGCCTTGTTGTTCCATTGGATGGCTACGAAGTGAACCAGGACATTCGACCCGACCGCGCTACGCGACCGCTCGCCCTGGTGCTGCTCGGGGCCACCGGGTCGATCGGCGCCAACACGCTCGACGTCGCCGGGCGCCACCCCGAGCGCTACCGCATCGACACGCTCACTGCCAACAGCTCTGCCGAACGCCTGCTGGAGCTGGCGCGGCAGCACCGGGCGCGCCGCGCCGTGCTCTCTGGCATGGCCGAAGACGCCGGCCTGCGCCGGCGCTTCCTCGACGCCGGCTGCGAACTGCTGTTCGGTGCCCGCGCACTGGAGCAGGCGGCCGCTGCGCCCGATTGCGACGTGGTGATGGCTGCCATCGTCGGCGCCGCGGGACTGCCCGCCACGCTGGCGGCGGCCCGCGCCGGCAAGCGCCTGCTGCTGGCCAACAAGGAAGCCCTCGTCATGTCGGGGCCGCTGTTCATGCGCGCGGTGCGCGACGCCGGTGCGGTGCTGCTGCCGATCGACAGCGAGCACAACGCGGTGTTCCAGTGCCTGCCGCAGGAAGGCGGACGCGCCAGCCTGCGTGGCGTGCGCAGGATCGTGCTCACCGCCTCGGGCGGTCCGTTCCGCACCACGCCGCTCGAGCGCCTGGGGCAGGTAACGCCGCAGCAGGCCTGCGCGCACCCGAACTGGGTGATGGGGCGCAAGATCTCGGTCGACTCCGCGACCATGATGAACAAGGGCTTGGAAGTGATCGAGGCGCACTGGCTGTTCGGCCTGGAGCCGGCACGCATCGAGGTGGTGATCCACGCCCAGAGCATCGTCCATTCGCTGGTGGAATACCTGGACGGTTCGATGCTCGCGCAACTGTCCAATCCCGACATGCGGGTACCCATCGCGCACGCGCTCGGCTTTCCCGAGCGCATCGATTCCGGTGGCCGGGCGCTCGACCTGGGCGCAATCGGCAACCTGTCTTTCGAGCGGCCCGATGACGAGCGCTTTCCCTGCCTCGGCCTGGCCTACGGCGCCCTGCGAGCCGGCGGCACATCGCCGGCGATCCTGAACGCCGCCAACGAAGTCGCGGTGGAGGCCTTCCTCGGCGGCCGCCTGCGCTACACCGCGATCGCCGAAGTGATCGGCGATACGCTGCAGCGCGTTGCCGGCGGTCCGGCAGAGGAACTGGCGGCGATCCTCGACGCGGACGCACGCGCCCGGCGCACCGCCTCGGATTGCGTAGCGCGTCTGATGGGGCAGGCCGCATGACCCTCCTGCACACACTCGTTGCCTTCATCGTTGCGCTGGGTGTGCTGATCGTGGTGCACGAGTACGGCCACTACCTCGTCGCGCGCCTGTGCAACGTCAAGGTGCTGCGCTTTTCCGTCGGCTTCGGCCGGCCGCTGGCCACCTGGCGCACCGGACCGGACCGGACCGAGTGGGTCATTGCGGCAATCCCCTTCGGCGGCTACGTCAAGATGCTCGATGAACGCGAGGCGCCGGTGCCGCCTGCGGAGCAGCCGCGGGCCTTCAACCGCCAGAGCGTAGGCAAGCGGCTGCTCATCGTGGTGGCCGGCCCGGTGTTCAATTTCCTCTTTGCCATCGCCGTCTACACCGGGCTGTACATGGTCGGGCTGCCGGAAGCGCGGCCGATCATCGCGGAGCCGCCGGCTGCGAGCCTCGCGCGGACTGCGGGCTTTCGCGGCGGCGACACGGTCCGCGCCATCGACGGGCAGCCGGTGGCCACCTGGCAGGACCTGCGCTGGCGCGTGCTGCAGGCGGCGCTGGATCACCGGAAAGTCAGCGTCGAAGTCGCCGATGTCCGCGAGCGCATCTCGGTACTTGCGCTGGACCTGAGCGGTTTTCCTTCCGACGAGGTGGAGGCCGACGTGATGGAGCGGCTCGGCCTGCGCCTGTTCCGTCCCGCGCTGCCGCCGGTGCTGGGGTGCGCAGCACCTTGTTTTTCGAGCGCACGCGCGACGCGTTGTATTCGCAGACCAACGTGACGGTCAG
>JANMUO010000363.1:0-9378 GCA_031391655.1 Betaproteobacteria bacterium
CACCGCCAGAAAGTGGAAGTATGAGCGGGCTCGAGCTTCTCGGCATGGTGATGCTGGTAGTGATGCTCGGCGCGATCTTCATCGGCATCCAGATCTCCTTCACGCTGCTGTTCCTCGCGCTGATCTTCGGCTTCATCGGGCTGGGGGGGATGGTGTTCGACCTCGCCTACCTGCAGGCGATCGGCCTGATGAAGCAGGACGAGTTCGTCGCGGTGCCGATGTTCATCCTGATGGGCTACGTCTGCGACCAGGCGGGCCTGATGGAGCGCATGTTCAAGGCGTTCCGCGACCTGTTCGCCCCCTTGCGCGGGTCGCTCTACCTGGTGGTGATCGCCACCGCGACCCTGTTCGGCATCGCCGCGGGCACGGTGGGCGCCACGGTGGTGCTGCTCGGCATCATGGCCGGGCCGATGATGACCAAGGCGGGCTACGACATCCGCATGTCGGCGGGCGCGATCACCGCCGGGGGAACGCTGGGCATCCTGATCCCGCCCTCGGTGATGCTGGTGGTGATGGCGCCGGTGCTGGGGATCTCGGTCCTGCACCTGTACGCGGCGGCCTTCGGGCCGGGGTTCCTGCTCGCCGGCATGTACATCGCCTACACGCTGATCCGCTGCCACTTCAACCCGAAGCTGGGGCCGCCGGTGCCCAAGGAGGAGCGGCCGACGTCCATGCGGGTAGTACTGTGGGAGTGCCTCGTCGGCCTGGTGCCGGTGACGATCCTCACCGTCGCCACGCTCGGCGTGATCCTCGCCGGTCTGGCCACCTCGACGGAGGCCGCGGCGATGGGCGCGGCGGGCGCGATCCTGATGGTGATCGGCTACGGGCGCTTCACCCTCCGGGGCCTGCTGGACGCCTGCTACAACACCCTCGCCACCACCAGCATGGTGCTGTTCCTCGCCGTCACCTCCAACATCTTCGGCGCGGTGTTCGCGCGCCTGGGCAGCGCGACCTGGGTCACCGAGGCGCTGATCGCCCTCCCGCTGCCGCCCTGGGCGACGATGGCGTTGCTGCTGGCGTTGATCTTCCTGCTCGGCTGGCCGTTCGAGTGGCCGGCGATCGTGCTGGTGTTCCTGCCCATTATTGCGCCGGTGGCGACCAAGCTCGGCTACGACATGGTGTGGTTCGCCTGCGTGGTGGCGGTGGTGCTGCAGACCGCGTTCCTGTCGCCGCCGGTGGCGATGTCGGCCTACTACCTGAAGCAGGCGGTGAAGGACTGGCGCCTGTCGGACATCTACCGCGGCATGGCCGACTTCATGGTGCTGCAGGTGATCTGCGTGGTGCTGGTGGTGGTGTTTCCGGACATCGCCATGTGGTTCCCGAACTGGCTCACCCAGGGCAACCGCCTGTCCAGGTGAAAATAGGGACAGACCCCATTTTTCATATGGTGATAAGTAGGGTCTGTCCCTATTTTCAGCGCACTATTTTCAGCGCATCAGGCTCGGCAGGTAGAGCGCGATCGGCGGGAAGAGGATCAGGATCCCCAGCCGGATGATGTCGGCGCCGATGAACGGCAGCACGCCGCGGAACACGGTGGTGGTCTTCACCTGCGGCAAGAGCGTGGACAGCACGAACAGGTTCATCCCCACCGGCGGGCTGATGAGGCCGATCTCGACGATGGTCACGATCAGGATGCCGAACCAGACCGGATCGAAGCCCAGGCCGACGACCAGCGGGAAGAACACCGGCAGCGTCAGCAGCACCATGGAGAGCTCCTCCATCGCCGTGCCGAGCAGGATGTAGATGGCCATGATCGCCGTAACTACCAGTACCGGGTGCACCTCGAAGCGCGTGACGAAGGACTTGAGGTCCCCGGGCATGGTGGTGATGTTGATGAAATCGGCGAACACCAGCGCGCCGATGAGGATCATGAACAGCATCGCAGTGGTGCGCCCGCTGTCCACCAGCGACTGGTAGAGCGTCTTCCAGGTGAGCGCGCGCCGCCACAGCGCGAACACCATCGCGGCGAAAGCGCCCATGCCGGCGCCTTCGGTGGCGGTGAAGAGGCCGCCGTAGATGCCGCCGATGACGAAGGCGAAGAGCAGCGCCACCGGCCAGATGCCCGCGAGCGAAGTCCAGCGCTCCTTCCAGCCCACCCGCTCGCCGCGCGGGCCAGCCTTCGGGTCGCGCCAGCAGGCCCACTGCACGGCGCCGCACAGCAGTACCGCGCCCAGCAGCCCCGGCAGGATGCCGGCGGCGAACATCTTGCCGATGTTGGTCTCGGTGAACACGCCGTAGATCACCATCAGCGTGGAGGGCGGGATCATGATGCCGAGCGTCCCCCCGGCGGCGATGGCGCCCGCGGCGAGCTGGTCGGAGTAGCCGAAGCGCTTCATGGACGGATAGGCGACCTTGGCCATGGTGGCGGCGGTGGCGATCGACGATCCGCAGATCGAGCCGAAGCCGGCGCAGGCGATCACGGTGGCCATCGCCAGGCCGCCGCGCAGGTGGCCGATGAACGCGTAGGCGGCGCGGAACAGTTCCTCGGCGATGCCGGCGCGCGCGACGAAGGTGCCCATCAGCAGGAACAGCGGCACCACCGACAGCGTGTAGTTGCGCCCGGTTTCGTAGACGTTGGTCTGCACGACGGCGATCGCCACGATCCAGTTCCAGTCGCGCATGTAGGCATAGCCCACAACCCCGGTGATCGCCATGGCAAAGGCGATCGGGATGCGGATGAAGCACAGCAGCAGCATCGCCGCGAGGGCGACCAGGCCTTCGATCATCGATGCCCCGCGAACGCCCGGTACAGGTGCAGCAGGCCCGACAGCAGGATCATCGCCACCATGAAGTAGACGAAGGGCGCGACCGCGATGCGCAGCACGTCGGTGGTGTCGCCGTAGGCGGCGACGCGCATGGCCTTGATCCACATGAACCAGGTGAGCCCGAACATGAGCAGCGCGCTCAAGCCCTCGGTAAGGCGGCCCAGCCAGAAGCGCGCTCGTTCCCCGACGAAGCGGTCGATGAGGTCCATGGTGACGTGCTCGTTGGCGTGCGTCACCAGCGGCAGCCCGGCGAAGATGAGCACCAGCAGCAGCAGTTCGGTCACTTCGAAGCCGCCGCGCAGCGGCCGGCTGAAGACGTAGCGCAGGATGACGTCCACGAACGTGAGCGTCATCATGCAGAACAGGATCGCGGAGGCCGCGATGCCGAGCGCCGCGTCGGCGCGGCGCTCCCAGGCGGGTAGTTGGTGTGCGGGGCCGACCCCGGGTAGCCCCGTCACTTGCCCGAGGCGACTTTCTTCAGCTCGGCGCGGAACTCGCGGAGGACCACGGGTGCGTCCACGCCCTTGGCGTTGGCCATGGCGATCCAGTCCTCGATGATGCGGTCGGAGCGCTGGCGCACTTCAGCCACCAGCGCCTTGTCGGCGTTCACGATCTTCACCTTCGCCGTCTTCAGCGCCGCGAGGCCCTTCTGGTCGGCGGCGTCCCACGACTTGCCGTTGCTGCGCGCCGCGTACTCGAAGGAATGCTTCTCGATGATCGCCTGGTCCTGCTTGGAGAGCTTGTCCCACTTCGCCTGGTTCATGAAGAAGCCGAAGGCCGAGCTGTACATGCCGCCCGGGAACAGCGTCGCCTGCTCGAGCACGGTGTCCAGCTTGAAGGAGATGATCGACTCCAGCGGGAAGAACACGCCGTCGGCGACGCCGGATTTGAGCAGCTCGTAGGACTCGGGCGCAGGCTTGACAAAGGCGGAGGTGCCGAGGGCGTTGGCGACTTTTTCCGCGACGCCGCCGCCGGTGCGGATCTTCAGCCCCTGCAGGTCGTTGATGCTTTTCACCGGCTTCTTGGTGAACATCTGGCCCGGGCCATGCGTCCAGACGGCGAGCAGCTTCACGCCGTTGTACTCGCCGAACTTGTGGAAGTGCTTCCAGTGGATGCGCGAGTAGGCGACCGAGTTGACCTCCGCGGTATCGCCGGCGCCGGGCAGTTCGGGCATCAGCGGGAACACATGGCGCGCCGGCGTGTAGCTTGCCGTGACGTAGGAGTGATCCATCAGGCCGTCGCGCACCGCGTCGAACGTGCCGGGAGGCGAGGATGGGTGCTTGGGCAGCGACTGGAACTTGAGGCGGCCGCCGGTCGCCTTCTCCACGGTGTTCGCCCAGTTGATCTGCCAAAGGGTCAGGTGATGGCTCGGGGGAACCCAGGACGAATAGGTGAGCGTGGTCTGCGCCAGCGCGGGCTGCGCGGCGAGAACGCCGGCGACCAGGCCCGCCAGGGCCAGTTTGCGTACGGTTATCATTGTCTCCTCCGTTGAAGTAGTCCTCGACCAACGAGTGTATCAAGAGGAGGCGGGAATGGCAGCACCTTCGCGAGTAGACCTGCGCAGCGACACCGTCACGCGCCCCTCGGCCGGCATGCGCAAATCCATGGCCGAAGCCGAAGTCGGCGACGACGTGTTCGGTGACGACCCCACCGTCCACCGCCTGCAGGACCGTGCAGCAGCGCTGTTCGGCTTCGAGGCGGCGCTCTTTTTCCCTACCGGCACGCAGTCCAACCTCGCAGCGCTGATGAGCCACTGCCAGCGCGGCGACGAGGTGCTGGTCGGCCAGGAGGCCCACACCTACCGCTACGAGGCGGGCGGCGGCGCGGTGCTGGGCTCGATCCAGCCCCAGGCCATCGCCAACCGGCCCGACGGCACGCTCGACCTCGCCGAGGTGGAAGCCGCGATCAAGCCGGATGACCCGCATTTCGCGCGCACGCGGCTGCTGGCGCTGGAGAACACGATTTCCGGGCGCGTGATCCCGCGCGCGTACTTCGACGAGGCGCTGGCACTGGCGAAGCGTCGCGGCCTTGCCACGCATCTGGACGGCGCGCGCATCTTCAATGCTTCCGTGAAGCTGGGCCTGCCGGTGAAGGACCTGTGCCGCGGCTTCGACTCGGTGTCTTCCTGCCTCTCGAAGGGGCTCGGTGCGCCGGCAGGAACGCTGCTGCTGGGCGGCAAGGACTTCATCGCGCGCGCGAGGCGGGCGCGCAAGATCCTCGGCGGCGTGATGCGTCAGGTGGGCGTGCTCGCCGCGGCGGGGCTGTACGCGCTCGAGCACAACGTCGAGCGGCTGGCCGAGGACCACGCTAACGCGGAGCGGCTCGCCAAGGGCCTGGGCGTCGAGCCGCCGCCGTCGAACATGGTGTTCGTGAAATCAGCGCCGGGGCTGGTCGAGCACCTCGCGCAGCATGGCGTCATTGCCTTGCCCGGCGCGCGCCTGCGCCTCGTGACCCACCTCGACGTCGATGCGGCCGGCATCGACCGCGCCATCGCCGCGTTCAACTCCTTCAAACGCAAGGCTGCCTAGAAAAATAGGGACAGACCCTATTTTTCACCATGCGAAAAATAGGGTCTGTCCCTATTTTCAGGCCGCGTCGGGCGGTGTCGGGCTCTTCGCGCCGAGCTGCGCCCAGGCGATGCCCGCCATCGCCACGACGGCGCCGGCGACCTTGAGCCAGGTGAAGGTCTCGCCGATGGTGGCCCAGGCCGAGAGCCCGGCGATCGGCGGCATCAGGTACTGCAGCGGCGCGCTGCGCGCGAGGCCGCGCACCGAATTGAGCCAGGCCCAGGCGAGCCAGCCGACGAAGGACGACACGATGATCGCCCAGAAGGTGGCGAACCAGACGCCGGCGCCGACCTGTGCGAGCGGCGTGCCGAGGAAGGCGGGCAGGGTGATGAGGAGCATCGGCGGCGCGCCGAACAGCAGCGAATAGCACATGAGGTTGAGCGGCCCGTACTTGGTGACCAGCGGCTTGGCGATCACCGTGTACAGCGAAAAGAGCGACGCGGCGAGCAGCAACACCAGGTCGCCGAAGCCCGCCAGCGCCAGCCCCGCGGCGAACTTGTCCGACAGGAACACCACGATCCCGGCGAAGGCGAGCAGCGTCCCGATCACCTGGCGCCGTTGCAGGCGCTCGCTGCCCATTACGGCGAGGATCAGCAGCGTGAACAGCGGGCTGCTGGTCAGCACGAGCGAGGCGGAGAACGGCGTCGAGAGGTTCATGCCCCACATGACGATGCCCACGTGCGTCGTGTGCCCGATGAGCCCGGCGGCGACGAAGCGCGGCAGGTCGCGCCGCTCCGGCCAGGACTTGGCGAGGTGGCGCCGGTAGACCACGGCGAGCAGCGCGAACCCGAGGATCGGCATGATCAGGAACCGCAGGAACAGGAACGAGCCCACGCCCAGCTCGGCCAGCACCACCTTGGTGACGACGAAGTTGACGCCCCAGACCACCATCAGGGCGATTCCCGCGGCGAGTGCCAATCGTTGCATCGAGGCTCCGATTGTAAGGTGGGCCCACGGCCCACCCTACAATGGCGGCATGAAACCCGACAATCCGCACCCCGTTCACGCCCGCGCCGCGGTGCGCGCCATGGGCGCCTCAAAGATCCGCGAGCTGGTGAACGCGGGCATGGGCCGCAAGGACGTGCTGCCGTTCTGGGTCGGCGAGCCCGACGAGCCGACGCCGGAGTTCATCCGCCGCGCCGGCATTGCCTCGATCGAAGCGGGCGAAGTGTTCTACTCGTACAACCTCGGCATTCCGTCGCTGCGCAAGGCACTCGCCGCCTACCTCACGCGCCTGCACCGGCCCACCGCGCCGGAGGAGGTCGCGGTGACCAGCGCCGGGGTGAACGCGCTGATGGTGGTGTCGCAACTCTTGCTGGACCCGGGCGACCGCGTGGTCGAAGTGGTGCCGCTGTGGCCAAACCTGCAGGAAATACCGCGCATCCTGGGCGCCAGCGTGGACACGGTGGCGCTGGAGTTCTCGCCTGCGGGCTGGACACTCGACCTTGGGCGGCTGCTTGGCGCATTGAAGCCCGGCACCAAGGCGCTCTACCTCAACTCGCCCAACAACCCCACGGGCTGGACCATTTCGCGCGATGAGCAAACCGCCATCCTCGAGCACTGCCGCCGCCACGGCATCTGGATCTTCGCTGACGATGCCTACGAGCGGCTGTATTACGAGGGCAACAACGTCGCGCCCTCCTTCCTCGACATTGCCGAGCCCGGCGAGCGCGTCATCAGCACAAACACCTTCTCCAAGAGTTGGCTGATGACGGGGTGGCGGCTGGGCTGGGCGGTGGTGCCGGCGGCGCTCGAGGCCGATCTCGCCAAGCTGGTCGAGTACAACACCTCCTGCGCCCCGGTATTCGTGCAGCGCGCGGGGCTCGCCGCGGTGACACAGGGCGAGCCCGTCATCGCGCACACGCTGGAGCGGTTCCGCAAGGCGCGCGATTTCCTGGTGAAAGAACTGCGCGCGACGCCGGGCGTGGAGGTCGCGCTGCCCTCGGGTACCATGTACGCGTTCTTCCGCGTGCGCGGCGTGACCGACAGCCTGGCCTTCTGCAAGCGGCTGGTCGCCGAGGTTGGCCTGGGCCTCGCGCCGGGCTCGGCCTTCGGTGCGCAGGGCGAGGGCTACGTGCGCTGGTGTTTTGCCGCGGGCGAAGACAAGCTTGCCGAAGGCGTCGCAAGATTGCGGCGCGCACTCAAGGGGGTTGGAACATGATCAGAATTCTGCTTTTCGCTTTTCTATCCATCTGCGCGCCGTTTTCCGGCGCGCAGTCATACCCCGTGAAGCCCGTCCGGGTGGTCATCCCCTATCCGCCCGGTGGCGGTGCCGAAGCCGCAGCGCGGCTGTTGAGTGTTCATCTCACTCAGCAAATGGGCCAATCCTTCGTGATCGACCCCAAGCCGGGAGGAAATACATTGATTGGCACCGAGATGGTGGCCAAGGCGCCGGCAGATGGCTACACGCTGCTCTTTACCGGCGGCTCGACCATGTCGGTGCAGCCCTTCGTGTTCCAGGGCAAGCTCCCGTACGACCCGTTGAACGACTTCGCGCCGATCTCGATGGTGTCGCGCTTTCCGTTCTTCCTCGTGGTGCCCACGAACCTGGAAGTGAAAACGCTGGGCGAGCTGGTGGCGGCCGCCAAGGGCAAGCAACTCGCCTATGCCTCCAACGGCACCGGCGCGCTCGCGCACCTGGGCACCGAGATGCTCCTGCGCGGCACCAACATGGAAATGCTGCATGTGCCCTACAAGGGATTCGCGCCGGCGCTGCCCGACCTGCTCTCCGGGCGCGTGAGCGCGATGCTGGCCGACTGGGTGGTGGTGGCCCCGCATATCAAGGACGGAAAGCTTCGCGCGCTGGGCGTGACCTCGCGCGAGCGCTCCAAGTCGGCGCCCGAAGTGCCCACGATCGCGGAGCTCGGCCTGCCCGGCTATGCAGTGGACGTGTGGTTCGCGCTGTACGCGCCGAAGGGCGCGCCGGCGGAGGTCGTATCGCGCCTGAACGCCGAGACGCGCAAGTACCTCGCGTCCGCGGCAGCAAAGGAGGCCTACGACAAACTCGGCCACGAGGCCTACGGCTCGCCGCCGGAAGAGGTCAACGCGCTGGTGCGCGCCGAGCACGCCAAGTACGCGGTTGCGGTGCGCGAGGCGAAGATCAACCCGCAGTAGCGAGCAGGCGGCGCACGGCCTGGCGCCTCATAAGCGTGCATCGGCACCAACTTCGTGCGCCGGCATGGTGCAGGGGCAAGGGTTTTTCCTTTCGGGTCATGCACTAAGCGGCTGGCACGGAGGTTGCGTTTCTCCCCCCAAGTAGTTTGATCAACCAACAAGGGGAAGATATGAAACGCCGTGGCGCATTGAAACTGCTCAGCATGTCGGCCGCAATCGCGGCCATCGGGCTCGGGTCCTCGGGCCTGTACGCGCAAGACAAGACCGTCAAGGTCGGGATCCTGCATTCGCTCTCGGGCACGATGGCGATCAGCGAGACCGTGCTGAAGGACACCGTGCTGATGGCGGTGGAGGAAATCAACGCCAAGGGCGGCGTGATGGGCATGAAGATCGAGCCCGTGGTGGTGGACCCGGCCTCGAATTGGCCCCTCTTCGCCGAGAAGGCCCGCCAGTTGATCACCCAGGACAAGGTGGCCGTGACCTTCGGCTGCTGGACCTCGGTGTCGCGCAAGTCCGTGCTGCCGGTGTTCGAAGAGCTCAACAGCCTGCTCTTCTACCCGGTGCAGTACGAAGGCGAGGAAATCTCGCGCAACGTGTTCTACACCGGCGCCGCGCCCAACCAGCAGGCGATTCCCGCGGTGGAATACCTGATGTCGAAGGACGGCGGCATGGCCAAGCGCTGGGTGCTGCTCGGCACGGATTACGTCTATCCGCGCACCACCAACAAGATCCTGCGCGCGTTCCTCAAGTCGAAAGGTGTGGCGGACAAGGACATCGACGAGAAGTACACGCCCTTCGGCCATAGCGATTACCAGACGATCGTGGCCGACGTGAAGAAGTTCTCGGCGGGTGGCAAGACCGCGGTGGTCTCGACCATCAATGGCGACTCGAACGTGCCGTTCTACAAGGAGCTCGGCAACCAGGGCCTGAAG
>JANMUO010000004.1:0-5092 GCA_031391655.1 Betaproteobacteria bacterium
GGCGACTGCAGCCGCTCGCGCTCGGGCAACGGCCGGTCGTCGATCACGTACGGCTTGATCGAGTCGTACTGGGCGAAGAACTGCGTCATGTCGACGATCAGGTCGCGAATGATCGGCAGGCCCGGCAGCGGCTTCAGGACCACGGTGGCGGGCAGGTCAGCGAGCCGGGTGGTGCAGGCAAGCCCGTTCCTGCCGTTGATGTTCATCGCATCCGATCCGCAAATGCCTTCGCGGCACGATCGCCGTAGCGAGAGCGAGTCGTCGGTCGTCTTGATGCGGATCAGCGCATCGAGGAGCATGCGATCGGTCGGGCCTGGCTCGAAGTCGTAGTCCTGCAGGTACGGCTTCGAGTCCTTGTCCGGGTCGTAGCGCTGGATGCGGATCTTCATAGTCAATAAACCCGTGCCTTGGGCACGAAAGTCTCCACGCTGAGCGGCTTCAGGTTCACGGGCTTGTATTCGAGGCGATCGCCCTCGCGGTACCAGAGCGAATGCTTGAGCCAGCCCTGGTCGTCGCGGTTGGGAAAGTCGGCGCGCGCCTGGGCGCCGCGGCTTTCCTTGCGCGCCTCGGCCGAGATCATCGTGGCGCGCGCGGTCTCGATCAGGTTGTCGAGCTCGAGCGCCTCGACGCGCGCGGTGTTGAACACCTGGGACTTGTCCTGGATGGCGAGGCGCCGGCCGCGCTCGGCGATCTCCTTCACCTTGACGATGCCCTGCGCCATGTCCTCGGGGAAGCGGAAGATGCCGCAATGCGACTGCATGATGCGCCGCAGGTCGTTGCCCACGTCGTTGACGCGTTCCCCGGCGCCGGCGGCGTCCAGGCGCGCCAGGCGCGCGCGCGAAAGCTCGCCCGCGTCCTTCGGCAGGTTGCGGTGCGGGCTGGGCAGCGCTCGGATGTCCTTGATCACCTGCTCGCCCGCCGCCTTGCCGAAGACCACGAGATCCAACAGCGAATTGGTGCCCAGGCGGTTCGCCCCGTGCACCGAGACGCAGGCGCACTCGCCCACGGCGTAGAAGCCGGGCACGATGCTCTCCGAGTTGTTGCCCTCGGGCACCACCACCTGGCCGGTGTACTTGGTCGGGATGCCGCCCATCTGATAGTGCACCGTCGGCACCACCGGGATCGGCTCGCGGATGGGGTCGGCGTTGGCAAACCGGATGGCGATCTCGCGGATGCCCGGAAGGCGGTGGTTGATCACCTCGGGGCCGAGGTGATCGAGCTTGAGCAACAGATAGTCGGCGTCCGGCCCGCAGCCGCGCCCTTCCTTCATCTCGGTGGTCATGGCGCGCGACACCACGTCGCGGCTGGCCAGGTCCTTGGCGTTGGGCGCGTAACGCTCCATGAAGCGCTCGCCGTCCTTGTTCAACAGGTAGCCGCCCTCGCCGCGCACGCCCTCGGTGATGAGGATGCCCGCGCCGTGGATGCCGGTCGGATGGAACTGGTAGAACTCCATATCCTCGAGAGGGATCCCGGCGCGCGCCGCCATGCCCAGGCCGTCGCCCGTGTTGATGAAGGCATTGGTGCTGGCGGCATAGATGCGTCCCGAGCCGCCGGTGGCAAACACCGTCGCCTTGGCCTGCAGGATGGACACTTCGCCGGTCTCCATCTCGAGCGCGGTGACGCCGATGACGGCGCCGTCCTGCGGATCGCGGATCAGGTCGATCGCCATCCATTCGACGAAGAACTGCGTGTTGGCGCGCAGGTTCTGCTGGTACAGCGTGTGCAGCATGGCGTGTCCGGTGCGGTCGGCCGCGGCGCAGGAGCGCATTGCCATCTTCGCACTGCCGTAGTCCTGCGTATGCCCGCCAAAGGGCCGCTGGTAGATCTTGCCGTTCTCCAGCCGGTCGAAGGGCATGCCCATGTGCTCGAGCTCGACCACCACCTCGTTGGCGCGCCGGCACATGTATTCGATCGCGTCCTGGTCGCCGAGGTAGTCCGACCCCTTCACGGTGTCGTACATGTGCCAGTGCCAGTTGTCTTCGGTGGAGTTGCCGAGTGGCGCGGCGATGCCGCCCTGCGCCGCCACGGTATGCGAGCGGGTCGGAAACACCTTGGAGAGCACCGCGACCTTGAGGTTGGCGCGCGCCAGTTCCAGCGCCGCGCGCATGCCCGAGCCGCCCGCCCCCACCACGATCGCATCGAACCTGCGCACCGGCAATGCCACGCTCATCTCCAGAGGATCTGCACGGTCCAGCCGAGGTAGCCGGCCAGCGCCAGCAGCACTGCCACTTCCAGCGTCAGGCGCGCTCCGGCCGGTTTCACGTAATCCATGAGGATATCGCGCAGGCCGACCCACGCGTGCCAGGCGAGGCTGGCGGCGAAAATGAGCGTGGCGACGCGCATCCAGCCCTGCGCGAACAGGTCCTTCCACACCGGGTAGGTGATCGGCACGCCGCCGACCAGCACCACCAGCAGGATGACCGAATACACCGCCATGATCGCGGCGGTGATGCGCTGCGCAAGCCAGTCGCGCAGGCCGTAATGCGCGCCGGTAACGACGCGCTCTACCACAGCTTCCAGCCCAGCCAGGCGGTCACCGCAAGGCTGACGACCAGCACGATCACGCTGGTGAGCCGTGCCGTCGCGAGATCCACGCCCTTGTCCAGGTCGAGGAAGAGGAACCGGATGCCGGCACAGAAATGGTGGCAATAGGACCAGATCAACACCATCAGGACGACCTTCACCACCGGCAGGCCGGCATAGCGGCGGATGGACTCGAACCCCGCCTCGGACGTAAGGCTGCGGTCCAACATGAACAGCAGCCACACGACCGCCACGAACAGGAGCAGGCCGCTGATCCGGTGCAGGATGGAGATCCAGCCTGGCAGCGGCAGGCGGATTTCGAACAGGAGCGCCGGCAGGCTGAGGTACTTCGGCCTTGCTTTTCTTATCGTCGCGTTCGCCATGAGCTCCGTGGACGGATGGTGGACGCTCTGGGCGACCGATAACGATTATAGCGCCGTAGCGCATTGATTGAGTTCCCTTTGTGCACTGCGTTTCGCTCGCGCCCTGCGGTAGAATTGCTGGCAACTTTCCTCTCGTATCCGGAGCCTGCGCCCATGTCCAAACCGCCCGTGCGCGTCGCCATCACCGGCGCCGCCGGCCAGATTGGTTACAGCCTGCTGTTTCGCATCGCCTCGGGCGACATGCTCGGCAAGGACCAGCCGGTGATCCTGCAGCTGCTGGAAATCCCGGACGAGAAGGCGCAGAAGGCCCTCAAGGGCGTGATGATGGAACTGGACGACTGCGCGTTCCCCCTGCTGCATGGGATGGTGCCGGCGTCGGATCCGATGGTTGCCTTCAAGGACGTCGACGTCGCGCTGCTGGTCGGCGCCCGGCCCCGCGGTCCCGGCATGGAAAGGAAGGACCTGTTGGAAGCCAACGGCAAGATTTTCGCGCCGCAGGGGCAGGCGCTGGACAAGGTGGCGAAACGCGACGTGCGCGTCCTGGTGGTGGGCAATCCGGCCAATACCAACTGCCTGATCGCGATGAAGAATGCAAAAAGCCTGAAGCCCGCGCAGTTCACCGCCATGATGCGCCTGGACCACAACCGCGCCACCTCGCAGATCGCGCAGAAGATCGGCAAGCCGAACGCCGCGGTGAAGAAGGTGACGGTGTGGGGCAACCACTCCGCCACCCAGTACCCGGATCTGTTCCAGGCGGAGTGCGAGGGCAAGAAGGTCTGGCCAATGATCAACGACCCGTCCTGGTTAGAATCGGTTTTCATCCCGACAGTGCAGAAGCGCGGCGCCGCGATCATCGTGGCGCGCGGCCTCTCCTCCGCCGCGAGCGCTGCAAATGCCGCCATCGACCACGTGCGCAACTGGGTGCTCGGCACTTCGGAGGGAGACTGGGTCAGCATGGGCATCCCCGCCGACGGCAGCTACGGCATCGTCGAGGGCGTGCTCTATGGCTATCCCGTGACCTGCAAGGGCGGGCAATACCAGATTGTCAAAGGCATCGAGGTGTCCGACTTCAGCCGCAAGCGCATGGACGCGACGCTCAAGGAGTTGCACGAGGAACGCGACGGCGTGAAGCACCTGCTGGGCGCATGACCCCCGGGGCCAGATTCAGGCAGGCACTCAAGGAGGAGCAGCCCCTCCTTTGCGTCGGCGCGATCAATGCCTACGCCGCGCGCATGGCAGAAGCGGTCGGCTTCAAGACCCTGTACCTCTCCGGCGGCGGCGTGGCGGCGAACTCCCTGGGCGTGCCGGACCTCGGCATCAGCGCCATGGAGGACGTGCTCATCGACATCCGGCGCATCACCGATGCGTCAGCCCTGCCGCTGCTGGTGGACGCCGACACCGGATGGGGTGGCGCCTTCAACATTGCGCGCGCGGTGCGTTCCTTCAGCAAGGCCGGCGCCGCCGGCATGCACATCGAAGACCAGGTGCAGAGCAAGCGTTGCGGCCACCGCCCGGGCAAGGAGATCGTGTCGCAGGCCGAAATGGCCGACCGCGTGAAGGCGGCGGTGGACGCGCGCAGCGACGACGGATTCGTCGTCATGGCGCGGACCGACTCGCTGGCCGTGGAAGGCATCGAGCGCGCCATCGAGCGGGCCGTGGCCTGCGTCGAGGCCGGTGCCGACATGATTTTTCCCGAGGCGATGACCGACCTCGCGATGTACCGGAAATTCAAGCAGGCGGTGAAGGTGCCGATCCTCGCCAACATCACCGAATTCGGCCACACGCCCCTTTACACGCGCGACGAGCTCGGCGGCGCGGGCGTGGACATCGTCCTTTTCTGCTGCTCGGCCTACCGCTCGATGAACGCGGCAGCGCTGAAGACCTACGAGGCCATCCGCCGGGACGGAACGCAAAAGGGCGTGCTGGCGCAGATGCAGACGCGCGAAGACCTCTACCGCTACCTCAACTACCACTCGTACGAGAAAAAACTCGATGAGCTCTTCGCCGGCAGCCCCAAAGCCTAAGAAGTCGGTCGCGCTCTCGGGCGTGCCGGCGGGCAACACGGCCCTGTGCACGGTCGGGCGCACCGGCAACGACCTGCATTACCGCGGCTACGACATCCTGGATTTCGCCGACCAGGCCGAATTCGAGGAAATCGCCTACCTGCTGGTGCATGAAAAACTGCC
>JANMUO010000006.1:0-4613 GCA_031391655.1 Betaproteobacteria bacterium
CTCATCGCCGAGCTCGCGGTGATGCTGGTGCACCGCAATTCGGACGTGTCGCCCTGGTTCGCGCTCACGGTGCTCGCCTACCCGGTGTGCGAGACGCTGTTTTCCTCCTTCCGCCGCAGGCTGCGCGGCCACAGCGCGATGGACGCCGACGGATTGCATCTGCACACACTCGTCTACAAACGCCTGGTCCGCCGCGGCGGCAAGGGCGGCACGGGCCAGAACGCGCTTGCCACGGTCTACCTGGCGGTGGTGTGCGCCGCAGTAGTCCTCCCTGCCATGATCATGTGGGACAACACCCTCGCCCTGCAGGGCATTGCGCTCGCGTTCGTGGTGTTCTACGTGATCTGCTACCGGGGGCTGGTCAGGTTCAGGTTCCCGCATTGGCTCTCCGCCCGTGGTTCGGTGCGCAATGGCGGTCAGCGCGCCTACAGCACTGCCCAACGCACGGCGGACTGAACCGCGCGGACCTTCCCGCCGTGCCGGCGCGTTTTTCCGTAGAATGCTTCAAGATCCCGAACCGGGGAGCGCCATGCCGCAAATCGCAAGTCTTTCCAGGTCCGACCTGCGCCGTCTCGAGCGTCTCGCGCAGGATGCGGGCACCACGCCCGCGAGAATCCTGAAGACGGTGCTCCGAGACGGGTTCGAATACACCGAATGGTTCGTGCGCCAGGTCAACGAAGGCGACGCGGATCTCAAGGCCGGCCGGGTGATGAGCACGGAAGAAGTGCTTTCCCTCATCGCGAAGCAGCGCGCTTCCCGTGGCCGGAAGTCCGCGGCCGCTTGAGTGGTCGGCGAGTACCCCTACACCCTCGTTTACCGCGTAGCCGGATCGAAGGTCCGCCTGGTTCGCGTGTTGCACCAGCGGCGCGCGTACTTCCAGCGGGTGAAATGAAAAGCTTTGTGCGCGGACGGGAGCGGCAATCGGTGCCTGACCCTATCCCCCCCGAACTCCAGTGCTCGCCTTCCGACCGGCTCGCGAGCCATAACCCTCTGGCTCTCCGCCCGTGGAACAGTGCACAATGGGGCCCAGCGCGCCCGGCGGGCAGGAGTCCAATGATCCGTCAAGCGCCAACAGCGAAACACCGGGAGGCTACAGCCATGCACCAACAAGGGATCTTCCACAAGCTGGGCTGGGTGTTGATTGCACTCAGCGCCGCCTTCGCCACCACGGTGTTCGCCGCCGCCCAGGTCCAGTCCATGCGCGGCGACGTCCGCTCCGGCAACAACAAGCTCAACACCAACGACCGCGTCATCTCCGGCGCGACCATCACCACCGGCGCGGGCTCGCAGGCGGTGCTCAAGTTCGACGACGGCCAGACCGTGGTCCTGAACGAGAACACCACCTTCAGGATCGCGGACTTCCGCTACAAGCAGGAAGAGCCCAGGGGTGACCGCTCCGTGTTAGACCTGCTGCGCGGCGCGCTGCGCGTGGTGTCCGGCGCGGTGGCTTCGCGCAACCAGACGGCTTTCCAGCTGCGGGTACCCCAGGCAACCATCGGAATCCGGGGCACCGACTTCATGGTGGCGATCGTCAATCCGGCGATCATCGCGGTGAACGCCGGCGCCGTCGCCGCGACGAACGCAGGCGGAACAGCAGTATTCGGCGCCGGATCCTTTGGCTCCGTCGCAAGCTCTACCGTGGTCGGTGTCGGCATCACCGCGGCGCAAGTCCCCGCGGCAGCCAGCGCAGCGTTCAGCAGCATGGGCGCGGTAGCCGGTATAACGGCGGGCGGACTGGCCCCGGGCGCAGCCGGAGGCGCAGTGGCATCGACCGGAGTGGCAACGGCGGCCGGGGCGGTAGCCGCTGCCGTAGTGATCGGCGCAGTCGCGGCCAGCAGCGACAGCACTTCGACGACCACGCACCACAATCCGTAAGCGGCAAGGCATTCCCGAAAGGCCCCTCGAGCGGGGCCTTTTTCTTTTATGGCCGGTCTGGCTTGCTCCTCATACGAATATTCGTATAATCGCGCGTGAAGCGCCTGCGCTTCGTCGGTTCTGCCAGGGACGATTTGTCGGCCTTCCCCAAGCCGGTCCGCGTGCGCGCGGGACAGGAACTGTTCCTCGTGCAGATGGGCCGGCAGCCGGACGACTGGAAACCGATGCCGACGGTGGGTCTGGGCGCGCGCGAGATCCGGGTGCGCGATGCGGCGGGCGCATATCGCGTGGTCTACGTCGCGAGTTTCAGGGACGCGGTATATGTACTGCATGCGTTCCAGAAGAAGTCGGAGAAAACCGCGCGAGGCGACCTCGCGCTCGCCGGGCGGCGGTACCGCGAAGCCCGGGCATTGACGAAGGAGAGCGAATCATGACGAAACGAGTGACTGAATCGAGCGGAAACGTGTTCCAGGATCTGGGGCTGCCGCCTCATGAAGCGGCAGTCATGCTGCTGCGCGCCGAGCTTGCCGAGGCGCTGCGGCGGTGGATGGAGCGCCGCAATTTGACCCAGGCCGAAGCCGCGAAGCGCCTGGGCATCGCACAGCCGCGAGTGTCTGAAATCGTGCGCGGAAAGGTTGAACTGCTGTCGCTCGATTACCTCGCCGGGCTTTGCGCGAAAGCGGGCATCGCGGTCGGACTTCGTCACGCCGCTTGAGCCTGTTTAGAAAAATAGGGTCTGTCCCTATTTGTCTGCTCTTCGCCGCGGCTGCGCATGCGCAGGAGCCGGTCGCGCTGCCGTCGTCGAGCGGCCAGACGGGCCTGCTGAACATGCCGGACGCGCGCATCGCGCCCGATGGCACGTGGAGGACCGGCTTCAGCTACATGAAGCCGTATTCCTCGATCTGGTCGAGCCTGACCATCCTGCCCTACCTGGAAGGGTCGTTCCGCTACACGCGAATCATGTACGTGCCGGGATTCCCGGGCGTGCCGGGTGAGGACTACGGCGATTTCAAGGATAAGGAATTCGACATGAAGCTGCGCCTGTGGCCCGAGCGCGGATGGTGGCCGCAAGCGGCCCTGGGCATCCATGACCTGGAAGGCACGGGCGTGTTCAGCGCGGTCTACGGCGCCGCCTCCAAGCGCTTCGGCGAGTTCGACCTCACCCTCGGCTACGGAAACAAGAGGATCGACGGCGCCTTCGGCGGCGTGCGCTGGTCGCCGGTGAAGCTGCCGAACTGGAGTTTCGTCGCCGAATACGACGCCTACAATTACTCGCAGGACACTGGTTCCCAGCTCTCCGGTGCTTCCGAGTACAAGAAGAGCGTCGCCGCCGGCATCGAGTACCGCACCGACTGGTGGGGGGTAAAAGGCTTCGTCGCGCACGGCGAGCCGGGACTCAACGCCTGGGTCTCCATCCCGCTGCAGCAAAAGGAATTCATCCCCAAGATCGACGAGCCCGCTCCGTACACGAAGATCAACCCCCGCCCCACCGAAGAGCAGTGGAGCGACGACGCCACGCACCGCCAGCGCCTGGACCACGCACTCAGGCTGCAGGACTACACCGAAGTGCGCACCAACTACGAAAACGGCCGCCTGGCAGGCACGATGGGGAACCTGCGCATCGCCGGCATGCCCCGCGCCGTCGGACGCGCCGCGCGCACCATGCTCTCCTTCGCCCCGCTGCAGGTGCGCGAGATCCAGGTCACCTACGTGCAGGGAGGCTTCCCCTTCGCCACCTACACGTTCCTGCACGTCCCCACGCTGCAGCGCTACTTCAACGGCATGGCCACCCGCAAGGACCTGGCCCCCACCGTGCACATCGAGTACGCGAAACCGCAGGACGCGGACGAGAAAAAGGACCGCGACGAGGCGCTCGCCGCCTTCGAGGAGCCGCTGCCCGAGGAAATCATCGCCAACCGCAAGGACGCGACGAAGATCCTGGTGCTGCAGAGGGAAATCGCCGGCGGCGTGGCGAGGCTGCGCCCGAGCGTGTCGGGCTACTTCAACGACCCCTCCGGCGCGCTCAAGGTGGACCTCTCGGCGCTCGCCAGCTACGACCGCCCCTTCGCCGGCAACCGGTTTTTCAACTCGGAGTTGAAGTTCACCCTGTACGAGGACATCAGCGACGTGACGCAGGCCTCCAACAGCCTCCTGCCGCACGTGCGCACCGACATAGCCGAGTACAAGAGGGGCAACGACATCAAGCTGATGAGGCTCCTCGCGCACCAGTACTGGCACCCGGCCCCGCGCGTGTACGCCCGCGCCTCGGCCGGCTTGTACGAGGAAATGTACGGCGGCGTGGGCGGCCAGGCCTTGTACCTCTCCAAAGGCGGCGGCTGGTCGGCGGACATGGCGGTGGACGCGTTGAAGCAACGGGACTTCAAGGGCTGGTTCGGCTTTCGCGACTACGACACCGTGACGGCGATCGCGAGCCTCAACTACCGCATGAGCCAGGGCGTTACCGGCACCCTGCGCGCCGGCAGGTTCCTCGCCAAGGACGAGGGCGTGAGGGTCGAGGTGAAGAGGAGGTTCGATTCGGGCTTCGAGGTGGGCGCCTGGTACACCGTGACCAACGGCAACGACATCACCTCGCCCGGCACGCCCGACAGCCCGTACTACGACAAGGGCATCTTCATGCAGATGGCCCTGAACACGATGCTCACGCGCGACTCGCGCGCCACGGCGAACTTCTCGCTGGCGCCCTGGACGCGCGACGTGGGCCAGATGGTGCAGTCGCC
>JANMUO010000055.1:0-8204 GCA_031391655.1 Betaproteobacteria bacterium
CGGCTCGATCGCGCTGTTCCTGATGGCGCTGGGCGGCGTGTTCGTGATGAACGCCGGCTCCGGCGGGTGGATTTCCATCGCCGCCGGCTTCATGCTGCTCCTGTACATGATGTTCCGCTGGTTCGGCGAGCTGATCGCCGAGTCCGAGGGCGGCAAGTACCACGCCTGGGAGGACGTGTCCTTCCGCTGGGGCATGAGCTGGTTCATCTTCTCCGAGGTGATGTTCTTCGCAGCGTTCTTCGGCACATTGTTCTACATCCGCGTGCTGTCGGTGCCGGACCTGGCGAGCCTGGACCACAATGAGACGCTGTGGCCGGGATTCAAGAGCGTGTGGCCCTCGGCCGGCCCGGGCTTCGAGGAGAAATTCTCGCCGATGGGCGCCTGGGGGCTACCGGCGATCAACACCGCGCTGCTGCTTTCCTCCGGCGTCACCGTGACCATCGCGCATTGGGCGCTGAAGGAGGGCAAGCGCGCGATCCTCAACTGGTTCCTGTTCTTCACGATCGCGCTGGGCGTAACCTTCCTCGGCGTGCAGGCCTACGAGTACGGCCATGCGTACGCCGAGCTGAACCTCAAGCTCACCACCGGCGCCTACGGCTCGACCTTCTTCATGCTCACCGGCTTCCACGGCTTTCACGTCACGGTGGGCGCGATCATGCTGTCGGTGATCTACGCGCGCTGCCTGAAGGGGCACTTCAAGCCGGACCACCATTTCGCCTTCGAGGGCGTGGCCTGGTACTGGCACTTCGTGGACGTGGTGTGGCTGGGGCTGTTCATCTTCGTCTACTGGTTGTGAGAAACGGGGGTCAGACCCCCGCATCGCCGTTTCTAGAGCCGGCCGGGAATCAGCCCGAAGTAGTAGGCGGCCATCAGGAACAGGAACAGGGCGACCGAAAGACCGACGCGCAGGGCGAGCGCCTTCACCGCACGGTTCGAGTCGCTGCGGTCCTGGAACACGTAGAACAGCGCCGAACCCAGGCTGAGGACGATCAGGACCAGCGCCCCGATCACGACATAACGCATGAAATCAGGATACTCCTTCCGTCCGCGCTGGTGGGCGCTCGCGCTCGCCGCAGCGGGCTGCGCCGCGGGCATCCTGCTGGGCAACTGGCAGACGGGGCGCGCCGACGAGAAGCGCGCGGCGGTGGCCAACGAGAAGCGCCTGGAGCTGCACGGCCAGTTCCTTGAGCGCTACACGGTGCTGCTCGACAACAAGCTGAACCGGGCGCGCCCGGGCTACCACGTGGTGCAACCGCTGCGCCTCGCCGATGGCCGGCATGTGCTGGTGAACCGCGGCTGGGTGGCGGCGCCGCTGCACCGCGAGCAGCTGCCGCAGCTGCGCACGCCGCCCGGGCAGCACGACGTCGAGGGCCGCGTGCTGGATCATTTTCCGCGCGCCTACGCCCCCTCGGGCGCCAAGCCCGAGGGCCGCGTGTGGCAGAACGTCGAGGTGACCACCTTCTCCGTCTGGTCGGGTCTGAAGCTCGAGCCCTACGTCCTCGAGCAGCACTCGCCGCTGGCGGACGGCCTGGCGCGCAACTGGCCGGGCGTCGACGCCGGCATCGACAAGCACGAGGCCTACGCGCTGCAGTGGTACTCGCTCGCCGCGCTGTCGGTCGTCCTCGTGCTTGCGCTGAGCATCCGCCGTGAACGCAAACCCGCCGCCTGAGCGCGTGAAGCGCGGGCGCCTCAAGCTCGTGCTGCTGGGGGCTTTCTTCGCGCTGCCGTTCGTGCTCGCGCCGCTCGCATACTGGCTGGACTGGGCGCCCGGCAGCAGTTCCAACTATGGCGAGCTGGTGTCGCCGCCGCGGCTCCTCGCCGGGGCGCCGTTCGAAGCGCTGCGCGGCAAGTGGGTGCTGGTGAGCTTCGATGCAGCCGCCTGCGACGCCTACTGCGAGAAAAAGCTCTACTACCTGCGCCAGGTGCGCCGCGCGCAGGGCAAGAACGAAGCGAGGGTCGAGCGGCTCTGGCTACTCGTAGGAGAGGGAAGGCCGCGCGCCGAGCTGCTCGCGGCGATCGAAGGCACGCGCATCGGTTCGGCGGGGGCAAGCCCTGCGCTTTTTCCGGCGGCAGGCGCGGTCACCGACCATATCTACGTCGTCGATCCCCTCGGCAACCTGATGCTGCGCTTTCCCCGCGACCCGGATCCGTCGCGCATCCTGAAGGACCTGCAGCGCCTGCTGCGGGTGTCTCAGATCGGATGAAGCTGCAGCGCGCGCTGGTGCTCGCCGCCGTGCTGCTGACCTTCGTGGTGGTGGTGGCCGGCGCAGTCGTGCGCCTGTCGGATGCGGGCCTGGGTTGCCCGGACTGGCCCGGCTGCTATGGCAAGCTCAGTCCGGCGCAAGCTTCGCCGGAGATCGCGCGCACGGTCGCGGCGCAAGGGGGCGAGCATGGACCGGTGTCGCTGGCCAAGGCCTGGAAGGAGATGGGCCATCGCTACCTGGCGGGCATCCTCGGTCTTCTGATCCTCGCCATCGCGCTGCTCGCCTGGTGGCGGCGCGAGTCGCGGCTGCTCGCCACGCTGGCGCTTGCCGTCGTGGCCTTCCAGGCCACCCTGGGCATGTGGACCGTGACCCTGCTGCTCAAGCCGGCCATCGTGACCGCGCATCTTCTGGGGGGAATGACGACGCTCGCCCTGTTGGTCTGGCTCGCGCTGGAGCAATGGCCCCATTCGCCGGCACCACCGCTGCGCCTGCCCGCAGTGCTGGGCCTGGCGGCTGTCAGCGTGCAGATCGCGCTCGGCGGGTGGGTCAGCGCCAACTATGCGGCACTGGCTTGCCCGGACCTGCCGCTGTGCCTGGGGCAGGTGCTGCCGCCGATGGACTTCGCCAATGCTTTTCACGTGCAACGCGAGCTTGGCATGACTGCCGAGGGCGGCCTGCTGTCGCGCGAGGCGCTGACGGCGATCCACTGGACGCACCGCGTGTTCGCGCTGGTGGCAGTCGCGGCGGCTGGATGGGCGGCGTGGTGTGCCTGGCGCACGACGCAATTGCGCGCTCTGGGTGTGGCCATCGCGGCCACGCTGACGCTGCAGTTCTCCCTCGGCGTCGCCAACGTCGTCGCTGGATTGCCGCTCTGGCTGGCGGCCGCGCACAACGCCGGCGCGGCGCTGCTGCTCGCCTGCCTCGTCGTGCTAAGCTACTTTTCCTTCAGACCGTTGCGCCCGCAGCACGCTTGAACACCCAGGTCCTTCCCATCGGCTTCGCCCAGCGCATGCGCGCCTTCTATGCGCTCACCAAGCCGCGCGTGGTGTCGCTGATCGTGTTCACCGCGGTGATCGGCATGTTCCTCGCCACGCCCGGGATGGTGCCGCCGCAGATTCTCCTCGCGGGCACGCTGGGCATCGCGCTGGTGGCGGGCGCAGCCGCCGCGATCAATTGCCTGGTCGAGCAGAACGTGGATGCGCTGATGCTGCGCACGCGCTGGCGGCCGCTGCCCAGCGGCGAGCTGACGAATGCGCAGACGCTGGTATTCGCCGGCGTCGTCGGCGGCCTCGGCCTGTGGCTGCTCCACCAATACGTGAATGCGCTCAGCATGTGGCTCACGCTGGCCACCTTCGTCGGCTATGCAGTGGTCTATACCGTGATCCTGAAGCCCCTCACGCCGCAGAACATCGTCATCGGAGGCGCCTCGGGCGCCATGCCGCCGGTGCTGGGCTGGGCCGCGGTCACCGGCGAGGTGACGACGGAAGCGATGCTGCTGTTCCTCATCATCTTCGCCTGGACGCCGCCGCATTTCTGGGCGCTGGCGCTCTACCGCACCGAGGACTACGCCAGGGCAGGGCTGCCGATGCTGCCCGTCACGCACGGCCCGCGCTATACGCGCCTGCAGGTGCTGCTCTATACGCTGATCCTGTTCGGCGTGTCGCTCCTGCCCTTCGCCATCCGCATGAGCGGCTGGATCTACCTGTGCGCGGCCCTGGTGCTGGGTGGCGTGTTCGTCAGCTATGCCGTACGCATCCACCTTGCCTACAGCGATCGGCTGGCGCGGCAGACCTTCCGCTATTCGATCGTGTACCTCGCCACGCTGTTCGCGGCGCTGCTCGTTGACCACTACCTGCCGTTTTAGCCTGGCGGCGCTGGCGTCTTTGGTGCTCGCGGCCTGCGATGGCGCGCCGCCTAAGTTCAAGGGCACCGACATCACGGGCGCGGAGTACGGCAAGCAGCTCGAGCTCACCGACCACCACGGCAAGGCGCGCCGGCTGGAGGATTTCCGCGGCAAGGCGGTGGTGCTGTTCTTCGGCTTCACGCGCTGCCCGGATGTCTGCCCGACCACGCTGGCCGACGCTGCGCAGGCGATGAAGAAGCTCGGGGCGGACGCGGACCGCGTGCAGGTGCTGCTGGTGACGGTGGATCCGGAGCGGGATACGCAAAAAGCGCTGGCCGACTACGTCACGGCCTTCGATGCGCGCTTTCTCGGCATGCGCGGCGACCTGGAAGCCACGCGCCGCGCGGCGAAGGAATTCAAGGTGTACTTCGAGAAGCGCCCCGGCAAGACCCCGGACAGCTACTCCATCGACCACAGCGCGCAGAGCTATGTCCTCGACCCGCAGGGGCGGCTGCGCCTGTTCGTGCGCCACGACCGCATCGCCGAGGACCTGGCGGACGACCTGCGAGTGCTGCTGAAGTAAGGCTCAGGCCGTGGCGGGCGCCTGCAGCAGCTTCTTCATCTTCTGCATGGCCTTGACTTCGATCTGCCGGATGCGCTCCGCGGACACCTTGAACTCGCCGGCCAGGTCGTGCAGCGTGGCGGCGTCCTTTTCCCTCAGCCAGCGCGCCTCGACGATGCGGCGGCTGCGCGCGTCCAGGGCGGCGAGGGCGTGCTGCAGCCCGGCCGCGCCCACGCTTGCCTCTTCGCGCGTTTCCAGCACCGCCGAAGGCTCGGCTTCCGGGTCGGCGGCAAGGTAGTGCACCGGCGCGTACGCCGCGTCCTCGTCGCTGTCTTCCGCCTCGAAGGCGACTTCGCGGCCGGCCAGCCGCATTTCCATCTCCGCCACCTCTTCCGGCTTCACCTTCAACGCGGCCGCAATGTGCTCCATTTCGGCGGCGCCCAGCGGCGCAACGCCCGTCTTCATCGAACGCAGGTTGAAGAACAGCTTTCTCTGCGCCTTGGTGGTGGCGACCTTGACCAGGCGCCAGTTGCGCAGGATGTACTCGTGCATCTCCGCCTTCACCCAGTGGATGGCAAAGGACACCAGGCGCACCCCGCGCGAGGGGTCGAAGCGCTTCACCGCCTTCATCAGGCCGATGTTGCCTTCCTGGATCAGGTCGGCATGCGGCAGGCCGTAGCCGAGGTAGCCGCGCGCCACCGACACCACCAGGCGCAGGTGCGACAGCACCAGCTGGCGGGCGGCTTCAACGTCGTTCTCCTCGCGCCAGCGGCGCGCGAAATCCTGCTCCTGCTCGGCGCTGAGCAGCGGGACGCGATTGACGGACTGGATATACGTGTCCAGGCTGCCCGCAGCCATCGGCATGGGCAGAGCCATCGGCAGTGCTTGTGCAGATTGCATCGTTTTACCCCTTCGAGAAAAGTCTAGCACTCTTGGTATATGAGTGCTAAACGCTTGTACGAGTTCCCTCCGGTAGTAAGGAACAATACCTATCTATTAATGACTTTAACGTAAGTATTTGCTCACTGATAGTAGCGCTCCCACCCAGCCGAGCAAGGCGGAGCAGGCCAGGACCGCCAGCGTTTCGGGGCCAGCCAGGAAAGCTAACTGGAAGCTCGACCCGTAGGTCTGCGCCAGGTCGCGCACGCCCTGGTTGAGCAGGGCCAGGGCGGCCCACAGAATGCCGAGCCCTACCAAGCCCCCGGCGAGCCCCTGCAGGAAGCCGAGGTAGAAGAACGGCCGCCGGATGAAGGCGTCCGTGGCGCCGAGCAACTGGGACACCTCGATCTCCTCGCGCTGCGTGAGGATCTGCAGGCGGATGGTGTTGAAGGTCACCGCCAGCAGCCCGGTGGCAAGCAGCGCGGCAAGCGCGAGCAGCGCCAACCGCCCGATGCGCGCCAGGGCACGCAGGCGCTGCGCCCAGGCGGCGTCCGCCTGCACGTGCGCGATCCCAGGCAAGGCGCGCAGTTCGGCCGCAAGCGCTTCCAGTTCGGCGGGGCTGCCGTCCCTGATGCGCAGCACGAAGGCATCGGGCAAGGGGTTGCGCTCCAGCGCGGCCACGACCTCGGCCAGGCCCTCGGTCTGGCGCAGTTCCTTGAGGGCGTCCTCGCGCGCGACAAAGCGCAGCTGCGCGACGCGGGCGTCGGCGCGCAGGCGGCCTTCGAGGTCGGCGCGCTTCGCCTCCGGCCGCAGGAACACCGACAGTTGCGGCTCGAGCGTGACGCGCTGCGCCACCTGCTGCAGGTTGGCGAGCAGCGCGTAGCCTCCCGCGGGCAACGATAGCGCCACGCCGATCACCAGCGCGTTCAGCAGGCTCGCGCCGCGCTGGGCGAGGAGCTTGCCACGCGCGCGCGCGAACGCCTCGCGATGCTGGCGCAACCAGGCCATCATGCGGCGAGCCTGCCTTCCTCCAGGCGCAGCACGCGCTTGCCGTAGCGCCCGATCAGCGCCTGGTCGTGCGTGGCGATGAGCAGCGTGACCCCGACCTGGTGGAACGAGACGAAGATCTCGAGGATGCGCCCCGCCGACTCGGCGTCCAGGTTCGCCGTAGGCTCGTCGGCCACCAGGACCGCCGGGCGGTTCACCACCGCGCGCGCGATCGCCAGGCGCTGCTGCTCGCCGCCGGAGAGCTCGATCGGATTGGCGCGCTCGCGCGCGAGCAGCCCGACCTTGTCCAGCGCGGCGCGCGCGCGGCGCGCCGCCTCTCGCGGCGGCTGACCGCTGAACGACAGGGGCAGCACGACATTGTCGTAGACGCTGCGGTCGTAGAGCAGCTTCTGGTCCTGGAACACCAGCCCCAGGTTGCGCCGCAGGTAGGGCACCGCCGCGCGCTTGAGCGCGCCGACGTTCTGGCCGTTCACGACCACGCTGCCTGCAGTCGGCCGCTCGATCGCCGGGATGAGCTTGAGCAAAGTGGATTTGCCGGCGCCGGAATGGCCGGTGAGGAAGGCAAATTCGCCGGACGCCAGGGCGAAGGACACCCCGCGCAGCGCCTCCTGGCCGCCCGGATAGCGCTTGGACACCGCGGAAAAGCTAATCAAGCAGCGCCTCCGCGAACTCGGCCGCCGCGAAGGGCCGCAGGTCGTCGATACCTTCGCCCACGCCGACGAACAACAGCGGCACCGGGCGCTCGCGCGCGATCGCGCAGACGACGCCGCCCTTGGCGCTGCCGTCGAGCTTGGTGAGCACCAGCCCGGTGAGGCCGAGCGCTTCGTCGAACGCCTTGACCTGCGCGAGCGTGTTCTGGCCCGTGTTGGCGTCGAGCACCAGCAGTACTTCGTGTGGCGCCCCGGGGAGCGCCTTGGCGAGTACGCGCTTCACCTTCCTGATCTCCTCCATCAGGTGCAGTTGCGTGGGCAGGCGCCCGGCGGTGTCGGCGATCAGCACGTCGATGCCGCGCGCGCGCGCCGCGGCCGCCGCGTCGTAGATCACGGCCGCCGCGTCGCCGGACTGCTGTGCGATCACGGCGACGCCGTTGCGCTCGCCCCAGGCCGCAAGCTGCTCGCGCGCCGCCGCGCGAAAAGTGTCGCCAGCGGCGAGCAACACGCTGCAACCCTGACCCTGGAGCCACTTGGCCAGCTTGCCGATGGAAGTGGTCTTGCCCGCCCCGTTGACGCCCGCAACCATCATCACCAGCGGCTTGGCGCGCGACAGCGCGAGCGGCTTCTCCAGCGGCGCGAGCAGCGCGCGCAGTTCCTCCCGCAGCGCCTGCTTGAGACCGGACGGCTGCGTGATGCGCTCCCTTCGCGCGCGGGCTCGCAGGCCCTCCAGCAACGCCCGGGTCGCCGCAACCCCGCAGTCGGCCTGCAGCAGCGCCGTCTCGAGCGCCTCGAACAGCGCTTCGTCCACCACGCCCTGGCCGAACAGCGCGCGCAGGTCGGTGCCGAGCACGGCGCGCGTGCGCGCAAGGCCGTTCCTGAGGCGTGCTGCCCACGAGGTCGCTGCTAACATGGTCGCGTGGATTCTAGCAAGCACGGCAAGACTGCCGGACGCGTGCGCATCATCGCCGGGCAGTGGCGCAGCCGGCTGATCGATGTTCCCGCGCGCCCGGACCTTCGGCCCACGCCCGACCGCGTGCGCGAGACGCTGTTCAACT
>JANMUO010000059.1:0-8627 GCA_031391655.1 Betaproteobacteria bacterium
CGATGGCACCCTGCACGACCTTGCCGTCGTCGATCGCGGTGAGCCTGGCGACCGGCATCCACTGCTCCAGCGCGCCGGCCAGCGCCACCAGCGGCGCGAAGCCCGCGGTGTGCGAACTGCTCGCGAGCGTGTGCGCCGCGCGCACGAATTCGTGCGCGGGCTCGCCGTGCTCGCGCAGCCAGCCTTCACACTGCGCCTCCAGGGTCGCAACGTGCTGGTGCGCTTCCTTCATGTAGATGTCGTACATGTGGCGCGGCACGCGCGTCTCGCCGATCACCACCTCTTCGGGTTCTTGCGCGGGCGCCTGCACCTGCGCAAGTATGAAGTCCAGTACCGGTTCCGCCGCGACAGGCGGCTCGGCCGCGACAGGCACCTCGGCAACAGGCACCTCCGCAACGGGCTCCGGCTCGGGGATGGGAACCGGCGCCGCCACTGGCGCAGGCGCCGCGACAGGCTCGCCCGCGAGCTTGAGCCGGGCCGCGAACTCGAAGATGGCTTTCGCGTCGATCTCACCCGCCAGGCTGCCTTCGCGCAGCTTCGTGATCCAGCCGCCGAACGCGGCGCTTGACGAGGCGATGAGCTCGAGCAGATCGCCGCTGGCGGGCCACTTCATCTCCAGCCAGCGGTTCATCACCTGTTCGACTTCCCAGGCCACTTCGCCCAGATCCATCAGGCCGACCATGCGCCCGCTGCCCTTGAGGGTGTGGAAGCCGCGCCGGATGGTGGTGAGCACGTCGCGGTCCTGCGGCTGGGCACGGCACTGCGCCAGCGCGCCGTCGATGCTGCCGAGCACTTCACCGGCTTCCTCGAGGAAGATGTCGAGCAGTTCCCGGTTGACCTCGGGCCGCGCCTTGGGCGCGGGCGGCTCGGCGACCGCGGCGGCGATCACTTCGGCCGCGGTGGCGGCGCTCTTCAGATCGGTCGCGGTCAGCACCACGGTGGCATCCCTGTCGCGCTGCAGGACCGGCACGTGCGCCTTGTCGTAGCGGTGGAAAAAGAGCTCGATGGCCTGCGTCGCGGGCTCACGCCCCTGCAGGCAGGGATCGAGGAAAAAGCCGATGCTCGACAGGCCCTCCGCGATCCAGTCCATATCCTCGTCGGTGCACGCGTGGTCCGGCTTGGTGCAGGCGGCGACCATGCGCTCGCAGGTCGCCAGCGCGCGCGCCGCCGCCTCGAAGCGCAGGACCATCAATGCCCCGTGGATCTGGCGCAGGTGCGGCGCGAGCCCGCCGAGCGTGTCGCGCTTGGCCGGATCGCGCGCGAATCCGTCGAGCACCTGCTCGACGTGCTGCAGGTTGGCCACGATCTCCTTGGCCACCTGCGCGCGCAGCTGCAACGCGCCGATGCGCTCGCTCAGGTCGGCGCGCAGGCCCGCCGGCGGCTCGCCGCTGGAGCGGCCCTTGGCCGCGTCAAGCAGCCAGCCGCCCATGATGCCGATCTGCTGCTCGGTGTCGCCCGCCGGGCCGGTGAAATTCTCGATGACGCTTTCCGCCAGCAGGAAGGCGGAGGCCATCTCGATCACCATGAACTGGTTCTGCTGCGGATAGGGGTCGGGCAGGCGCGTCGACACCAGGGCGATGGCGTCGAGCAGCTTGACGAGCGGCACGCTGCCGACCTCGCCCGCCTTGGCCTTGAACGACGCCACCAGTTCGCGAAAGCGCGCTGCGCTCTTGGGCTCGCCTGACACGTAATGCAGCCACATGCCCTTCAGGGCTTCCAGGCGCGAGCGCATGTCGGAGAGCGCAGGCCCGAGCCAATCCATGTCGAATTCCATGACCCCGGACAACTCGGCGCCCGGAAACAGGCTGTCGAGCTGGTACAGCTGCCGGATTTCCTTCAGCCGCGGGGTGCCCGGCCTGCACTTGGCAACGGCATAGAGCACTTCGCGCAGCACCACTTCGTTCACCGCCTGCCCGCCGGCGGCCAGGTCGCGCAACTGGAAGTCGATCTTGTTGCACAGCGCCTTCGCCTTGCCCAGCCAGTCCGCGTCGGGCGGGTCCTGCAGCGCATCCACCAGGCCCCCGGCCACCCACCACAACGCCTGCGGCTCAGGCAGTTGCGCCGCCACCTGGTGCAGGGCGTCGAGCGCCAGCTTCATCTCCTGCGGCCCGTTGGGCAGCTTGCGCAGCGCGCCGAGCAGGCCCCGCTGGAACTGCGAGCGCTGCGCCTGCAGGTAGGGCGCCAGAGCCTCCCTGGCGAGCGGCCTGGGGTTCGCATGGGGTGGCGCCGCCAGCGCCAGGTCGGGGTAGAAAAGGTCCTTTTCCGCTGCATCGCCCTTGCCCTGCAGCGTCTTCAACTCGCGGTACACCGGGAAGAGGCGCAGCGGCACGTTGGCCTGGCCGCGCTCCAGGCCGTCGACGAATTCCCGCAGCGCCAGCACCGCCTTGTCGATCACGCCCACCGCCTGCGAGCTCGGGCGCGCGCCGTTCAGGCCGGCAAAGCCGCCCTCGATCTCCTCGCAAAAGCGCGTCGCGCCCGACAGTCCCACCATGCGCAGCGCGCCGGCCACCTGGTGCAGGTGCTCCGGCACCGGCTTGAGCACCGCCACGTCCCCGGGCTCGGCCGCGAACTTGGCGATGTCGTCCCTGACCAGTTTCAGCGCCTGGTCGACCTCGTCGGTGATCCAGGACAGGATGGTGGCGGAAGCGTTGGCCATGACCCTCGTCAGGCGAGCTTGAAGCCGGACACCGAGGCCTTGAGGTCGTTGGCCAGCGCGGTGAGGCGCTCGGCGGAGGCCGCCGTGCGGCGCGTGCCGTCGGTGGTCATCTGCGTGATCGCGAGGATGTCGTTCATGGCCGTCGCCACGCGAGTCGCCGAGGCCGCCTGCTGCTGCGTGGCGCTGGAAATCGAGCCGATGAGCTCGGCCAGCTGCCGGGACACCTGCTCGATCTCGCGCAGCGCGCGGTCGGCCTCGTCGGCAGTCTTGGTGCCCTCCACCACGCCGCGCGTGCTGCGCTCCATGGCTTCCACCGCGTCCTGCGTATCGCGCTGAATCGACTTCACGATCGCGCCGATGTGCTTGGTCGCCTCGCCGGAGCGCTCCGCCAGCCGCTGCACCTCCTCGGCCACCACCGTGAAGCCGCGTCCCGCCTCGCCGGCCGAAGCCGCCTGGATGGCCGCGTTCAGCGCCAGCACGTTGGTCTGCTCGGTGATGTCCGAGATCAGCTGCACGATCTCGCCGATCTCCTGCGAACTCTCGCCCAGCCGCTTGATGCGCTTGGAGGTCTCCTGGATCTGCTCGCGGATGTCGTTCATGCCGCGGATCGAGTTCTGCACCGCCTGCGCGCCCTTCTCCGCGGCGTTGAGCGAAGTCTGCGCCACCCTGGCCGAGTCGTTGGCGCTCTTGGACACGTTGGCCATGGACTGCGCCATCTGCACCACCGACTGTCCCGTGTCCTGGATCTCGGTGGCCTGCTTCTGTGCCGCCTGCAGCAGCTGGCCGGACACCACCTGCGCTTCCGCCGTCGCCGTGGTCACGCCCTGGGCCGCGGCGGTGATGCCCGCCACCAGGCGGCGCAGCTCGTCGATGGTGAAGTTGATCGAATCGGCGATGGCGCCCGTGATCTCCTCGGTCACCTTGGCGCGGGAGGTCAGGTCGCCGTCGGCCAGGTTGCCGATCTCGTCGAGCAGCCGCAGGATGGCCTCCTGGTTGGACTTGTTCTGCTGCTCGCTCTGCACCGCGCGCAGGCTGCTGTCGTCGACGACCACCTTGCCGATCAGCAACAGCACCACCACCGCCAGCACCGAGAGCGCCACCAGGACGGCGAAATTGACCTTCCGGCCGCCGAGGTCCTGCTCGTAGGCCGCGTTCAGCTTTTCGGCCGACTGCAGCAGCGCTTCGCTGTCGTTGAAGATCTCGAAGGTGGCGCGCTTGGCGCCGATCAGGCGCGCCTGGTTGCCGAGGATCTCGCTCACCGCGCGCTGGTAGTCCTTAAACGCGGCCTCCAGTTCGGCGAGCTTGCCGCGCAGTTCTGCGTCGCCCACGCGCGCGATGCGTTGCGCCTCGTTGCCCTGCAGCAGCCCCTGCAGCGTGTCGCGAAAGGTGTTGGTGTCCTTGCCAAGCAGGAACGCCACTTCGGGGTCCACGACGTTCTCCGCCAGCATGGTGTTGGCGTTCTTCGCCATGCGCTGCGTCAGCATCATCAGCTGGGAGGCGATCGCGTTCTGGCGCGCCGAGCCGCCGGTCTGCACGCTGATGGCGGCAATCTCGTCGGTGATCTCCTGCAGCGTGGAGTTGGTGCTGTTGATCGAGCGCACCGCCCTGCCCAGCGCCACCAGGTTCGCCTCCTCATCGAGCACCAGCGCCGCGTTCCTCTCGGTCTTGCCCCACTCGCGGTCCAGCGCGTTGAGCGGCGGGTGCAGCGCCTCCGACGTCGGCGGCAGGTTGACCTCGCCCGCGGTGCCGCCGAAAGCGAGTAGCCTGATCAGCGCGGCAAACTCGTCGCGGCTGCCGCGCAGCTGCTTGAATGCCTCCGCGTTGCCCTGCGAGGCCTGCTGCGCGGCCTTGGCCAGGCGCTGCGACAGCATCTGGATCTTGCCGACGCTCGCGATGTAGATGGTGCCGAACGTGCCCTGTCGCGTATCGATCGTGACCACAGCAGCCGCCAGGGCCACCAGGAACACCAGCAGCCCGATGAGGACCTGCAGTTGCCGGCCCGTCGGCAGCCCGCCGATGAGCGGCAAGCCGCCCGGGGGGGCGCCGGCTGCCTTGGCCTGTGCCTCGCCCTCGCGGCCGCTGCCGCCGAAGAATGGAAGTTTGAGCGCGCCTAGCTTGAACGCCATGATGTTCCCCCTATCGCAAGAACTTGCCGTCGCGGCCGATGATCGTCAGGTCGACGAACCTCGAGCCCGCGCGATTGGTCGGCGAATAGCCAACGTAGAAACCGCCGAGGTCCACGTCCTGCATCCTTTCCATCGTTACGATGAAGCCTTCGCGCGTCAGGTTCTTCCCCGTGCGCTTGAGCCCCTCGACCATCACCTTCGCGGAGAGGAACCCCTCCATCGCGCTGAAGTTGTAGTCGGTGTAGCCGGCCTTCTTCGCGACCTGCTGGTATTCCTTCACCACCGGCACCGCCGCCCCCCACGGGAATGGCACCACCTGCGAAATGGCCACTCCGACCCCGTCCTTGCCGAGCGCATCGGCGAGCGCCTTGCTGCCGACGAAAGAGACGTTGTAGAAGGTCGCCGCGCTGCCCGCCTTTTTCATCTGCCGCACGAACTCGGCGATCGAGGTGTAGGCGCTGATCATCACCACCGCGTCCGGCTTCACCGCGCTGATCGTCTTCACCGCGTTCTCAACCTTGACGGTGTTGCGCTCGACGGTGGCAGTGGCCGACATCTTCATGTTGCGCTTCTTCATGGCGATGTCGGTGCCCGTCAGCCCCGCCATGCCGTAGGCGTCGTCCTGGTAGAACACCGCAATGTTGCGCCCGCCGATGGAAACGATCTGCTCGACGATCTTCTCCGTCTCGTCGTAGTAGCTCGCGCGCACGTGGAACACGTAGCGGTTGAACGGCGCCCGCAGCACTTCCGCCCCGGTGAACATGCCGACCAGCGGCATCCTGGCCTGCGTGATCACCGGCAGGTGCGCGACCCCGGTCGGCGTGCCGACGTAGCCGATGAGCGCGAACACCTTGTGCTCGTCGATCAGTTTCCTGCTCGCCGCCGCGGCGCGCGGCTGATCGTAGAAATCGTCCTCCGTGACCAGTTCGAGCTTGCGGCCATGCACGCCGCCCTGCGCGTTGACGTGGTCCAGATAGGCCTTGATGCCATTGCGCATCTGGATCCCCAGCTGCGCGGCGGGCCCCGAGAAGACGGCCGCCTGCCCGAGCAGGATCTTGTCGTTGGTCACACCGACCTGCTGCCCCCAGGCGAGCGGCGCGCACAGCAGCGCCAGCCCGGCCAGCGCCCACCCGAACTTGTTGGTTCCCATGCTGCCCTCCTTGTCTGTTGACGCGTTCATGCCGCCACGCCGAGGAACGCGGCGGCCTGCACCAGCTGCGTGACGTCGAGTTCCTTCCAGTGCCGCCCGTCCTTGTCGGTGTATTCGGCCTTCAGCCAGGCGGGGCCCGCGGCGCCGGCGCGCGCCTGCAACTGGTCCGCCCCGCGCAGCCCGAGGGAGCGGTCCACCAGCAGCGCGCTGCCCATGCGGAAGCGCTCGCCCAGCAGCAGCAGCCGCGCCTGCTCGCTCACCGCCGCCGCCGCCGGTCCGCCGAGGAAGGCCGGGAAATCCACCACGCTGTACAGGTTGCCGCGGATGTTGGCCACGCCGCGGAACCACGGCCGGGTCAAGGGCACCGGCGTGATCGGCGGCACGGGGATCACCTCGCCTGCGTCCGACAGGCCCACCAGCCAGGCTTCGGCACCCACTTGCAGGCCAAGCTTGCTCGCGGCGCGACCGAGGCTCGCGCCCTGCAGGCGCGCCGCCAGCTCGCGTTGGTAGTCGCGCAGGGAGGTGCGGGCAGCCACTAGCCGAGCGCCGCGATCTTGGCCAGCAGGTCCGCCTGGCTCACCGGCTTGACGATGTAGTCGCGCGCGCCCTGGCGCATGCCCCAGACGCGGTCGGTCTCCTGGCCCTTGGTGGTGACAATGATGACCGGAATGTCCTTGGTGGTGCCGTCCTTGCTCAGCGTGCGCGTGGCCTGATAGCCGTTCTGCCCAGGCATGACCACATCCATCAGCACGAGGTCCGGGCGTTTCTGCTTGACCATGACCAGGGCCTCCTCGGCGCTCTCGGCGGTGGTCACCGCATAGCCGCTTTTGGCGAGGATATCGGTGAGGTACTGGCGGTCGGTGGGCGAATCGTCGACGACGAGGATGTTCTTGATGGGCATCGGTGGTGGCCTTTGCAAGTCTGCGTTAGGAGGTAACGGAAGGCGGCTTCACGTACTCGAGCACGGTCTCGATCAGCGCTTCCTTGGTGAAAGGTTTGGTCAGGTAACGGTCCGAGCCCGCGAGCCGGCCGCGGGCGCGGTCGAACACGCCGTCCTTGCTCGACAGCATGATCACCGGCGTGGATTTGAGATTCGGGTTCTGCTTGATCAGCGCGCAGGTCTGGTAGCCGTCCAGCCTGGGCATCATGATGTCGACGAAGATGACCTTTGGCTGGTGGTCGCTGATCTTCGCCAGCGCGTCGAAGCCGTCTTCCGCCAGGATCACTTCGTACCCGGCCTGGCGCAGGAACATCTCCGCACTCCGCCGGATGGTGTTGCTGTCATCGATGACCAGGACCTTGATCGGGCCTGGCGCCGTTTCGCTCACCCGCCTCTCCCCCTCCCCCGCTGCATGGATACCACTCTAAGCCTTTTTAGGTCAGGCCGTTATGGCATCCATTTAAAGTGGAATCATACCTTTGCGGTCTATTCCATCAAAATCTGAGATGGAACCGGTGCAAAAGCGCCCATCCGGGCTTGAAGTGGACCGCTAGCGCTCAATATATCGGCTTTGCAAACCCACCTTTTCCCTGATGTCCGATCCAGACAACCAGCCAGATAAAGATTCGCCGGAGCACGAGGCGCGCCCGCTCGAAGACCTGCTGGCCGAGGCGCAGGCAAAACTCGACGAACAGCGCGACGCCTGGCTTCGCGCGCTGGCCGATGCGGAAAACGCCCGCAAGCGCGCCCAGTCCGACATCGCCACAGCGCGCAAGTACGCGGCGGAGCGCACGGTGGAGGACCTGCTGCCGGTGATGGACAGCCTTGAGGCGGCGCTGGTGGCTGCCGGGGCCAGCCCCGAGGCCCTGCGAGCCGGCGTCGAGCTGACCCAGCGGCAACTGCGCAACGCCTTCGAGCGAGCGAGCGTTGTCGAGCTCAACCCGGCCCCCGGCCAGCGTTTCGATCCCCACCGCCACCAGGCGATGGCAGCGATCGAGGCCTCCCAGGAGCCCAACACCGTGGTGGCGGTCATGCAAAAGGGTTACAGCCTGCACGACCGGGTCGTGCGGCCGGCCCTGGTCACCGTGGCAAAGGCCAAGGCAGTTGAAAACGGCGCCGGAAACCCCATCTCAGACAGTAACTTGGAATCGAACTGAAGGAACCACCATGGCAAAGATCATCGGCATCGACCTGGGCACGACCAACTCGTGCGTGGCGATCATGGAGGGCGGCAAGCCCAAGGTGATCGAAAACTCCGAAGGTGCGCGCACCACGCCCTCGGTGGTGGCCTATGCCGAGGACGGCGAGATCCTGGTCGGCGCCTCCGCCAAGCGGCAGGCAGTGACCAACGCCAGGAACACGATCTACGCCGTAAAGCGCCTCATCGGCCGCCGGTTCGAGGAAAAGGAAGTGCAGAAGGACATCGGCCTGATGCCCTATCGCATCGTCAAGGCGGACAACAACGATGCCTGGGTGGAGGTGCGCGGAAAGAAGATGGCGCCGCAGCAGGTGTCCGCCGAGATCCTGCGCAAGATGAAGAAGACCGCCGAGGACTACCTTGGCGAAGAGGTCACCGAGGCCGTGATCACGGTGCCGGCCTACTTCAACGATTCGCAGCGCCAGGCCACCAAGGACGCGGGCCGCATCGCGGCAATTTTCCTACCGAATTTCATATCCCCTAACATCGCGTCCGCATTGCGGGCGAATGTTGCCAGTCCATTAATTACACCAAAGTTCATCCTCAGCGAAACCTAA
>JANMUO010000092.1:0-6621 GCA_031391655.1 Betaproteobacteria bacterium
TGGAAGCGCCGCTCATGGAGCATACCGCCGACTTCACGGTGGCTGCACTCAGGCTGACTGGCATACCCGTGTACCGCGAAGGCCAGTTCTTCACGATCCCGAGCGGGAGCTGGTCGGTGGTCGAGGCGTGCAGCGGGCTGCGCTACCTGATCGCGTCCCTTGCCCTCGGTTTCCTCTACGCCCATCTCACGTACCGCAGCCCCGTGCGGCGCGCGATCTTCGTCGTCATTTCCGCGATCGTGCCGATCGCCGCCAACTGGCTGCGCGCCTACATGATCGTCATGATCGGCCATCTGAGCGAAATGAAATACGCGGTCGGAGTCGATCACCTGATTTACGGGTGGCTGTTCTTCGGCGTCGTGATGCTGATTCTGTTCTGGATCGGTTCCTACTGGCGCGAGGATCCCGACCTGCCCCCGGCGGGGTTGCGCTCCGCGCTGCCCGCGGCGCGGGACCCTTCCTCACTGGCGGCAATCATGCTCGCCGCCATCGCGGCCGCCGCAGTAGTGGCCGTGTGGCCTGAGGCGGCCGAGCGACTGGAGAGCACGGGACTCCACGCGCAGCCGACGCTTCAGGCGCCGCCTTCTGCTGGAGACTGGCGACCGGTCGCCGGGCACTTGACGGATTGGACGCCGCGCTTCCTCAGTCCCTCGGCCTTGGTCAACCAGGTCTACGGCAAGCAAGCCATGCGCGGCGGGCTCTATGTCGGGTACTACCGCAACCAGCGGCCGGGCGCTCAGCTCATCTCCTCGCAGAATACGCTTGTCCCGAGTTCCGACCGCAGCTGGAGAAACATCGGTGAATCCCGCCGCACCCTGGTTTTGAGCAAGGAAGAAGTGGCAATGATCGAGGCGAAACTGCGTGGCCGATCCACGAGTCTGCTCGTCTGGCAATGGTACTGGGTGGACGGACGATACGTCGTGAACCCGTACTGGGCGAAACTGCTGCAGGCGAAATCCAGGTTGCTCGGTCGCGGGGACGACGGGGCTGTCGTCATAGTTTACGCGCCCTACGATGACCGGCCGCAGGCTGCGGAACAGGCGCTGCAGGATTTTGTCGGCGCCATGCTGCCCGCCATCACCCGGAGTCTGGAGTATGCGCGCCGCGCCCAGCCTTCTGTCTGAGCCCGCCACAGCCGCGGTCAGAAAGCAAGGCGTGCCTCTGGTCGCTCACGTCATCTATCGCCTCGACGTGGGTGGGCTCGAAAACGGGTTGGTGAACTTGATTAACCGTATTCCCGCGGAGCGCTTTCGCCACGTGATCATTTGCTTAACGGACTACTCCGCGTTCCGTCGGCGTATACGGCGTAGCGACGTTCCCGTTTTCACTCTCAACAAACCTCCGGGCAACAGCCCGATCTTCCACTTCAAGCTGTGGCGGTTGTTGATGCAACTGCGCCCCGACATCGTCCACACTCGCAACCTTGGAGCGCTCGAGGGGGCGCTGCCGGCGGCGCTGGCCGGCGTCCGCGTGCGCATCCACAGCGAGCACGGCCACGATATCGGCGACCTTGGTGGCGGCAACCGCAAGTACCAGTGGGTGCGACGCGCTCTGAAGCCGTTCGTGCACCAATACATCGCGCTGTCGAAGGATCTGGAGCGCTATCTGCACGAGAAGATTCACGTGCCCGCCAACAGGGTCGCCCAACTGTATAACGGCGTGGACACCGAGCTATTCCACCCGGCGCGCGGCGGCCGCGAGCCGCTGCCTTGCGCGGACTTTGCCGGACCCGACCAGTTTGTCATCGGCACGGTCGGGCGCATGCAGGCAGTCAAGGACCCCGTCACCCTGGCGCGGGCGTTTGTCCGGCTGTTGCACATGGTGCCGGACGGCGCCCGCCGCCTGCGCCTGGTGATGGTCGGGGATGGTCCGCTGAAAGAGCAGGTGCTGACCGTCATTGAGGAGGCCGGGGCCACGAGGCTCGCCTGGCTTGCCGGCGAGCGCGACGACGTGCCGCGCATCATGCGCGGCCTGGATTTGTTCGTGCTGCCTTCGATCTCGGAAGGCGTCTCGAACACCGTTCTGGAGGCGATGGCCAGCGGCCTGCCGGTGGTTGCAACACGCGTCGGCGGCAATCCCGAATTGATCAAGGCGGGCGTGACCGGAACGCTCGTGCCGCGGGACGACCCAGAAAGCATGGCGCGCGCCATGCGCGCGTACGCGGAGAGCACCGAGCTGTGCAGACGCCACGGATCGGAGGCGCGGCACGCGGTTGAGCGCAGGTTCGGCATGGAAGCCATGGTGAATGCATACATGGCGGTCTACGACAACGTGCTCGCAAGTGCGGCGCGCCGTGTCCGGAGTTGATCCACATATTGGATCTTGATTTGGCTGTTTACGGCTAGATTCGTTTTTTCATTCAAGGCGAACGATCGTGTGCGGCATCGCAGGCATATTCGACAGCAGGGACCGGCGCGAGATCGACCGCCGCCTGCTCGAGCGCATGAACGCCTCGTTATACCACCGGGGACCCGACGCCGCCGGTCTGCACCTGGAGCCAGGGCTCGGGCTCGCGCACCGGCGCCTTTCCATCATCGACCTCACGACCGGGCAACAGCCGCTCTACAACGAGGACGGCAGCGTGGTGGTCGTGTTCAACGGCGAAATCTACAACTTCCAGGAGCTCGCGAAGGAGCTGATAGCCGGCGGCCACACGTTCCGCACCCACTCCGACACCGAGGTCATCGTGCACGGCTGGGAGCAATGGGGCGAAGCGTGCGTGAAGCGTTTCCGCGGCATGTTCGCCTTTGCTCTGTGGGACCGCAACCGGGAAACCCTGTTCCTCGCCCGCGACCGCCTGGGCGTGAAGCCCCTTTACTACGCCCAACTCCCGGGCGGACCCTGGCTTTTCGGGTCCGAGCTGAAGGCGTTACTGGTCCATCCCGGGCTGCCGCGAGACATCGATCCCCTGGCGGTCGAGGACTACTTTGCCTACGGCTATGTACCCGAGCCGCGCACCATCTTTAGGGGCGTGTTCAAGCTTTCCCCCGGCTGCACCCTCAGCTTGAGGCGGGGTCGGCCGGCGTCCGAGCCGATCGAGTACTGGGACGTGCCGTTCAAGGCCGCCACGGCGCCGACCGAGAAGGAGGCGAGCGAGGAGCTGATCTTCCGCCTGCGCGAATCGGTGAAACTGCGCCTGATATCGGACGTTCCCCTGGGCGCCTTTCTTTCCGGTGGCGTGGACTCGAGCGCAGTGGTGGCGATGATGGCAGGCCTCGCGGCCGAGCCGACTGTCACTTGCTCGATCTCCTTCGGCGAGGCGGCGTTCAACGAGTCGGCTTACGCTCAAATGGTGGCGGAGCGATACCGGACGCGGCACTACGTGGAGCAGGTGGATCCGGACGACTTCAGCCTGGTGGACCGCCTGGCGAGTCTGTATGACGAGCCGTACGCCGACAGCTCGGCGATCCCCACCTACCGAGTGTGCGAACTCGCCAGGAAAACCGTGACGGTTGCATTGTCGGGAGACGGGGGCGACGAGAGTTTCGGCGGCTACAGCCGTTACCGTTGGCACGTCAACGAGGAACGCGTGCGTTCGCTGCTGCCGCGGCAGATGCGCAAGCCCGTGTTCGGACTGCTGAGCCGGCTCTATCCCAAGGCGGACTGGGCGCCGCGGGTGTTCCGGGCCAAGTCGACTCTCGAAGCGCTCGCGCGGGATTCACTCGAGGCCTATTTCCACAGCGTGTCCTTTCTCCATGACGGAATGCGCCGCGAATTGTTCAGTGAGCGCTTCCGCAGCGAGCTGCAGGGCTACGCTGCGGTCGAGGTGCTCAAGCGCCACGCCAGGCGCGCGCCCTGCGATCATCCCCTGTCGCTCGTCCAGTACCTGGACTTCAAGACCTACCTGGTGGGGGACATCAACACCAAGGTGGACCGGGCCAGCATGGCGCACTCGCTCGAGGTGCGCGAGCCGCTCATGGACCATCCCCTGGTGGAATGGCTGTCGAGCCTGCCTCCGAGCTTCAAGCTGCACAACGGCGAAGGCAAGATCCTCCTGAAAAGGTCGCTCGAACCGTTCCTGCCACCCGAGATCCTCTACCGCCCCAAAATGGGCTTTGCGGTCCCGCTCGCGCGGTGGTTCCGGGGGCCGCTGCAGCAACCGGTGAGGGACGCCGTGCTCGGGCCGGTGCTCGCCGGGACCGGCTGGTTCAACGCGGCGTACCTGCGCCGGCTGGTGGAGGACCACCAGTCGGGGCGGCGGGACTACAGCACGCCGCTGTGGACGCTGCTGATGTTCGAGTCGTTCCTGCGCAACGTGATGGGCGCACGCGCCGCGAGCCAAGCGCGGGCAGTAGCCGATTGAGGCACGCTCCGTGCGGGTCATTCATATTCTCGATCACTCGATCCCGACGCAAAGCGGCTACGCTTTCCGCACGCTCGCCATCCTCAAGGAGCAGCGCGCGCTGGGCTGGGAAACGTTCCATCTCACCGGGCCGAAGCAGGGGCCGGCCGCGGCGGCAGAGGAGCAGGTGGACGGCTGGCGTTTCTATCGCACGCCTCCCCCGGGCGGTATCCTGGAAGGCATACCAGGGCTCGCGGAAATCGAGTTGATGGGCGAAATCACCTACCGCATCGAGCAGGTTGCCCGGCAGGTGCGGCCCCATCTCCTGCACGCTCATTCCCCTGTCCTGAATGCGATCCCCGCGCTGCGGGTGGGACGGCGGCTCGGCATCCCGGTGGTCTATGAGGTCAGGACGCTATGGGAGGATGCGGCGGTGGCCCAGGGCACTGCCCGGGAGGGGGGCTTGCGCTACCGCCTGAGCCGGGGACTGGAAACCTGGGCCCTCAGGCGCACCGACGCCGTAACCACGATCTGCGAGGGACTGCGGGGTGAAATCATCACCCGCGGCATTCCGGCCGAAAAAGTGACGGTCGTACCCGACGCGGTGGACGTCGAGGAACACTCCGCGGGCGGCGTGCCCGACCCTGAACTGAAACAACAGCTCGGGCTGGATGGAGCGCTGGTGCTGGGATTCGTCGGCCCGTTCTTCGCCTATGAGGGGCTCACCGTGCTGTTGCGTGCGCTGCGGCAACTGTTGGCGCAGGGCGAGCGCGTGCGCGTACTGCTGGTCGGCGATGGCCGCCAGGAGGCGGAGCTGAAACGCCTTGCGGCCAAGCTTGGCATCGAAAGCCGGGTCGTTTTCGCAGGCCGCGTTCCACAACACGAGGTGCAGCGCTACACCGACCTCATCGATGTCACGGTCTATCCGCGCCTGTCGATGAGGTTCACCGCGCTGGTCACGCCGGTGAAGCCGTTGGAAGCGATGGCGCAGGGGCGCCTGCTGATTGCCTCGGACGTGGGCGGGCATTGCGAGCTGATCCGTCACGGCGAAACCGGCACATTGTTCAAGTCCGGCGATCCGGAGGCGCTTGCCGCGGCGGTGCTGGCCCTGATGCGGGAGCCCGCGCGCTGGCCGGGTATCAAAGCAGCGGCAAGGCGCTACGTCGAGACCGAGCGCAACTGGAAGGCAGCGGTGGCGCATTATGAGGACGTTTATGCCCGCGCGATGCAGCCGCGTCGGCGTGTATGAAAATACTCACGTTCAGCACGCTCTATCCCAACGCGGCGCGGCCGGGCCATGGAATCTTCGTCGAAACCCAGCTGCGGCAGCTGCTGGCTAGCGGGCGGGTCGAGTCGAGGGTGGTGGCGCCGGTACCGTGGTTTCCGTCGCGCGACCCGCGGTTCGGCGAGTACGCCGTTCATGCCAGCGTTCCGCGCGAAGAGCAGCGCCACGGCATTCAGGTACTGCACCCGCGCTACCTGGCGTTGCCGAAAATCGGCATGACGCTCGCCCCATTTCTGCTGGCGCAATCGGTCAAGCCGGTCATTGAGCGAGTCCTTGCCCAGTACCCGTTCGACCTGATTGACGCCCACTATTTCTACCCCGACGGCGTCGCCGCCGTCCTGCTCGGCAGGCGCTTCGGCAAGCCGGTGGTTATCACCGCGCTGGGCACGGACGTGAATGTGGTGCCGCGCTACCGGCTGCCGCGCGCGACGATCGTGTGGGCGGCGCGCCATGCCGCTGGGATGATTACCGTGGCCGGCGCGCTGAAGGACAAGCTGGTCGCGTTGGGAGTGCCCGCCGCGCGCATCGAAGTGTTGCGCAACGGCGTGGACCTGCAGCTCTTTCTGCCGGTTGACCGCGAAGACTGGCGACGCCGGCTCGGGTTCAGGCGCACGACACTGCTGTCGGTTGGTAACCTGGTGCCGCTCAAAGGCCACGATCTCACGATCCGGGCGTTGCGGCTACTGCCGGAAATGGAACTCGTCATCATCGGCAGCGGGCCTGAACGCGCGGCCCTGGGCGAGCTGGCACGGGAGTCGAATGTCGGCGACCGTGTAACATTCGCCGGCACGATGGCGCAGGCGGACTTGCGTCACTACTACGGTGCCGCCGACGCGCTGGTTCTGGCGTCGAGCCGCGAGGGTTGGGCCAACGTGCTGCTGGAATCGATGGCGTGCGGAACGCCGGTGGTCGCGAGCAACGTCGGGGGCACGCCGGAAGTGGTGACGGCGCCGGCAGCCGGCGTGCTGATGGCGGAGCGCACGCCGGAGGCGCTGGCGCAGGCGGTGCGACACCTGTTCGCGCGCGACCCGGACCGCGGCGCGACGCGGCATTT
>JANMUO010000229.1:0-7408 GCA_031391655.1 Betaproteobacteria bacterium
GGTGAAGCCGGCGCTCGCCCGCTACGACACCGCGCGCCGCGAAGAGGTGGAGAAGACGCAGCACGCGGCCAACGTATCGCTCGCCTGGTTCGAGCACCTCAAGCGCTACTGGGGCATGGCGCCCGAGCAGTTCGCCTTCGGCGTGATGTCGCGCTCCAAGCAGATCACCTGGGAGAACCTGGAGCTGAGGGATCCCGCCTTCGTGCGGAGCATGCACCGCTGGTTCGCGCAGCAAGCGCGCGCGCAGGGCTACGACATGGACGAGAAGAACCCGCCGGTGCCGATGTTCACGCCGTTCCGCCTGCGCGGCATGCAGCTCGCGAACCGTGTGGTGGTGTCGCCGATGGACCAGTATTCGGCGGTGGACGGCCTGCCCACCGACTGGCACTTCGTGCACCTCGGGAGCCGCGCGGTCGGCGGCGCCGGACTGGTATACGTGGAGATGACCTGCCCCTCCGCGGACGCGCGGATCTCCCCGGGCTGCACCGGCTTGTGGAACGAAGCGCAGCGCGACGCGTTCAAGCGCATCGTGGATTTCTGCCACGCCAATTCGCGGGCGAAGCTTTGCATGCAGCTCGGCCATGCCGGGCGCAAGGGCTCCACGCAGCTTGGCTGGGAGCGCATGGACCACCCGCTCGACGCAGGCAACTGGCCGCTCGTGTCGGCCTCGCCCCTTGCCTACTACGAGGGCGAGTCGCAGGTGCCGCGCGAGATGACGCGGGCGGACATGGAGCGCATCCGGGACGAGTTCGTGCGCTCGACGCGGTACGCGAATGCAGCCGGCTTCGACATGCTGGAACTGCACATGGCGCACGGGTACCTGCTGGCAAGCTTCATCTCGCCGCTCACCAACCGTCGCGCCGACGACTTCGGCGGCAACATCGAGAATCGCATGCGCTTCCCGCTGGAGGTGTTCCGCGCCTGCCGCGCGGCATGGCCGGAGGAAAAACCCATGTCGGTGCGCATCTCCGCCACCGACTGGGCGCCCGGCGGGCTCCCGGGCGAGGACCTGGTGGCGCTGACGAAGATGCTCAAGGAAGCGGGCTGCGACCTCATCGACTGCTCCACCGGACAGACGGTGCCGGAGCAAAAGCCGGTGTACGGGCGCATGTACCAGGCCTCCTACGCCGACTGGGTGAGAAACGAGGTGGGCATCGCCACCATGACGGTGGGTGCGGTCACTACGCCCGACCAGGTGAATACGCTGATCGCCGCGGGCAAGGCGGACCTCGTGGCGCTCGCGCGACCGCACCTGGCGAATCCCTACTTCACGCTACAGGCCTCGGCCTGGTACCAGGACATGGGGCAATACTGGCCGCCGCAGTACCTCTCCGGCCGCGACCAGGCCTACCGCAACGCGGCGCGCGAGCGCGCCGAGCAGACCGACCTCAAGCTGCGCTCGCGGCCGGCCAGTCACGAAGTGAAGGACGATCCCAAGGCGGGCGTGAAGAGGGCGGCATGAAGCGCTGCGCCTGGGCGAGGAATCCGCACATGGCGGCCTACCACGACCGCGAGTGGGGCGTGCCGGTGAAGAACGACCGCAAGCTCTTCGAGTTCCTTCTGCTCGAAGGCGCGCAGGCGGGCCTGTCCTGGGACACGATCCTGAAGAAGCGCGCCGCATACCGCAAGGCCTATGCCGGCTTCGACCCGAAGAAGGTGGCGCGCTTCGACGCGAAGAAAAAGCGCGCGCTGATGGCCGACGCCGGCATCGTGAGGAATCGCCTCAAGATCGAGTCCTCCGTGACCAACGCGAAGGCTTTCCTCGCCGTGCAGAAGGACTACGGCAGCTTTGCGCGCTACGTCTGGGGATTTGTCGGCGGCAAGCCCGTCGTCAACCGGCGACGCAGTCTGCGAGAAATTCCGGCGCGCACGGAGGTGTCGGATGCGCTGTCGAAGGACCTGAAAGCGCGCGGCTTCAGGTTTGTCGGCTCCACCATCCTGTATGCTTTCATGCAGGCGGTCGGGATGGTGAACGACCACACGACGGACTGCTTCCGATGGAAAAAGCTGCGCTGATCCTGCTGCTCGCCGCGTTGCCCGCCTGGGGCTACGACGCCAACGGCGTGGTGCTTGGCGCGCCCGAGGTGGAGGTGCGCAAGGCCTTCCCTAGCGCGCACTGCCGCGCGCTGGAGTGGAAGTCGGCGGCGGCCGACCGGCGCTGCGACGACGCCAAGGTGGAGTTCGGCGGCGCGCCGGCGCGCATCACGCTCTATCTCAAGGCCGACCGGGTGCAGGCCTTCGACGTGCGCTTCGACGAGCGCGACCTCGCGCGCGTGACGGCGTTCCTGAAGGCGCGCTACGGCAAGCCGTTCGCCGAGATAAAAGAGACGATCGAGCGGCGCGAGCTCACCAAGGTGCGCTGGGAACAGGGCGAAGCGCGCGCGCTGCTCACCTCGCAGGTCAAGCGCAAGCGCGTCGACCTCAGTGTGTGGCGCGGAAATTTCAACGAGGAGATCTACCGCATCAAGTAGCGGGCGGCCATGCTCTCCTCGCGCGTCTATTGGGCGGTGGCCAACTGGCGGCGCAGCGCGTCGCGCCGGTGGCACACGGCGGACCGGGCGGTATGGGCCGGGGTGCTGCTGATCGGGCTGGTGATCGCCGGGTTCATCCTTGCGCTGCGCGCGCATTTCGACATGGACGATGAGCGGCGCGAGGCGGTGCGCGCGGCCGAGCGGCGCGAACTCGGGTGCCTGGCGCGGAATGTCTACTTCGAGGCGCGCGGCGAGCCCCAGGCGGGGATGTACGCGGTGGCGGAAGTCACAATGAACCGCAAGGCGTCGCGCCGGTATCCCGATTCGGTGTGCGCCGTGGTGCACCAGAAGACCTGGGACGTGATTCGCGGGCGCTATGTCGGCGCGTTCTCGTGGACCGAGTTCGACAAGCTGCCGGCGCCGGAGGGCGAGGCCTGGCAGCAGGCGCAGGAAGTGGCCGAGGCGGTGTACTACCGGCGCGTGCCGCCCAAGCTGCAGGGGGCGCTGCATTTCCACGCCACGCATATCCAGCCCGAGTGGGCGAAGGAGAAAAAGGTGGTCGCCCGGATCGGGCGGCACCTGTTCTACCGCTAGTCCTACTGCTTCACGAACCTGAGCGTGAAGCGGTCGCTCTCGCCGATCGCCTGGTACTTCGCGCGGTCCTGGTCCTTCAGGCGGTAGGTGGGCGGCAGGGTCCACACGCCTTCGGGGTGGTCCTTGGTGTCCTTCGGGTTGGCGTTGACCTCGGAGGCCCCCGCCAGCCGGAAGCCGGCCTTTTCGATCAGCGCGATGGCGTAGTCCTGGCGCAGGTAGCCGGATTTCATCTGCGCTTCCTGAGGGAGGTCGGTGCGGCCGCGGTGGTCCACCACGCCCAGCATGCCGCCCGGCCTGAGGGCCTTGTGGAAGGCTCGCAGCGCGCCTTCGACCTCGTGGCGCTCCACCCAGTTGTGCAGGTTGCGGAAGGTGAGGACGAAATCGGCGCTGCCCGGCGGGGCGATGTCGTGCCGATCGGCATTGAACTGGGTGACTTGCACTTTGCCGTACAGCGCCGGTTCGGCTTTGAGACGCGCGAGCAGCTTCTGGTGGTCGGCGAGGTACTGCGGCGCCGCCGCTGCGTCGCGGCTTGCAGCGATATACAAGCCCTTTTCCCTCAGCTGCGGGGCGAGAAGTTCCATGTAGTAGCCGGCGCTTCCCGGCAGGACTTCCACCACCACGCTGTCCTTGCGCACGCCGAAGAAAGCGAGCGTTTGCGCCGGGTGGCGGTACGGATCACGGACAACGTTGGAAGGCGTGCGGTGCGGGTCGGCCAGGTTCGGCTGCAAGGGCGCGCAGGCCGCAAGGACGAGGAGGGCGGCGGGGAGAAGTCTCTTCATGGGGCCGGAGTCTACCCCGGTCCCATTTTCCGCCATGCGCTCGCGAGTCAGGGCTGTCGCTCGCGCGGCAGCCCCGCGGGACGGTAGTAGTGCTTCAACTCCGAGAAGGCCGCCTTCTCGAGAAACGCGCGCCAGGATTCGAGGTCGTGATACGCCCCGTACCGCCCGCGGTTCCAACCCTCCTCGTTGTTTCCCCGCGGGTTGGAGCTGAAGAGCACGCCTTCGGGCCTGAGCGCCGCGTGTAGCTCGCGCAGCACGCGCGGCAGCTCCCGGCTTGGCACGTGGAACAGCGAGGCGTTGGCGAAGATGCCGTCGAAGCGGCCTGCGGGAAGCTGCAGCGCGAGGAAATCCTGCTCCCAGACTTCGCAGCCGCTGTGCTCGCGCGCCATGGCGGCGAGTTGCGGGGAGCCTTCAAGGCCGGTCGGCTCGTGGCCCAGGGCGCGGAACGCCGCCAGGTCGCGCCCGGGGCCGCAGCCGAAATCGAGGATGCGCAACGGCGGCGCGCCGCGGATGTGCCGCAGCAGCGCGTCGATGTTCTGCTGAACGTCGTGGTCGCGCGTGCCTGCCCAGAATTCGGTGGCGCTCGCGTTGTAGTGCTCAAGCGTCTTCGCGGTGATGCGTGCCAGGTCGTCGAGGCGCTGGGTCATGGCGAACCTTCCGGCGCTACCTGCTCAAAGGTGGGAGAAGTACCCGGGAGGCGAAAACCTGTCGTGCTGGCCGTCAACGTACGTGATCGGGATGCGCGACAGCTCTTCTTCCGATACTTCCTCGAGGCACCCCAGATTGACCCCGTACATCTTTCCAATGGGTGTCTCGGTGCCGACACCAAACGCACCGGCCAGAAGCGCGTTCTGCGGCAGATCGAACAGTTGCAGCGGTATGAACTCTGAGTGAGATCGAGATCCGCCTCGAACTTGACCACGCCACAGTGGCAACTGCCTCGGTAGGTCTTCTGCATTGGTCATCCTCCACATCACGCCGGTGGTCGAGACCTGATAGCGAACGAGCTGCAGCGCCGATGGTTTGGCGGTCTCGTGGCTGCAAGGCGGGGTTGGTCCACCTCATATGCGACGGGACTCCGGCGAAGCAATCTCGCCCGGCGTCGAGTCGTCCAGAAACTGTCGAAAACGCTGGCTAAAGGCGAATTTGCGGTCTTGCCACCACACTTGCATGCCTGGGCGGTGAAAAAACCACAAGATATTGTCCCTGTGCCCTACCCAGAAATCTTCGTCGATCATTCCCGACTGGTACTGGAAGAACACATTTTCAAAGCGCCGAAAGAGGCTGATACCGAGGTAACCAAACTGCGTGAGTTCATCCTCGTCTAGCGCATTCGGGTCAACCATGCCGACACGAAAGATTCTCGCGAGATCCTTGTCCTGACCAATGATGCCTGCCATCTCAGCGAGCGCTGATGTGGCGAGTTGATAGGTCTGCGAATGGGTGGCTCTCGTACTGGCCTTGACCTGAAGCGCAAGGTAGACCACGGTAACCCCCACGAAGATTGCCGCCAACATTTCTGCAATTGCGGATACCGCACCCCAATCCATGCTTATCTCCTCACGGGACTAACGTTCGACGTAAAGGACGGGTTGCGGTTTTCCGCAAGACTTCCCCGTTGACGGAGGGGTTAGGCCACGGCTTTGGCTTGGTCCTGGGCTTCAATGAATGCCCTCCGGAACTCCATGGGCGACGAGATGCCAGCGACTGGCGCCTGCGGGTTTCCCCCGCCGGAAATGACCAGCGTGCCGAAGTTGAACAGGCGACCGAGAACCTCCTGGTCGACCTGAATGCTCTCGACCTTGTTGATGTTGATCTCGATCGTGCGTCGGCGGATAAAGCCGGACTTGACGATGACTCGCTTGCTGGTGATGGCAAGTTCGGTGGTCTTGTACCTGATGTAGGCCCAGATCAGAAAGACCAGGCCGGCTCCAAACGCGGGTAGCAGGAGGATGCCGAGAGCCATCAGATGCCAGAGAGACCACAGGCTGATGTGCCCAACATGAACGATCTTCTCGTCCTTGACCAGCGCGCCTTCAACATAACTCGTCATGCCGTCTCCTGATGTAGCTGAAATGCTCACGCTACTTTGATGACCACTTTTCCCGTTGCCCGACCGGATTCTGAATACGCGAGCGCTTCACGCACCTGCTCGAGCGGAAACACCCTGTCGACGAGCGGTTTGATGACGCCGCCTTCGACTAGCCGCGCGATCTGTCTCAACTGCTCACCGTCGGCACGCATGAAGAGATACTCGAAGCGGGCGTTGTGGTCTCGCGCCGCGGCCGTCGCTTTTCGGGACATCACGCTGATCGCCAGGACGATGATCGGGTTGAGTCCCCAATTCCGCGCAAAGGCCTTTGACGGAGTGGTGCCTATGCTCACCACCACGCCGCCAGGCTTCACGCAGTCAAAACATCTCACCAGCGTGTCGCCGCCAGCGCTATCCAGGACCACGTCACAATCCTTGGCTACGTCTTCAAAACGCGCGCTGCGGTAGTCAATGGGCACGTCGGCGCCCAGACGCCTCACCAGCTCCATGTTGCGTTGCCCGACCGTGGTGAAGATCATTGCGCCCAAGTGACGGGCGAGTTGGATCGTCACGCTTCCGACGCCGCCGCTCCCCGCGTGAATCAACACGCGCTGCTTGGCGCCCAGCTTTCCAATCTCTACCAAGGCCTGCCACGCCGTCAGTGCAACCAGTGGCATTGAGGCAGCTTCCTCAAACGTTACGTTGGTGGGTTTGAGGGCGGCGGCGCCTTCGCGGACCACGGCAAACTCCGCGAACGTTCCAATACGGTCCTTGTCCAGCCGCGCGTAGATCGCATCGCCCTTCTTGAAGCGCGTCACGTGTGCGCCCACGTCGGAAACTACGCCGGAGAGGTCATTGCCCAGCACCAGCGGGAACCGGTATTTCAACAGCATCTTCAACTTTCCATCGCGTATCTTGACGTCCAGCGGATTCACACTGGCAGCATGTACACGAACCAGCACATCGTCCGGGCCCATCATGGGGACGGCAATGTCTCCGACCTTCACCAGGTCATTGCCTCCGTAACGGTCGATAAACGCGGCCTTCATAGGTGCTGCCCTTGGCGCCGGAGTACAACATGGGTGGCCTTCTCCGACGCAACGAACTGGACGCATTCGTATCCCAGAGCGCGCATGTCAATCCCCTCGAACAGTCGCTCTCCCCCGCCCAGCAGGACCGGCGAGATAGCGACGTGCAGTTCATCGACGACGCCCGCGCGAAGATACTGCTGGACAGTGCTAGGTCCGCCGCCAATGCGCACATCCATTCCTTTGGCTGCGTCGCGCGCCCGGTCAAGCGCCTCGTGAATACCGCCCGTGACGAAGTGGAATGTCGTTCCGCCTTCCATCTGGATGGGCGCGCGCGCGTGATGAGTCAAGATGAAAGCCGGAACGTGATAGGGAGGGTTGTCCCCCCACCAGCCTTTCCAGTTCATGTCGGGCCAGGAACCGCGAACCGGTCCGAACATGTTCCTTCCGAGGATCCAGACGCCAACATTCCTGAAGCCGCGCGCAGCGAAGTCGTCATCGATC
>JANMUO010000268.1:0-3437 GCA_031391655.1 Betaproteobacteria bacterium
GCTCGATCTGCACGAAGCTCACCGCCTCGCGCGCCGCTTCGAGCGCCTCGAAGCGGTCCGTGGCCGCCGCGCCGTAGCGGTTGAATTCCTCGACCTGGATCAGCAGCTGGTGTTGCGCGGTGGAGACGTTGGCGAGCGGGACGTTCTCCAGCCAGGCCTTGCAGCTCGCCCCGTCGGAGAACTCGGGCGTCGCGGCCGGATCGATCTCGGGCAGCTTGAACGCGGACAGATCGGTCATCGCCGCGAACTCTACAACAACACGCGCTCGATGCCGCCTGCGTTGGCCTTGCCGACGAACTCGGGCATCCAGTCCTCGCCCAGCAGGCGCCGCGCCATCTCCACCACGATGTAGTCGGCCTGCGCGCCGGTGTCGTTCTCGAAGCGTGCCAGGCCCTGCAGGCACGACGGGCAGGAGGTCAGCACCTTCACCGGGCTGTCGCCGGGCAGCGACGCGATGCCCTTCTTCAGTTCCTCTTCCTTGCGAAAGCGCACCTGCGTGGAAATATCCGGGCGCGTAAGCGCGAGCGTGCCCGATTCGCCGCAGCAGCGCTCCGACAACGCCACCTCGCTGCCGGTGAGCTGCCGCACCACTTCCAGCGGCTGGTGCTGCTTGATCGGCGTATGGCAGGGGTCGTGGTACAGGTACCTCACGCCTTGCACGCCGTCGAGCTTCACGCCTTTCTCCAGCAGGTACTCGTGGATGTCGAGCAGCCGCGAACCGGGGAAGATCTTCTCGAACTCGTATTTCTCCAGCTGGTCGAGGCAGGTGCCGCAGGACACGATCACCGTCTTGATGTCGAGGTAGTTGAGCGTGGTGGCGAGGCGGTGGAACAGCACGCGGTTCTTGGTGATGATCCTCTCGCCCTGCTCCTCCTCGCCCGCTGCGGTCTGCGGGTAGCCGCAGCACAAGTACCCGGGCGGCAGCACGCACTGCGTGCCCACTGCGTAGAGCATTGCCTGCGTGGCAAGGCCCACCTGCGAGAAAAGGCGCTCGGAGCCGCAGCCGGGGAAATAGAACACCGCGTCCGAATCCTCGGTCACCTTGGCCGGGTCGCGCACGATGGGAACGATCTTCGCGTCTTCGATGTCGAGAAGTGCGCGCGCCGTGCGCTTGGGCAGCTTGCCAGGCATCGGCTTGTTGACGAAGTGCACCACCTGCGCGGCCCGGCCCGGCCGCCCGCCGGTGGTGGGCGGCGGCTTGGCCGTCTGGCGCCGGCCGAGGAAGCCCAGCGCGCGGTGCGCGACGCGCTGCAGCTTGTAGCCCCAGTCGATCAGGAGCTTCCTCGCCACCTTGATCGCGCGCGGGTCAGTGATGCCGAGGAACAGCATGGACAGGCGCGTGCCCGGGTTGAAGCGGCGCTTGCCGGCGCGGCGCAAAAGGTTCCTCATGGCGATCGACACGTCGCCGAAATCGATGTCCACCGGGCAGGGGCTGGCGCACTTGTGGCATATGGTGCAGTGGTCGGCGACGTCGGCGAACTCGTCGTAGTGCACGCGCGCCACGCCGCGGCGCGTCTGCTCCTCGTACAGGATCGCCTCGATGAGGAGCGACGTGGCGAGGACCTTGTTGCGCGGCGAATACTGCAGATTGGCGCGGGGCGCGTGCGTGGCGCACACCGGCTTGCACTTGCCGCAGCGCAGGCAGTCCTTGATGGCCGTGGCCACGCCGCCCAGGTCGCTCTGCTCGAGGATCAGCGACTCCGCGCCGATGAGGGAGAAGCTCGGCGTATAAGCGTTCTCGAGGCCGCCGCCGGCCAGCAGCTTGCCCGCGTTGAAGCGCCCTTCCGGGTCCACCTTTTCCTTGTAGGCGCGGAACGCCTCCATCTCCGCGGGCTCCAGGTACTCCAGCTTGGTGATGCCGATGCCGTGCTCCCCGGAGATCACGCCGCCGAGGGACTTGGCGAGTTTCATGATGCGCGCCACCGCCTGCGTCGCCCGTTGCAGCATGGCGTAATCGTCGGAGTTCACCGGGATGTTGGTGTGCACGTTGCCGTCGCCGGCGTGCATGTGCAGGGCGATGAAGACGCGGCCACGCAGCACCTTCTTGTGCACCGCCTCCGCGCCCTCCAGCACGCGCGCGTAGGTGGCGCCGGAAAAGATGCGCCGCAACTCCTCGCGCACCTCGGTCTTCCAGGACAGGCGCTCCTTGTGCGACTGCAGCGATTCGAAGTCCACGTCCAGGCTGTTCCTCAGGCGGAGCCAGCGCGTGCGCACCGCGGCGATGAGCTCGAGGGCCTGCTGCGGCCGCTCGCCGAGGAGCTCCGGCCGCGGCAACCGCTCGTCGTGCTGCACCAGCGGCAACTCGCCCTGGAAGTATTCCTCCAGCGCTTCCAGCAGCTCGAGCTTGTTGTCGATCGAGCACTCGATGTTGATGCGCTCGATGCTGTCGGAGTATGCGGCGAGCTGATCGAGCGGGATCACCACGTCCTCGTTGATCTTGAACGCGTTGGTGTGGCGCGCGATGGCCGCAGTGCGCGCGCGGTCGAGCCAGAAGCGTTTTCTCGCCTCGGACGAAACGGCGATGAAACCCTCGCCGCCGCGCGCGTTGGCGAGACGCACCACCGCCGAGGCCGCACTCGCCACCTCGTCCACGTTGTCGCCCGCCAGGTCGCCGATCAGCACCATCCTCGGGCGCTCGCCGCGGCGCGCCTTGTTGGCGTAGCCCACGGCCTTGACGTAGCGCTCGTCCAGGTGCTCGAGGCCCGCCAGGCGCACGCGCGGCAGGGCGTCGACGTAGGCCTTCACCTCGACGATGGCGGGCACCGATTCGCTCGTCGAGCCGAAAAACTCGAGGCACACGGTACGCGTGTGCGCCGGCATCCTGTGCAGGATGAAGCGCGCGGCGACGATGATGCCGTCGCAGCCCTCCTTCTGCACCCCGGGCAGGCCGGCGAGAAACTTGTCGGTGACGTCCTTGCCCAGGCCGGTCTTCCTGAAGGCGGATCCCGGGATCTCGATGGCTCGCTCCTCCAGCAGCTTCTTGCCGTCCTTGGCGAAGCGTCGCATGTGGAATACGGCCTGGTCCGTGTCGTGCAGGCGGCCCAGGTTGTGGTTGTAGCGTTCCACCTCGATCCACTCGGCCTGCGGCGTGACCATCTTCCACCAGGTGAGGTTGTCGATCGCGGTGCCCCACAGCACCGCTTTCTTGCCGCCGGCGTTCATCGCCACGTTGCCGCCGATGCAGGAGGCGTCCGCCGAGGTGGGATCCACCGCGAACACCAGGCCCGCGGCCTCCGCGGCCTCCATCGCGCGCTTGGTGACCACCCCGGCGCCGGCGCGGATCGTCGGTACCCGCTGCGGCACGCCGATCAGCTCGCGGTGTTCGACTTCGCCCAGGGTCTCCAGCTTCTCGGTGTTGATCACCGCCGAGCGGCGCGTGAGCGGCACCGCGCCGCCGGTGTAACCGGTGCCGCCGCCGCGCGGGATGATGGTGAGCC
>JANMUO010000313.1:0-7850 GCA_031391655.1 Betaproteobacteria bacterium
CGTGAACGCCATGGCGGCGAACCTGACCGGGCAGGTGCGCAATATCGCGGAGGTGACGACCGCGGTGGCCAAGGGGGATCTCTCGAAGAAGATCACGGTGGATGTGAAGGGGGAGATTCTGGAGTTGAAGAGCACGATCAACACGATGGTGGATCAGCTCAACGCCTTTGCGTCGGAGGTCTCGCGCGTGGCGCGCGAGGTGGGCTCGGACGGCAAGCTCGGGGGCCAGGCGCAGGTGCCCGGGGTGGCGGGGACGTGGAAGGACCTCACGGAAAACGTGAACTCGATGGCGGCGAACCTCACGGGCCAGGTGCGCGGCATCGCCAGCGTGGTGAGCGCGGTGGCGCGCGGCGACCTCAAGCACAAGCTCGAAGTGCAGGCGAAAGGCGAAGTGGCCGCGCTGGCGGACACCATCAACGGCATGATCGAGACGCTCGCGACCTTCGCCGACCAGGTGACCGACGTGGCGCGCGAGGTGGGCGTGGAAGGCAAGCTCGGCGGCCAGGCGCGCGTGCCTGGGGCCGCGGGCCTTTGGCGCGACCTCACCGACAACGTCAACCAGCTGGCGGCGAACCTCACCACGCAGGTGCGCGCCATCGCCGAGGTGGCCACGGCGGTGACCAAGGGCGACCTGACGCGCTCGATCATGGTCCAGGCGCAGGGCGAGGTGGCCTCGCTGAAAGACAACATCAACGAGATGATCGTCAACCTCAAGGACACCACGCGCAAGAACACCGAGCAGGACTGGCTGAAGACGCACCTCGCGCGCTTCACGCGCATGCTGCAGGGGCACCGCGACCTGGTGACCATGTCGCGCCTGATCCTCTCGGAGCTGACGCCGCTGGTGAACGCGCAGCAGGCGGTGTTCTACATCGCCGCGGAGCAGGGCGGCGAGCCGCGCCTGGAGCTGCTCGCCAGCTACGCTTTCCGGCAGACCAAGAACCTGCCCAGGACCATCGCCGTGGGCGAAGGCCTGATCGGGCAGTGCGCCTACGAGAGAAAGCGCATCGTGCTGTCGAACCTGCCCAGCGACTACATCCGCGTCGGCTCGGCGCTGGGATCGGCGGCGCCGCTCAACGCCATCATCCTGCCGGTGCTGTTCGAGGGGGAGGTGAAAGCGGTGATCGAGCTCGCCTCGTTCAGCGAGTTCAGCGAGATCCACCAGACCTTCCTCGACCAGCTCACCGACAGCATCGGGGTGGTGCTGCACACCATCGCCGCCAATATGCGCACCGAGGTCCTGCTGCAGCAGTCGCAGTCGCTCACTTCCGAGCTGCAGACGCAGCAGCAGGCGCTGCAGAAGACCAACGAGCGGCTGGAGCAGCAGGCGCTCAACCTGCAGAAGTCCGAAACGCTGCTCAAGAGCAAGCAGGAGGAGCTGCGCGGCGCCAACGACCAGCTGCAGGAGAAGGCGCGGCAGCTCTCGGAGCAGATGGGCCAGGTCGAGCTGACGAACCGCGAAGTGGAGCAGGCCAAGGCGGCGCTGGAGGAAAAGGCCGAGCAGCTCGCGCTCAGCTCGCGCTACAAGTCGGAGTTCCTCGCCAACATGTCGCACGAGTTGCGCACGCCGCTCAACAGCCTGCTGATCCTGGCGCGGTTGCTGACCGAAAACGCGGACGGCAACCTCGCGTCCAAGCACGTCGAGTTCGCGCAGACCATCTATTCCGCGGGCACCGACCTGCTTTCGATGATCAACGACATCCTCGATCTCGCCAAGATCGAGTCCGGCACGGTGACGCTGAACATTGGTGCGGAGCGCTTCAGCGAGCTGCGCGAGTACGTGGACCGCACCTTCCGCCAGGTGGGGCGCGACAAGGGGCTGGAGTTCAGCATCACGGTGGACCCCGCGCTGCCGCACGCGATCGAGACCGACGGCAAGCGACTGCAGCAGATCCTCAAGAACCTGCTGTCGAACGCGTTCAAGTTCACCGAGCGCGGCAAGGTGGCGCTGCGCATCGAGCCCGTGCGGCCCGGCTCGCTCGCCGGCCTGGAAGCGGACGGGGCGCGGCCGCTGGTGGCGTTCTCCGTCAGCGACACCGGCATCGGCATTCCGAATCACAAGCAGAAGGTGATCTTCGAGGCCTTCCAGCAGGCCGACGGCACCACCAGCCGCGAGTTCGGCGGCACCGGGCTGGGCCTGTCCATCAGCCGGGAGCTCGTGCGCCTGCTGGGCGGCGAGATCCGCGTGCAGAGCGAGCCGGGCGCCGGCAGCACGTTCACGCTGGTCCTGCCGCTCTCGTTCCGGCCGACGGCGGACGCGCGCGTCAGTGCGGGCATGGTCCAGATCCACGAGTCGCCGGGCGCGCCGCCCGCCGAGTCCGAGGCCCCCGCGGCCGGCGGCCTGCCTGCCGGCATGCGCGAGGCGCTTGCCGGCCGCAAGGTGCTGCTGGTGGACGACGACGCGCGCAACGTCTTCGCCCTGACTAGCGCGCTGAAGCAGTACGGCATGACGGTGATGCACGCCGGCAACGGCCGCCAGGCCATCGACACGCTGCAGCGCGTGCAGGACGTGGACGCCGTGCTGATGGACCTCATGATGCCCGACCTTGACGGCTACGACACCATCCGCATCGTGCGCCAGCTCGAGCGCTACCGCTCGCTGCCGAACCTCGCGGTGACGGCGCAGGCGATGCTCGGCGACCGCGAGAAGTGCATGCGCGCGGGCGCTTCCGACTACATCGCCAAGCCCGTGCACCTCGACACACTGCTCGCCATGCTGGCGCGCTGCGTGGCCCGGAAATGAACGGCCCGGGCGCCGGGAGCCGGCAGTTCGAGGCGCTGCTCGAGACCCTCGCCGGTCTCGCGGCGGCGAACATGGTGGTGATCGAGACGCTGCATCAGCACCGGATGCTGGACAAGCGGCACTTCGCGCACGCGTTCGGCCGCGCGGTCGACACCCTGGCGCCGGAGCTGCGCGGCACCATGACCGAGCTGACGTTGCGCAACATGCGGGACCGATGCCTGAATATGCCGGCCGGCGCGCAATCCGACGTTCTGGCATGGGTGCGCCAGATGCTCGACGGAGGCTGAGCTCGCCTGTTTCAGCCGACCGCGGGAACGGAAACGAACACCGTGACTGAGTTCAGCGAGGCGATCTGCAGCTGGACGTCCCAAAAGTAGTAGTGAAGATAGGCTGCCACCAGCGCGCTCAGCACCAACGCCTGCTTCGCGATCGAAGGCCTCGGACCCGTGCGCCGGGTGGTGATACCGAAGCGCGCCAACAGCTTCCGGTAGCGGGCCCAGGCGTCGACGGTTCGCAGGGAGTGGCGCAGAAGCATGAGCTCGCAGACGGCGGCGATCATCAATATGGCGCCCTCGGTCGCAGTGATTGGCGCTTCCCGAACTACCAGAATGAAGACGAGCCCCGCGAGCACCCCAAGCAAGAGGCCGTGGGTTTCTACGCTGTCGTAGACTGCGTCCTTTTGCTGGCGCCGCGCTGATGGCATAGCTACATGCTAGGCAGCCCGGAAGCAGCAATCCGCTGCAAATCTCACATTATTTTGCTTAAATCAGAGGGCCTGCCGTGCATGGGTGACGGCGTCGCGCGCATTGATTGCCGATTCGTGAACTGCGTCACCAAATCGTGTCATCAGCACCGGACGCTAGGATGAATCTGATTGGCGGCGCGCAGCGACCGGGCTATGCCCTGCTCAATTGCGCACCCGGATCGTGATCGGCGCCGAGGTGCGCTTGTTGCCCGCCGCGTCGCGCGCCACTGCCGTCAGCGTATAGAAGCCGTTCGGCCTGGACTCAAGGCTTCGGAATGCGCAGGGTCTTGCTGATCATCATGCTGCCAGAGGCGATGAACAGCAGCGACAGCGGCTGGAATTCCCAGGGGCCGAGGTTCCAGGCGCCGCCGTAGATCCGGTCTCCGATGCGATCCTGCCACGCGGCGAACGCCAGCACGGCCGTCAGCACCACGCTGGTGGGGATCGGCGTGCCTTCGAAATAGGCGACCTTGCCGCTGTCGCTGCCTGCGGCGAGCGTTTCGGCGGTGACGTTGAAGCGCGCGAGGCGGCTCACGCCGCAGCACACGAAGTAGATCAGCGCCACGGCGTCCCAGCCGCCGTTCAGCCCTGCGGCATAGGCAAGCACCGCGGGCGCGACGCCGAAGGAGATGACGTCCGCCAGCGAATCAAGCTCGCGGCCGAGCGTCGAGTGCTGGTGGCGCCAGCGCGCGACGTTGCCGTCCAGCCAGTCGAAGAAGAAGGCGAGGGGCGCCATCGCCGCCGCCGCGTAGAAATGCGCCCGGTCGCCGCTTTGCAGGTACAGCATGGTGAGAAACACGGCGCCGACGCCGCAGGCCGCATTGGCGAGGGTGATGAAGTCCGCGAGGTGGAATTCGCGGATCATCGAGAAATGCTTCGGCCGGGTTCGCTGCGCCATGGCCATCAGCGCCGAAGTCAGTTCAAGGTGCGGATCGTTGCCTGCCCGACGGCTTCAACGGCCTCGCGCTCGTCCGCGCCATCGACAAGACTCTCGCTTACGCGATCGTCCAGAGTGTCGGAGTAATTGCGCCGCAGCGAGGCATAGCCGGGGTCGCTCCAGGCGGGCGGAACTTTTCGCGCACGAAGCTCAGGGCGTTTCATGGCGACAGTCTATGCGCCTTGGCGATGTGCCCGTGTGCGGAAGGCAACATAGGGATCGTGCATTTTGGTGGGTCGTACTGGGATCGAACCAGTGGCCCCTGCTGTGTGAGAGCAGTGCTCTACCGCTGAGCTAACGACCCTGCCGGAGTGAGGGCGGATTTTAGCAGGCCTCCCGCTCGCCGTTCCATCGTTCGCAGTCGCTACTATACGGCCATGCTCCAGTTCCGGCAGTTGTTCGACCCGCAATCCTCCACCTACACCTACCTGCTGGGCGATACGGCGTCGCGCCAGGCGCTGCTCATCGATCCGGTGTTCGACCATGTGCGGCGCGACGTGGCGCTGATCGAGGAGTTGGGCCTGAAGCTGCAGTGCACGCTCGAGACGCACGTGCACGCCGACCACATCACCGGGGCTTGGCTGCTGAAGGAGCGCCTTGGCAGCCGCATCGCGGTGGCGGCTGCCAGCGGCGCCGAGGGCGCGGACCGGGCCCTCAAGCCCGGCGAGCGAGTCGAGTTCGGCAAGCGCACCCTGGAAGTGCGCTCCACGCCTGGCCACACCAACGGCTGCCTCACCTACGTGCTCGACGATCACTCGATGGCCTTCACCGGCGATGCTGTGCTGATCCGCGGGTGCGGGCGCACCGATTTCCAGCAGGGCAGCGCCAGGACGCTGTACCGCTCGGTGCGCGAACAGGTGTTCTCGCTCCCCGATGGCTGCCTGATCTACCCGGCGCACGACTACCGCGGGCTGACGGCCTCCAGCGTCGGCGAGGAAAAGCTCTACAACCCGCGCCTGGCCGAGAGCGTGGGCGAGCAGGACTTCATCGGCTACATGGAGAACCTGCAGCTCGCGCATCCCAAACAGATGGAGGCGGCGGTGCCGGCGAACCTCCAGTGCGGCAAACCTGCGGTGGCGCGCGCGTTCGCCGACGAGCCGGCCTGGGCGCCGCTTACCTACACCTTTGCCGGGATCTGGGAATTGCAGCCTGAGTGGCTGGAGGAGCACCGGCGCGAGGTGCAGGTGGTGGACGTGCGCGAGCCGGAGGAATTCAACGGTCCGCTCGGCCACATCGAAGGCGCGCGCCTTGTGCCGCTCTCCGCGCTTGCGGCGCACGCGAAGGCATTCAATGCCGCGCAGCCCATCGTCACCGTCTGCCGCTCGGGCGCGCGCTCCGCGCAGGCCACCGTGCTCCTGCGCAAGGCCGGCTTCGACAAAGTCGCCAACCTCTCCGGCGGCATGCTGCGCTGGCGCTCCCAGCGCCTCCCCGTCCACGGCGGGACAGAATGAAAATAGGGACAGACCCTATTTATCACCATGTGAAATTTAGGGTCTGTCCCTATTTCTCTCTATTTGGTCGATTGCTTGCGCCAAGGCGGCTGGACGCTGCGCGGGCGCCAAGGCGTCCAGTTCCGCGCTAAGTTTGTCGAATAGCCGGTCGGCGGCCGGTTGGACGGATTGCGCGCTTCGCGCGGCGCCCGTCGTTCCTCGCAACGCACTGTCGATGGCGGCCTGCGCAAAGGCGGTATCGATGTCGGTGCAGCGCGCGAGCACGTGGCCGTCGGGACGGAACGCATAGGTGGCCTGGCCCTCGACGCCGTAGCGCGCAAACAGCGCCTCGTGGCCCTCGCGGCCGACGTTGAGCGCGTTTGCGCCCTCACCACCGAAGCAGGCGACCGTGAAATCGCCCTGCAGCCGTTCCGCGAAATGGCCCTCGCCGAAGCGCCCATCGGGCGCGACCGCCCCCGGCTGCGCGAGCGCGGAGAAGAACGTCCCGCGCTCAACGTTGAGGGGGCTGTGCGCGTAGACGCTCGCCACCGAGAGCCGACCGACGTTGACCATGGGCCGCGCCCATTCGTGCCGGCGCGCGAGCTCGAGGAACGCATCTCGCACCAGGCGCTGGCCCGGCGTCTCCGGCGCAATGAACACCGCGCTGCGCGAAGCGATCTCGACCGCTTCGCGCGCCGCGAAATGCCGCTCGAGCTCGAAAGTGTCCAGCAGCGCCGGCCGCGCGCGCCCCTGCAGCACCAGCGCGAGCTTCCAGCCGAGGTTGTTCGCGTCCTGCACGGCGCGGTTGCCCCCGCGCGCGCCGAACGGCGAATGCTGCGCGCAGGCGTCGCCGAGGAAGAACACGCGCCCGTGCGTCATCTTCTGCATCACGCGCCGCCGGAAGCGCCAGGGCCCGACCCACACCAGCTCGAAGGGCGTATCCGGCCCGAGGAGCTTCTTCAGCCGTGCCCTGGCGCGCTCGGGCTGCGCCTCGGCCTCCGGATCCGCGTAGTGGCTGATCAGCCAATCGGTGCGCAAGATGCCGTCGGCCATCTGGTGGACCCATACGGCGCCGCCTTCATTTTGAGGCGCATCGAGGAATGCCTTGCGCACCGCACCGGGCGAGCCCGGCATCTTCACGTCGGCGATGCACCAGTGGTTGTCGAAGAGCGACGATTCTGCGTCCCTGGCGCCCAACTTCTCGCGCAGGACGCTGTGCGCCCCGTCCGCCGCAACCACGTACTGCGCGCGCAGCGCGTAATTCCCGTCGGGCGTTTCCACGTCCAGCTCCACAAGTTCCGAGCGCTGCCGCACGCCCACCACGCGATTCTTCCAGCGCAGCGACACCGCCTGCAGCTGCTGCGCCGCCTCGACGAGGTACTGCTCGACGTAGAACTGCTGCAGGTTCACGAACGCGGGAAACTTCTGGTCCTGCTCGGGCTGCAGGTTGAAGCGGAAGATGCGCTCGTCGCGCACGAACACGTCGCCCTCGTTCCAGGTGACGCCCTTGGCGCGGATCTTCTGCGCCACGCCGAAGCGGTCGAAAATCTCCAGGGACCGCTTGGCATGGCAGATGCCGCGCGAGGACAGGCCCTGCGCGCCCACCGTGTCGTCGTCATCGAGCAGCACGCAGCGCACGCCGCGGCTGCCGAGCTCGAGCGCCGCAGTGAGCCCGGCAAGGCCCGCGCCCACGATCGCCACCGGGTACGTCGGGCTCGCGCCGCCTTCCAGCTCGGGCGGCTTGCGGTATTCGTACTTCGGCAGCACGTAGCCCGGCATATGATTGGGTTGAAAAGTCGGGGGCTGGAATGTCGCGGACATGGGAAAATCCTAGCACCCATGACCGACAACACTGTGCGCACGCGCTTCGCCCCCAGCCCCACGGGGTTCCTGCATATCGGCGGCGCGCGCACGGCGCTCTTTTCCTGGGCCTATGCGCGCCGGCACGGCGGCATGTTCATCCTGCGCGTCGAGGACACCGACCTCGAGCGCTCC
>JANMUO010000384.1:0-9798 GCA_031391655.1 Betaproteobacteria bacterium
GCCTCGGGGGTGCCGGTGGGCGCCTGCGTGGTCGGCAACCGCGCCAGGGGCGTGTTCAAGCCAGGCAACCACGGCTCCACCTTCGGCGGCAACCCGCTCGCCATGTGCGGCGTGGTGACGACGCTCGACACCATGCAGGACGAAGGCCTTCTGGACAACGCCATGCGTGTGGGCGATGCGATCCGGGGCGGCCTGGCCGCAGCGCTCGCTGGCGTCGATGGAGTGGTCGAGATCCGCGGCATGGGCATGATGATCGGCGTCGAGCTCGACCGGCCCTGCGGCGAGATCGTGAAGACGGCGCTCGAACGCGGCCTGGTGACCAATGTCACCGCTGACAACGTGATCCGCATCCTGCCCGCGCTCGTCATGGACGAGGTCGAGGGCCGGCAGGTGGTCGAGCGCCTCGCGCCGATCGTCAGGGAATTCCTCGAGCAGTCCGCCGCAGCTCCGCGCGCCGCCGCGGCGCGCTGAAGGCCGCCGGGTCCCCGCATGGCGAAGCTGCGCCATTTCCTGCAATTCAACGACTTCTCGCGCGCCGAGTTCGGGCAGCTGTTCGCGCGCACGCGCTGGATCAAGGACCAGTTCAAGCGCTACAAGCGCTACTGGCCGCTGGAAGACCGCACCCTGGTGATGATCTTCGAGAAGCAGTCCACGAGAACCCGGCTCTCCTTCGAGGCGGGCATGCACCAGCTGGGCGGCGCCGCGATCTTCCTCAACACCCGCGATTCCCAGTTGGGGCGCGGCGAGCCGGTGGAGGACGCCGCGCAGGTGATCTCGCGCATGTGCGACGTGGTGATGATCCGCACCTTCGACCAGGCGATCATCGAGCGCTTCGCGGAGAATTCGCGCGTGCCGGTGATCAACGGCCTCACCAACGAGTACCACCCGTGCCAGGTGCTCGCCGACATCTTCACGTTCGTGGACAATCGCGGCTCGATCAAGGGCAGGACCGTAGCCTGGATCGGCGACTCGAACAACGTGTGCAACACCTGGCTGCAGGCAGCGGAAGTGTTCGACTTCAACGTGCACGTCTCCACGCCGCCGGGCTACGAAGTCGAGCCCGAGCGCGCCAATCTGTACGGCACCTCGCACTACGAGGAATTCCGCGACCCGATGCAGGCGGCGAAAGGCGCGCACCTCGTCACCACCGACGTCTGGACCAGCATGGGCTTCGAAGCCGAGAACGAGGCGCGCAAGCGCGACTTCGAGGACTGGCAGGTGGACGCGGACATGATGAAGGTGGCCAGGAAAGACGCACTGTTCATGCACTGCCTGCCCGCGCACCGCGGCGAGGAAGTCGCCACCGCCGTCATCGACGGCAAGCAGAGCGTCGTCTGGGAAGAGGCGGAGAATCGCCTGCACACGCAAAAGGCGCTGCTGGAGTTCCTGCTGCTCGGCAAGGTGAAGAAGAAGTGATGTTCGGGGTTGCCGACCTTGGGGTTGCGGACTACTGGGCCTTCGTCGTCGCGGTGATCGTGTTCCTCGCCATCCCGGGCGTCGGCAACCTCGCCATCATTACCTCCACCACCAAGGGCCGGATCGCCGGCGGGCTGGCGGCGACGCTTGGCGTGATCGTCGCGGACCAGTTGCTGATGTGGCTCGCCGTGGCGGGCGTGGCGGCGCTGCTCGCCGCGAACCCGGGCGTGTTCGGGCTGGTGCAGTACGCCGGCGCGCTCTACCTGGCCTACCTTGGCGTGCGCATGATCCTCGCCAGGCCCGGCGACGCGCCGGTCCTCGACATGGCGCCGCGCCGCTTTTTCCAGCAGGCGATGCTCATCACGCTCCTCAACCCCCAGGCGATCGTGTTCTACATGGCGTTCTTTCCGCTATTTGTCGACCCGGCGCGGCACCAGGGGCTGCTGACCTTCGGCGTGATGGCGCTGACGATCGCCGCCCTGACCTTCCTCTACTGCGCGATCCTCACGACCGTCACGCACTATGCCGCCGACCGCATGCGCGCCAGCCCGCGCACCGGCGTCTGGCTGAACCGCGTGGCCGGCACCATGCTGGTCGCCTTCGGCGTCAAGCTCGCCCTCGGGAAGTAGCTACCTGGCCGAGCGCTTGTACTTCGTTCCGCGGATCTCGATCTCGTCCGCACCGTGGAGCGTCGCCGTCGTCTTGTCCTGCCCCACCACGATCGTGACGCGGTTGCCGCTGACCGCATAGCTGCCGCTGTTGCCCGGCTCGCTGCGCCGCGCCTTGTCGTAGTCGAAGCGCCGGATGTCGCCGCCGGGCACCTCCGGCAACCCATAGCCGTGGTGCAGTTTTCCGTCGGGCGACAGGAGGTAGAACTCGGTGGTCACCGTCCACTCGCTGCCACCGGTGGCCCGGAACACCATGCGCCGCACCGTCGCGAGGTAGAGACCGGCCACGCCCTGCGCAGGCCGCGGCGCGGAAGCGGGCGCCGCCTTGGCGTCGCCCACCCGCATCGAAGCGAACACCCGGTCCACCTCTGGCAGGTTGCGCGTCCAGGCCTCCTGGCTGCGCACGTTGAAATCCACCAGGGCCACTGCGCCCGGCTGCGGGATCGCGACGCGCAGGTGCAGGCGGTTCACGCCGCCGTGCGGCGCGACGAAGGTCGCTAGCGGCGACGCGCCCGCACCCTTCACCTGGATCTCGGCGAATTTCGGCGGCTCGAGCGTCCCGCTTTCGCGGTGCTCGATGCCGATCAGCTCGAAGAGGCGGGTCTGTTGGAAACGCTGGCGGACGTCGCCGGTGTAGCGCTGGAAGTCGTAGACGTGCAGCTCAGCGTCCCCACCTGGCGCGGTGTACACCACGGGCAGGCTGTACGGGCCGCGGGTCCAGCCGGCGGGCGGGTCGTAAGCGAGGGAGGGCTGCGCCGCTGCAGGCGCGGCGAGGAGCAGCAGCACGGCGGCAGCTGCCGCGCGCACGCCCTATCCCTTCTTCTTTTCCGGCCCCAACAGCGGAACGCCGGACCCCGTCGAATCCCCGAGCAGCCCCGCCTCGCCGTACACGCGCAGCTTGTCGCGAGTGTCCGCGATGTCGAGGTTGCGCATGGTGAGCTGGCCGATGCGGTCCCCGGGCGTGAAGAACACTTCCTCGCCCTTCTCCATCGTCAACCGCTCGGGCTTGTAGGTGAGGTTCGGGCTCTTCGTGTCGAGGACCGTGTAGTCGTTGCCCCGGCGCAGTTCGAGGGTCACCTCGCCCGTCACCGCCGTCGCCACCCAGCGCTGCGCGGTCTCCCGCAGCATCATGGTCTGCGGGTCGAACCAGCGCCCCTGGTAAAGGAGGCGCCCCAGCCGCCGGCCGTTGGCACGGTACTGCTCGATCGTATCCTCGTTGTGGATGCCCGTGACCAGGCGCTCATAGGCGATGTGCAGCAGCGCCATGCCCGGCGCCTCGTAGATGCCGCGGCTCTTCGCCTCGATGATGCGGTTCTCGATCTGGTCGCACATGCCCAGGCCGTGGCGGCCGCCGATGGCGTTGGCCTCCGCAAAGAGCGCGACCGCATCCGAGTAGCGCTGGCCGTTCAGCGCGACGGGGACGCCTTTGTCGAAGCGCACCGAAACCTTCTCCGCCTTCACCGCCACGTCCTCGCGCCAGAAGGCGACGCCCATGATCGGCTTGACGATGCCCATGCCCTTGTCGAGGAACTCCAGGTCCTTCGCTTCGTGCGTGGCGCCCAGGATGTTGGAATCCGTCGAGTAGGCCTTCTCGGCGCTCATCTTGTAGTCGAAGCCCGCCTTCGCCATGTAGGCGGACATTTCCTTGCGCCCGCCCAGCTCGTCGCTGAACCTCTGGTCGAGCCAGGGCTTGTAGATCTTCAGGGACGGGTTCGAGAGCAGCCCGTAGCGGTAGAAACGCTCGATGTCGTTGCCCTTGTAGGTGCTGCCGTCGCTCCAGATGCCGACCTCGTCCTCGCGCATGGCGACGACGAGCATGGTGCCGGTGACCGCGCGGCCGAGCGGCGTGGTGTTGAAATAGGTCGCCCCGCCGGTGGAGATGTGGAACGCGCCGCACTGGATCGCCGCAATGCCCTCGGCGACGAGCTGCGGCCGGCATTCCACGAGCCGCGCGCGCGCGGCCCCGTAGGCGAGCGCCTTCTTCGGGATCTCGGCGTAGTCGGATTCGTCCGGCTGGCCGAGGTTGGCCGTGTACGCATGGGGGATCGCGCCCTTCGCGCGCATCCAGTGCACCGCGGCGCTCGTGTCGAGCCCGCCCGAGAAGGCGATGCCGACCTTTTCCCCCTTGGGAAGCGTACCCAGTATCGTCGCCACGCTGCTGCTCTCCGCAAACTCTGGATGATACGTAGAATGGCGGTCGTGCGCATTCTCGCCGCCCTGCTCGCCGCCGTCGCGCTGAACTGCGCCGCCGCGCCGTTCGCCGTGCGCCTGGGCACCGAGCGCGTCGCGCTGGACACGCCGCCGGGCTTCGCCGACACGCTCGACCTTGCCTCGCCGCGCCTGCAGGAGGCGGCCGAAGCGCTTACCTCGGCCTCCAACCGCATCCTGCTCTTCGCCCTGACCGACGCGGACCTGCGCGGCTTCACGCGCGGCGATTCGCCGGACATGCGCCGCTACCTCTTGGTGGCCACGCCGCGCGCCATGGAACGCGACCGCATGGGCGCAACGGAGTTCAAGGCCTATGTCGCGGATGCCGTGCGCGGTTTCGGCACCCCGGCGGAACCCGCCGACATCCGCAAGTATCTCGACGCCCAGACGCCCGGCCAGGCGACCCTGCTTTGGGAACTGCGCCGCACGCCGGATTCCGTGTCGGTGCTGTTGGGCACGCGCGTGCCAACGCGGGCCAACGCCAAACCGCAGTACCTGCTCGCCACCAACACCTACATGCTGGTGCGCGGCAAGGCGATCGCCGCTTCCGCCTTCGCCGGCTACCAGGACGAGACCGACCCGGATTGGCTGCGCGGCGTGACCACGCGCTGGGTCGACGAACTGCTGCGCCTGAACCCGCGCTAGCCGCGAACTCCACATGCCCTCCTTCGACGTCGTCTCCGAGGTCAACCAGCAGGAAGTGAAGAACGCGCTGGAGCAGGCCAACAAGGAGATCCAGAACCGCTACGACTTCAAGGGGTCGGATGCGCGCATCGAGCAGAAGGAACTCGAGCTCGGCGTCTACGCCGACGACGAGTTCAAGCTCGGACAGGTCCTGGATGTCTTGCGCCAGCGCATGGCCAAGCGCGGCATCGACGTGCGTTGCCTCGAGCTGGGCGACGTGGAGAAGATTTCCGGCGACAAGGTGAAGCGCCTGGTCACGGTAAAGACCGGCATCGCGCAGGACAAGGCCAAGCAGATGCAAAAGCTCATCAAGGAGTCCAAGCTCAAGGTCCAGGCCTCCATCCAGGGCGACCTGCTGCGCATCTCGGGGGCCAAGAAGGACGACCTGCAGGCGGCGATCCAGCTGGTGCGCACGTCCGTGACGGACGTACCGCTGCAGTACATCAACTTCCGCGACTAGTTCTTGTCGAGCGCTGCGCGCAGTATCGGCATCACTGCCGTGCGCAGGCTGTCCGGATAGCGTGCCTCGAACGCAGCGATCGCTTGCCTTGCCCTTGCCCCGTGACTGCGTTTCGCACCCGCGTCCGGCGCGCGCAGACTGGCGCGTGCATGCAGTACCACGCCGATGAACTCGACTTCCTCGCGCACGTCGCTTTGCAGGGGGCGCCCAGCCAGGCCCTGCGCCAGCGCGATCTGCTCGGTGAGCCGCGGCCACGACTCGTCCGCCACGAGCGGATCGCTCTCGAAACTGTCGTAAAAGCGCCCCAGCAGCAGCCGCAGCCCCGCATCGGTCGCGTGCGCGCCGCGAGGCGCTAGAGCGAGCGCCTGTTCGAAGTACTGCGTGTTGGCGTCAAATCGGCGGCGCTTTTCCGACCAGGCGAGCGGCACGCCCTGGCGCTGCAACTCGGCCAGCAGGTAGTTGGACGGCAACCCCTGCACTTTTCCATGAGCTGCAAGATCGCGGTTGATCAGCTCGCGGATTTCGTCGAGAGTTTTCCCCAGGTCGAGCTGCGCCTGGGCCCGTCCTGCCGCCGGCTCCTTCGATGCAATCTTGTTCTGCGACTCCGCCACGGCGGCTAGGTAGGTTTGCGCGGATTCTGCGGTGATGAGGTCGTGCGCCATCGCCCCCAGGGGCAGGCTCGCCACCAGGCAGGCAACGAGGATTCGCAACATTACTGCGCGTTGCGCAGATCGAGAGGCCGTCTTTCAGCGAAAGCCAGTGCGCCCACGTGCGGAGGGATATCACCGCTGCCGGCCGCGCCTTGCGCGGGTATGGACAGGCCAAGGTCCTTGCCGTTCTCCATCAGCGCCTCGGCGAGGAGAAAACCATGCTGCGGCAGGAAGTCGTTGTGGCACACCAGACGATACCCATCGTTCTGCACCAGCACCCGCAACGCAATGGCTCCGTATTGCCGGAACGGTCCTTCCCCGCGATACATGGCCAGCGCGTTGGGTCGCGACACGACGCCGACCGCCACCTGCCGGGTGGAGATCAGGCTGGCGATGCGCTGCACGCGCGGCCCTCGCCCGACCGCCGCCTGGCTGTCGGGCAGCGCTCCGCGCACGATGGCGGCGAACTTCTCGCCCAAGTCATCGGCGCCGAGATCGTCGCGGCTGGTGAGAATGATCAGGTGGGTCTCCCGGTAAACGATCCACTGCCGGTAAGGCGAGTGACCGGAAAGCAGTACCCAGCCCGCGGAACTTGCCGCAAGACAGAGCAATTGTCGGCGATTCATGATCCCCCGCCGGGCACCTGCCGCCCTACTTGCGGATGTTCTCCAGCGGGCAGATCGTAGTGACGGCGTAGTTGGGCACGTCCACGACGTTGCTGATGCGCAGGTCGCAGGCGACACTGGCGTAGACGTAGGCCTGCACGGGTTGCCAGCCGTAGGTCGCGACCAGCCAGTCGATCATCTCGTTGAGCGAGCCACGCGCGGCGACGGTGAGGTCCTCGGACAGGTTGGTGAGCGGCGCGATCTTGTCGCCGTTGAGGTACTTGTGCTGCGGCGGCACTTCGCCCGCCTTCTTGAGCGGGTAGGCAACCGTGGCATGGAACACGTCCGGTTCGAGTCTCTTGAGCTGCGAGCCGCCCTCGAAGTGCGGCCCCGCCTTGATCATCGAGGCCATGCCCTTGCGGATCTCGGTACGCACCGTCACCTTGGCGCCCATCTCGATCGCGGTCCCGGCCACCTCGCCGTCGCCCTGGGCATAGTGCACGTCGCCAATGAACAGCCCGCAGCCGTCCACGAAGCAAGGCAGCAGCAGCGTCGTGCCGACCACCATCTGCTTGACGTCCATGTTGCCGCCGTTCTCGCGCGGCGGGATGGTGCGCAGGCATTTGTTCTTGTGGCTGCCATTGGGGCCGCAAACGGCTGCGGGCAAGGCACCGGTGGGTTCCGGCGGTAGGGCCACCCCTCCGGCCTTGCCAAGCTGCGTCTCGCGCGCTTCCCAGGCATCCACTTCGGGCAAGCCGGGCAGCACGCCCACGGTGCCCATGAAGCCGTTGAAGGGAATGCGTACGCCCGGGAGCTGGTCGGACGTCGCCTCGACCCGGTTCAGCCTCCAGTTGGCGATGAAGGGTTCCGGAAAGCGGTCGCGCAGAAAACCGAAGCCGGGCACCACCGTGGTGTAGCCGTATTCGTCCGGGTCGATGTCAATCAGCGTGATCGCCAGCAGGTCGCCGCGCTTCGCGCCTTCGATGTGGACCGGGCCGGTAAGCGGATGCACGAGATTGAGATCCACCGCACGGAGATCCTTCGGCTGCGAGTTGATGTTGAGATCCGAGTCGAGCGCATCGCGGGTCTCGAAAGTGAGGTATTGACCCGGCTTGGCCGTCATCACCGGCTTGATGGCCGGATGATAGCGGTTGAAGCAGTTGCGGTCGTCCACGCAGTGGGCGCCCATTTTCTTCACCAGCACCCGGGACTGCGTCTTGACGTCGGTGGTGTCGGCCGGCGCCGGCATCGAGATCGCGCCGGCGGCTACGGAAAACAGGACTGCGATGGATTTCTTCATGATGACCCCCCGGTTATTGCCCACTATCCGCCCGCGCAAGGGCGCCTGTCAATACGGTTTCATCACGCCAGCAGCCGCTCTCCCAGCCAGTAAAGCCCGAGCAGCAGGACGCCCGCGGAGACCGCCAGCGACGCGCGCCGCTGCAGCGCATCATCGCTACGCACGCCCGCTTTCCCGGCGAGCGCGAATCCTGCCCGCCACGCGAACGCCGCGAGCGCGACGATCAGTATCTGGCCGACCTCGACGCCCATGTTGAACGCCGCCAGCGCCGGGATCAGCGCGTGGTCCGGAATGCCATGCTCGCGCAGCACCGAGGCAAAGCCGAAGCCGTGGATCAGGCCGAACGCGAAGGTGAGCCACCAGCGGTGGCGGATGTCGCGAATGAAAAAATTCTCCGCCGCGACGTAGACGATGGTCGCGGCAATCAGGACCTCGACGATGCGCGAAGGCAGAACCACCAGTCCGAGTACTGCCAGCGTCAGCGTGATCGAGTGCGCGACGGTGAACGCAGTGACCGCCGCGAACAGCGGCCAGAAACGCCGGACGAGCACGATCACCGCGAGCAGGAACGCGATATGGTCGTAGCCGATGGCGATATGCTCGATCCCCGCGACAACGTAGTGCCACAGCGTCTCGCCCAGCCCGGCGCGAACGCCCGAGAGCCGCATCCCGGGATTCGCGACGCCGAGCAGGCCGAAGCGCGGTTCGTCGCCGTCCACGGTGACGATGTGCCTGGCCGCCGGATCGATCTCGTGAAACAAGGTTACGCGATAGACCAGCGGCCGGCCGAGCGGCGGGCAGCGAAAGCCAAGCTGCACGACGACATGGTCGCGCTTGGCCTGCAGCACTTCATTTCCGGCTGGACATTGAGTCCCGCCTTCGAATTGCAGCAGCACGCGCCCGTGCAGGTAGTCGAGGACGGCCCGTTCCTGCGCGGCCAGCCGTTGCGGCTGGACCTCATCACCCTCGCCGGTCAGCGCCAGCCGCGCCGCGACGTCCAAGTCCCCGCCGTTCAGTTCCAGCGTCGCCGTGACCGACAATCCTTGAACGACGAGCTTCGAGCTCGACAGCCTGATCTGGTGCGCCTGCGCGGGGGCTGCGGCCAGTACGGCCAGGCCCAGGACCGCTAGCTGCGCGGTAAGGATTCGCACCAGCGGTCGTAGATCCGGTCGGCGACCGCGTGCAGCGCCGCGACACGCCGCTCGAGGTCCTGCTTCACCTGTTCTGGCTTCTGCACGCCGGGGCTGGCGCGCGATTCCTCGATCTCGCGCGCCCCGCCTTCCAGCCAATCGCCGATCATCTGCTCGGTCATTTCCACGTGGCACTGCATGCCGAAGTGCTTGCCGATCGCGAACGCCTGGTTTGCGCAATGCTCGCTCTCCAGCACGCGCGTGGCGCCGAGCGGAATGGAAAAGGTCTCGCCGTGCCAGTGGAAGGACTCGAAGGACTGCAGCGGTCCGAGCCATTCGCGCGCCACGCTGTTGGCCTCCACGCGCACTTCGCCCCAGCCGATCTCCTTCACCGGGGCGGCGCGCACCGCTCCGCCGAAGGCCTTCGCCAGCAACTGCCCGCCGAGGCAATGGCCGAGCACCGGCACGTCCTTGCGCGCCGCGTCGCGCACCAGCTCCAGCGCTGGAATAACCCAAGGCAGGTCATCGTTCACGCTCATCGGACCGCCCATGAAGACGAGCCCGGAGAAGCGCCGCGCGTCTTTCGGCACCGCGCGGCCCCCGTCGAGCGCGACCAGCTTCCAGGCAATCCCCTTGCGCTCGAGGGTGGTGGCAAAATAGCCCGGACCCTCGCTGGG
>JANMUO010000403.1:0-15436 GCA_031391655.1 Betaproteobacteria bacterium
CCCAGCCGAGCTCGTAATAGGCCCAGGCGCTGCCGAGCGCGATGCCGAGCGTGAGGAACACCCACGCCACCGTGGTCCAGGGACGCGACCAGCGCGCCCAGGCGGCGTCGAGCCTGCCCGACAGGAGCGCGGCGACGGCGAACGCATAGGCCACCGAGAACCCCACGTAGCCCATGTAGAGCATCGGCGGATGGATCACCATGCCCAGGTCCTGCAGCAGCGGATTCAGGTCGCGCCCGTCGGCCGGCGAGGGGAACAGGCGCTCGAAGGGGTTCGAGGTGAACAGCATGAAGGCGAGGAAGCCCGCGCTCACCAGTCCGAGCACGCCGAGAACGCGCGCCGCCATCTCCTCGGGCAAGTGCGCGCTGAACAGGCTCACCGCAGACATCCACACGCCGAGCATCAGGCACCAAAGGAGGAGCGACCCCTCGTGGCTGCCCCAGGCCGCAGCCACGCGGTAGTGCGTCGGCAGCGCGCTGTTGGAGTTCGTGGCGACGTTCTGCACCGAGAAGTCGTTGGCGACGAACGCGTAGACCAGGCAGCCGAAGGCAAAGGCGACGAGGATCGCCTGCGCCTGCGCCGCGGGCCGCGCCACGCCCATCCACGAGGAGTCGCCGCGCGCGGCGCCCGCGAGCGGCAGGATGCCCTGCACCAGCGCGACGACGAGCGCGAGCGAGAGTGCCAGCTGGCCAAGTTCGGGGATCATTGGCGTTGGATCGTCTTCTGCGCCTTCTCCAGGGCCGCCTTTTCCAGTGCATGGGCCGCCTCGGGCGGCATGTAGTTTTCGTCGTGCTTGGCCAGCACCTCGCGTGCGTGGAACACGCCGTCGGCGCCGAGTTGCCCCTGCGCCACGACGCCCTTGCCCTCGCGGAACAGGTCGGGCAGCGCACCGCTGTAGAGCACCGGGATGGTCTTGGCCGTGTCCGTCACGAGGAAGCGCACCTGCACGCCTTCGCGCTTCACGCTTCCCTTCTCCACCATGCCGCCGATGCGGAAGGTGCGGCCCTGCGGCGCCTCGTGGGCGGCAACCTGCGTAGGCGTGAAGAAGAACACCAGGTTCTGCTCGAACGCGTTCAATACCAGCGCGGCGGCGGCGCCGAGCGCGACCACGCCCAGGCCGATCACCGCCATGCGCTTATGTCTTGGCTTCACGTTGCTTCGTCCTTTTCAGTAGAAGAACCACCTCGAGCCCGAGCAGCGCGAAGGTCACGCCGTAGGAGCCCCATACGTACCAGCCATACCCCCCCATGGCGAAAAACTCGCTCCAGCTGCCCCAGGTCATCGCCGCTCCATGATTATGCAGCGCACGCGCACCAGCGCCGCTGCGATGCTGTAAGCCCAGAACGCCAGCGCCATCAGCACCATCCCCGCCAGCATGGCCGCCGCCATGCTCGGCGCCCTGGTCAGGCTCACCGACGCACCCTGGTGCAGCGTGTTCCACCACTGCACCGAGTAGTAGATGATCGGGATGTTGATCACGCCGACGATCGCCAGCAGGGCGCCTGCGCGGTCGGCGCGCCGCGGGTCGTCGATCGCCGCCTGCAGCGCCATGAATCCCAGATACAGGAACAGCAGGATAAGTTCCGAGGTCAGCCGCGCGTCCCACACCCAGTAGGCGCCCCAGGTGGGCCGGCCCCACAGCGCGCCGGTCCACAGGGCGATGAAGGTGAACAGGGCCCCCGTCGGGGCAAGGGCGCTCGCCATCATGCCCGAGAGCCGGGTGTTGAAAGCGAGCCCGAGCGCCGCCCAGAACGCCATCACCACGTAGAGGAACATCGACATCCAGGCCGCCGGCACGTGGATGAAGATGATGCGGTAGGCCTCGCCCTGCTGCGCGTCGGTCGGCGCGACGAGGAAGCCGACGTACAGGCCGGCCAGCAGGAGCGCCGCCGCCGCGATGCCGCAGCTGCGCGCGATCTTCCCGGCCAGCGGGTAGAAAGTCTCGGGCGAGGCGTACCAGTACCATTTCATTCAGCAGAGATCCTAAGGGCTGCCGCAATCGCCCAGGGGGCGAACGCGGCCGCGACGACCAGCATGGCGGCGAGGAGCAGAAGCTGGCCCTGCCCTCCCTGCCCTGCCGCCGCCATCTCCACGCTTCCGGCCCCCATGATGAGCACCGGAACGTAGAGCGGCAGGACCAGCAGCGAGAGGAGCACCCCGCCGCCCCGCAACCCGAGCGTCAGGGCGGCACCGATGGCGCCTAACAGGCTGAGCACCGGCGTGCCGAGCAGCAATGATAAGGCAAGCACCCCAACCAGCGAACCCGGCAGGTCGTACTGCAGCGCCAGGACCGGCGCGATCAGCACCAGCGGCAGGCCGGACACCAGCCAGTGCGCCAGCACCTTTGCCGCCGCGATGACGCCCAGCGGCGACGCGCCGAGCAACATCTGTTCCAGCGTGCCGTCGGCGTGGTCGGAGGCGAACAGGCGCCCGAGCGAAAGCATCGAGGAGAGCAGCGCCGCCACCCAGATGACGCCTGGCGCGATCGAGCGCAGCAGGTTCGGCTCCGCGCCGACACCGAGCGGAAACAGGCTCGCCACGATCACGAAGAACAGCAGCGCGGTCGCGACGTCGCTGCGCCGGCGCATGGCGAGCAACAGGTCGCGGTAGACGATGCAGCGCACCGCAGCCAGCACGTCAGGCCGCCGCCGCGTCGAGATTGACGATGCGGGATTCCTTCAGGCCATCTGCCTGGTGCGTGGTATAGATCACCGCCGCGCCGCGCGCGACCTGCGCGAGGATCAGCCCCCGGGTGAGCTCGACCGCCGCCGCATCGAGCGCCGCGAACGGCTCGTCGAGCAGCCACAAGGGCAGCGCTTCGCACAGCAGCAACCGCGCAAGCGCCGCACGCCGCCGCTGTCCCTGCGACAGCTTCCTGACCGGCTGGTCCGTCCCGGGCAAGCCATATTGCTCGAGTGCACGCCGCACGGCCTCTTCGCCCGCCGGCAGGCCCGCGAGAGTGCACGCAATGGAGAGGTTCTCGGCCGCCGTGAGGTCGTCTTTCACCGCCGGCGCATGCCCCAGATAGACGAGTTGCCTCGCATACTCCTCCTGCAGGGAATGCACCGCAGTTCCCTTCCAGCGCACCTCGCCAGCGCTCGGCGAAAGCAGCCCGCACAGGATGCGCAGCAGGCTCGTCTTGCCGCTGCCGTTCGGCCCCGCGATGCGCAGCAACTCGCCGCCCGCAAGCGCAAACGACAGCCCACGGAACAGCTTCCTTCCGCCTCGCTCGCACTCTAGATCCGCCGCCTGCAGCACATGGCTATTGTCGCCTTTTTTCCAGGACGCTCTCTGCACAGGCCGGTATTGCGCCCGAAGGGCGCCTCGGCGGATTGACGCAGATCAAGAACCCGCTCCGGTGCGCGTCTATGCTGGCATCGATGAAACTGGGTCCGCATGCAACGGCCGGGCTGATCGCTTGCGCGGCGCTGGTCGCGGGTAGCCTCGCGCAGGCCCAGGGCGGCGATCGCACTGGCGAGCAGATCGTGAAGCAGCAATGCGCCACCTGCCACCAGACGGGCGTCAGCGGCGCGCCCAGGATCGACGACCGCGCGGCGTGGGCGCAGCGCATGAAATTCGGGCTGAACGCCACCGTGCGCTCCGCCACCAAGGGCCATGGGGCGATGCCTGCCCGCGGCGGATTGGCGGACCTCACCGATGCCGAGTTGCGATCCGCGATCCTGTACATGTTCTATCCAGGCGCGGCTGCCGCGACAGCGGCTAGCGCAACCAAGCCGGCTGCGCGCGACCCGAACCTCCAGATCGTCGGGGGAACCGAGATCTACCTGGGCGTCATGCTGGCGGATGCGGCCCACTTGCCCGAACCCAAGCCCAAAGGCAGGGGCTACTACCACATCAACATCACTTTGCGCGACAGCGACACCAGGGCCGAGATCAAGGACGCGCATGTGCAGGCGAGGGTCGCCAACCCGGTCACCGGCGGAGAAACCAAGAATCTCGTGCCGATGGACCTGCCCAGCGCCGGGGGCGGAAGCTACGGCAACTATTTCCGCATGACGGGCGTCGAGCCTTACACGATCGCGGTGGAGGTGCACCGGGCGCAGGCCGCAACCCCCATCGAAGCCAAGTTCCGCTTCAAGCGCTAGAGGACCTCATGAAACAGACCCCAGCCACACTTCCCCTCGCATTGCTCGTCGCCGCGGCGTTCGCGACTCCGGCGGCGGCGGCCGACCCTTCGAGCATCAACTGGAGCGGCGTGCCTGCGCGCACCGTGACCCTGTTCTACCCCGGGCAGTCCACTTACCAGTGGCTGCGCAGCACCGAGCACCCCGGGGCCCCGGTGGTCGCCGGCGCAGGCGCCTGCCTGACCTGCCACAAGGACAGCGAGGAAAAACTCGGCAACAAGCTGGTCAAGGCAAACAAGCTCGAACCGACGCCTATCGATGGAAAGAACGGCGTGCTTGCCCTGCGGCTGCAGGTCGCCTACGACAGCGAGAACGCCTACTTCCGCTTCCAGTGGAAGACCAACGCTGCGAATCCGGGCGACGCCTATCCGTTCTACAGGTTCGACGGCAAGGAATGGAAGCCGTACGGCAACCAGAGACTCGCGGCGGCTGTGCGCAAGGGCGAGCAGCCCGTCGTCTACGAAGACCGCCTGAACATGATGATCGACGACGGCAAGGTGCCCGGGTTTGCGAACCAGGGCTGCTGGCTCACGTGCCACAACGGCGAACGTGACGCCCCGCAGCAGCCGAGCGCGGATCAAGTCAAGGCGAACCCGTTCTTCCAGGCAATCAAGAAGAACGACGTGCGCAAGTACCTGCCCTCCACGCGCACCGACGCGATGGCTTCGTGGGACAAGGGCAAGTCGCTCGAAGAGATCGAGAAGATCAAGGCCGCGGGCGGCTTCCTCGACCTCATCCAATGGCGGGCGCACCGCTCCAACCCGGTCGGCATGGCGGACGACGGCTACGTTCTCGAGTACCGCAATTTCGACGCCGGCAAGAACCCGTTCAGCTCGAACCTGGATGCGGCCACCAAGCAGCCGAAATTCATGTACGACGAGAAGAAAACCGGCAAGAAGGCGCTCAGGATCGAGGACCTGCGCAAGACGCCCACGGTGCTGGTGCGCGGCCAGAATACGGTACCGTTCGATCCCAACGCCGGCTGGAAGGAAGGCGACCTCGTTTCGCAGTACGTCGTCAGCGCGGAGGACGCCGCCGGATCGGCCGCGGACAACAAGCAGGCGAAGGGCGTCTGGAATGACGGCATGTGGACGGTCGTATGGGCGCGCAAGCTGAACCTCGCCAACCCTGACGACAAGGCGCTGCAGGCAGGCAAGGCCTACAACTTCGCCTTCGCGGTGCACGACGACAACATGACGTCGCGCGGCCACCACGTCTCGTTCCCGCTCACCGTGGGGTTCGGCGCCAAGGCCGACATCCAGGCGACCAAGCTCAAATAGCGTTCAGCGCAGCTGCCGGGAGAAGGCGGTCGCGAAGCTCTCGACCGCCTTCCAGTTTGTATAGTCGTAGTCTTTCGACGCGTCGGTGTCATGCCCGCCCATCCAGGCGAACCCCATGACGACCAGCCGCTTGAACGGGCCGTACTTGCTGTACTGCAGGGCGCCCGTAAACGTCGCCTGGTGCGGCGGTGCCCATCCGCATTGCCGGAGGAATTTCTCCCGGTAATGCCCCTTGCCGCTCAGGCATACGGAGAAGAACGCCCCCGGCCGCCCGGCCAGGGCGGCGCGCTGCTCGCGCACCAGCGTGCGAAGGCGTGCCGGATGGTGCCCGTAGTGCACGGAAGCACCGACGATGACGCCGTCGTAGCCGGCAGGGTCCGGCATGGCGTGCTTCACTTCATGCAGGTCCACGCCTATGCCGCCCTGCTCCAGGCAAGCCGCCAGACGCCCGGCGATGAGGCCGGTATGGCCTTCGCTGGTGACGTAGAGAACCAGGACGCGCGCCATGCACGCAGGAGACATCAGCAGGTTGACGCGCAGTTTGATCTTGATCAAGTATGCGACTCGGTCGACTGCTAGCGTGGCGGACTAATGAAAACAATAGCGTTGCTGCTCAGCCTTTTGGGGATGCTGATTGCCGGCGCTGCAACGGCCCAGTCCGGGCAGGAGCTGCTGAGCTCGAAGGGGTGCCTCGGCTGCCACGGCATCGACGAAAAGAAGATGGGACCCGCTCTGAAGCAGGCGGCGGCGAAATACAAGGGGGCCGAGGCCAAGCTGATCGCGGCGCTCAAGGAGGGCAAGAACCATCCGATTGCCGTCGAGGCGACCGATGCCGAGCTCAGCGCGATGCTGCAGTACCTTGCGGCGGCGCCGGGGTCAGGCGCCAAGCCCGCCGCAGCGGCCGCGGCCAAGCCGGACAACGCCCTCTGCCTGGGCTGTCATGGCAACGAAGGCTTCGAGATGCCGGGCGCAGACGGAAAGATGCGCTCGCTGCACGTGGCGCAGGAGAAATTCGCCGCAAGCGTGCATGGCCCGCGGCAATGCGTCGACTGCCACGGGAAGTTCGCCGAGATTCCGCACCCGGAAAGCGTGCTGCGCAGGGACGCCGCCGCGAGCGCCGCATGGCGCCTGGGCATTCCGGACACGTGCGGCACATGCCATGTGAAGCAGCGCGCGCTCTACGCGACTTCGGTGCATGGCAAGGAAGTCCTCGAGAACCGCAACGCCTTTGCGGCGGTGTGCTCCGACTGCCACACCATGCATGACGTCGGACGTACGCAAGGCGACGCGGCCAGGCTCGTCATTGCCAGCAACTGCGGCTCCTGCCACGTCGAGAACTACAAGTCCTACACCGGGACCTACCACGGCAAGGTCAACGTCCTGGGTTACGCCTATACGGCGAAGTGCTTCGACTGCCACGGAAGTCATGCCATCCAGCGCGTGGACCATCCGGCCTCGACGGTGCATCCGGACAATCGGCTGGGCACCTGCCAGAAATGCCACGCCAATGCCACCGCGGGTTTCGTCACCTTCGAGCCGCACGCCACCAGCGACGATTTCGACCGCTATCCGCACGTGTGGATCGCAACGAAGTCCATGATCGCGCTGCTGATCGGCGTGTTCGCGTTCTTCTGGACGCACACCGCACTGTGGTTCTACCGGGAGTACCGGGATCGGCAGGCACGCAAGGCAAGGCCGCACGTCCTCGCGGATGAATCCTTGCAGCTGCAAGGCAAGCAGTACCAGCGCTTCGGCCCCATCTGGCGGCTGGCCCACCTGGCGTTCGCCTTGAGCGTGATGACCCTGGTGCTCACCGGAATGGCGGTATTTTTCGCCGAAACGGCGTGGGCCAAAGTGGTGATCGATGCCTTCGGCAGCCCGAAGGTGGCGGCGATCGTGCACCGCACCGCGGCCGCCCTGATGCTCGGCATCTTCTTCGTCCACCTGGTGTATCTCGCGATCCGCTTCGCGCGCAACTGGAGGACCTTCAAGTGGTTCGGACCGCAATCGCTGGTGCCGAACTGGCAGGACCTGAAGGACATGATCGCGATGTTCAAGTGGTTCCTGGGGCGGGGCCCGCGGCCGGTGTTCGAGCGCTGGACCTACTGGGAGAAGTTCGACTACTGGGCGGTGTTCTGGGGCATGGCGATCATCGGCGGCAGCGGCTTCATGTTGGCGGTCCCGACCCTCACCGCCTCAGTGCTGCCGGGCTGGGTGTTCAACGTGGCGACGATCGTGCACGGCGAGGAAGCGGTGCTAGCCGCGGTGTTCCTGTTCACGGTGCATTTCTTCAACAACCACTTCCGGCCCGACAAGTTCCCGCTCGACATCGTGATGTTCACGGGCGCCGTACCGCTGGAGGAGTTCCGGCGCGAGCACACGCTAGAGTACCGGCGCCTGCTGGAGACCGGCCAGCTGGAGAAGTATCTGGTGGATGCGCCGTCGCGGCCCCTGACCCTGGGCTCCAGGATCCTGGGCTTCACCCTGATCGGCATCGGCCTGCTGCTTCTCGTCCTGGTGCTGCACGGTCTTGCGTCCCGTGCGGGGTAACCACTTTTTCCAACTGCAAGGAGGCGTTATTAAGGCAACAGTGTTCGTTCTGGCGGTGGCGGGAGCGCTGGCGGCGAAATAGGCGCGATCTCCGAGGTGCGCTTGATATGGATCAAGCCGCCTCGCGAGGCAAGCCCTACGGCGACGCCGTGATCGAGAGCATCGCCTCGTACTACGCCGCCCAACCGGCGAAGTAGGAGGCGCCGGGAACGGCGGAATCAGTAAGTGCGGTGCTCGAAGGTGGCTTCGACAGGCCGCGGCGCACCCGGCTTGCGGATCCGTACAGTGACCACGTAGGAGCTCTTGGCGCGCATCCTGAAGTAGTTCCCGTAGCTCGGCGCGTTGTTGACCATCATCGGCTCGAGCGTTTTGGAAACACCGCTGCCTCCGGGCTCCCGCAGGCTCATGTCGACCTTCGCGTCGCCGATCGGCGCCTTGGTCGCGGCGTCGGCCAGGGAAACATTGACGTGGTAGTAGCCGCTGCCGCTGGGCACCCCGCCGTGCATCGACCGTTCCACCGATCCTTGCGCAAAGGCGCGCATGGTTTCCGCCGGTGCGAAACCCAGATACACATTGATCCCGTCGACCGACTTGTACGGGGCGGAAGGCGGCGCAACCGGCGCGCCCTTTTGCGCCGCGGCGACCGGGTTGACCATGTAGAGGACCGCGCTGCGCACTTCGGCGTCGGTGAGATCGGCCCGGGCGCCGCGCGGCGGCATGCCGCCATGCCCGTGAATCGCCGACCGTACCGCGTTGTCGAGGCCGTCCTTGAGCCGCGGGGTCCAAGCCTCGCGATCGCCGATCCGGGGCGCGCCGCCAACGCCGCTCTGGTGGCACTTCGCGCACTGCTCCTTGACGATCTGCGGGCCACTGCGCTCGGCGGCAAGATCCGCCAGGCTCGAGGGCTCCGCCCAGCGGCCGCCCGAGCGGTTGACCATGTAGACGATCGCGCGGCCGATCTCGAGGTCGGTGAGATCCGGGCTTCCACCATGCGCCGGCATTGCCCGGATGCCCTTCAGTGCGCTTTGCGTGAGACTGCTCAGGCCCAGCGCAATGCGGTTGCTCCAGGCCTTCTTGTCGCCGATTCTCGGCGCACCGTGCGTGCCCTTGGCATGACAGCTCGCGCAGGTCGCGGCGACCACTTCCTTGCCGCTGCGCTCGCCTGCATTGGCAGCGCCCGCCAGCTGCGGCGCCACGCTCGCAGCCACCGTCAGAAAACCCGCCAGCAGCAGTGCATGCCTCAAGCGCAACCTCCCGCTATTGCGCGAGCACGTAGCCGACCGCCGCCTTCAGCTCGGCGTCGGAAGCGGTGACCTTCGGGTGACTCTTGCCTTCCTTGAGCTTGGCCACCAGGCTGCCCTCGGCATTCTTGTCGCCCTTGTACTTGGCGGCGACATCCTTGTAGGACGGACCGACCTTCTTCTTGGCGACCTCATGGCAGTTCATGCAGCCCTTCGCCTTGACGACGTCGGCGCCCGATTGCGCATTGACACCGCCCGCGATCAGGGCACCAGCCGCGGCCACGACCATCAGCATTGTCTTCATTGCGATCTCCTTTTCGTTGTGCGTGCGCGCATATTATCCGGCAACCGCAGGCATGGCGTGAAACCCGAGTCACCGCGCAGCGCCTGCCTCAACGCAGGGAAATCAACGCACGGACCCCAACGCAGGTTGACGTGAGTGTCGGCTGCTAGGTCTCCAGGGCGATCCGCCGCCGCAGGCTGCGGAAGCGCTCCTCGGGCGGCTCCCCGAACAGCGGATCCCGGCCATGCGCAGCGTCCTTCACCGCGGCCCAGTCCTCCGCGCCGAGCAGGCTGGCTGCGCGCGCGAGCACATCCTCCTCTTCCTTGGCGATGTGGTTGCCGTAGTACACGAGGTAGGTCGCGACCGCCATCTCCACCTCGGCGCGCGGCACCACCGCGTCGCTCAGGATCGCCTCCAGGTGGCCGACCAGCACCTCGCCCGCGCGGGCAATCACCCGGTGCTCCTGCTTGAGCCGGGCGAGCGGCAGCGCGAGCTCCGGGGCGCGCTGCGCCAGCCGGTCAAAAGCGACGTCCTCGCGCGGATGATGAACCCTGTCGGAGTACTCCCGCAGATACGAGACGATGTCCAGCATCAACTCGTAGTTCGGGTTCTCCCCGCCGTGGAAGGCGTCGAGCTGCTTGTGCAGCAGGGTGAGCAGCCGGCGGAAGTATTCGTGCTCGGTGTGCCAGGCCTTTACCGCGTCCATGGCGCAGACCGCAGCGGGCCAGGGCTTGCGGACCTAGTTGAACTTGTAGATGTAGCTTGCACCGATGAAGGTGACGGTCTGCTTCTCCTGGGCGCTGAGCGTTGTATTGTCGCTATACAGATAAGGGGTGCCGTTGAAATTGTAGGTCCATTCGTTGAAGAACGTGCGGTTGTAGACCAGGTCGAGGCGCACGGCGGAGTTCTTCTGCAGCGCATATTCGCCATACAACTTCAGCCGGAGCAGCTTGTAAGTGACATTGGGCAGTCCTCCCGTGCTGTCCAGCAACGCCTTGTTCGCTGGGGAAGCGAGCGGATCCGCGGCCTGAAAGTATTCCAGCGTGTCTTCGATCCACATGAAGTCGGCGCCGACCTGCAGCCGCGGCGTCCACCTGCCGAGAATGCCCGCGCCCAGGCTGACGGCATTGTCCGTGACGATCGCGTCGTAACCGGTCGAATGGCCGGAGTCCCTGGACTGTTCGCCGACGGACGCGTAGGCGTTGAACCTCCACGCGTCGGAGATCCTGTAGCTCATGTCCAGGGCAACGTTGTACATCTTGGTATTGCGCAGGCCGTGTTGGGTCGGCCCGTGGTACTCGTCCATGCCGTTGTCCAACAGCAGCTGGAATGACAACTTCTCGCTCGGCGCCCATTCACCCCGCAACCGAATGACTTCCCGCTCCCGATCCATGAAAATGAACGGGAAGATGGCGGTGCGGTTATAGATGCAGGCGTTCGCGCCCGTGGACTGGCAATCGGGACTCGCCTCGATCACGCCCGTGCTCGGGAGGGAACGCGGTTTCAGCCAGGGCGAATCTCCCGTCTTGCGGCTGGTGGTATACCGGATGGAGCCGGTCAAGGTCTCGGACATCGACTTCCTCAACTCCGCCCAAAAAATGGTTTCCTCCATCTGCTGCCTGAGCCCGCTGATGCCGCCGGCGACCTCGGTCGGCGTGAAAGTGCCGAAATCCTCGTGCTCGTACTGGGCGCCGCCGATCAGATGGTAGTTCTTCGGCAGCCTGTAATTCGCCTCGAGCTTCGCGCCGTACCTCTCGGAGGATTGATTGCCGTTGGTAAAGGTGTTCTTCGTAGGACCGGAGAGAATCGGTGTCGGCCCCCCGGTGAAGATGTTGTAGACGTCAAGCGGCGTCTTGTTCTTCTTCCTTTCGTAGGTGACGTCGCCGTGCATATGCAGTTTGTCCATCGGACGCGTCGAGAGGCCGACCTGCGCCTTGGTGTTGTCGATTACCCCACCCAGGTCGGTCCTGCCACCGGGCGCCCCGCTCAGCCCCATTTCGGCGAAGCTCTCGTTCTGGGTCGCGTGGGTATAGGAGTACTTGAAGTTCGCGCGCGTCTTCGGCGTGAACGCGTAATTGCCGGCCACGAACAGCTGGTGCGCCTGGTTGTCGGGCCACAGGGCCATGGGCGTGGCCAAGTGCGCGCTGAGTCCCGCATTCGGGGCATTCAATCCGCCATTCTGGTTTCCGAGCGGGCCTGAGATGGTTGGCGTAAGCGTGCTGTTGTTGTTGACATAGAACGACCCGTAATAGCCGGTGCTCAAGCGCAGCTTATCGCCGGAATAGTTCAGCTTGAGATCGAGCTGCCGGATTGTGGAGTCGACGGGTTCCGGCAGCATCAGGACCGCCGCCGGTGTGGTCCCTGCGCTGCACACGCCCGCGGTCTGCCAGGCGGCGCTGCAGGCAAATCCCCTGCCAAACAAGCGCGCGCCGCTCTTGTCTTCGTTCTTGAAGTTAACCTCGACCTGGTAGCTGCCGAACTGCTTTTCGAGGATCAGGCCGATGCTCTTGCGCTGGAGCTCGAGATTCAGTTCCTGCCCGGTCCCCGGGGTGGCGAGAAGCGAAACCGTGGGCGTGGTACTTCCCGCGCCCTGCAGGCTGGTATTGATGGTGCGCGGATCGTGGCGCGTCACTTCGCTGTAGTCGAGGTTGAACTTGAAGTCGCCCAGCCTGCGGTAGGAGTAGCCCAGCTCGCGGTTGTCGAGGCCGAGGTTGCGGCCCTCGAGGCTCATCCACTTGCCCGACTCGGCGTCGCGGTTGAAGTAACTGAACCCGACCAACCCGTTGACCTCGTCAACGCGCAGGCCGTTGAAGATGCCCCAGCGCGCGCGGTCCTTCTCGTCGCCGCTCGACACGCCCACGCCCACGCTGATCGAGCTCTCGGGTGCGGTGCTGGTGTACCCCGGGCCGTTGACCGGGCCGCGGGCGATGCCGCCCTCCTCCTGCGCGCGCGCCGGGCTGACCGCCAGAACCACCGCAAGGGCAATCAATGTCCGGCTCAAGCCGGGACGCTGGTTCAAGGTCTTCATATCGATTCGCCCTTTCTCAGCGGAGCATGAACTGCGGCGTGGGATGCGTCAGGCTCGGATTGTTGCCGCCATGAATCTGCGTATGGCAATTCAGGCAACCCCTTGCCTGGGTCAGGTTGATGCTGTGCTTGCCGGTAAGGGCGCCCGTGGTCACCCCTGGCTGTCCCCTCAACGTTGCTATCGTGCCGCCGTGCGGCGTGTGGCACTGGTGGCACAGGAACGGCGGCCGCGTCTTGAGCATGCTGTCCGCCACCGTGCCGTGCGGGTTGTGGCAGATCGAGCAGTCCTCGTTCACCGGCTCATGGGCATGCACGAACGGCCCGCGCTTCTCGGCATGACACTGGTAGCAGGTCTCGACCACGCTGTCGCGCTTCATGAGCGCCCGGCCGATCGAACCGTGAGGATTGTGGCAATCCGAGCAGGCCACCTTGCCTTCCAGGATCGGATGCCGGAACACCCGGTTGACTTCGACGCGCTGCTGCTTGTGGCAGTTGAAGCACACCTCGGGCTGCGTGAGCTTGGCCAGCACCATGTCCTGCGAATGCATGGTGTGGCAGCTGGTGCAGGAATTGCCGCGAGTCTGGTGCGTGCTGCCTTCCCAGTGCGTGCGCTTGCTGCCGCCGGCGTGGCAGCCAAGGCAGGTTGCGTTCTTGTCATCGGCAGCCATCGACACGCTCTTGCCGCCGGGATTCTTGATGCCCCCAACGCCCTTGCCGCCGCCGGCCTTGACGTGCTCGGTCCCGTCGCCGTGGCAGGTGGAGCACTCGCCGGCGTTTGCCGGGCCTCTCAGGTTTCCCTTCTGCCCGTGAATCGAGCCCTTGTAGTGGGCAACCGCGGCTTGATGGCAATTGGCGCACACTTCCGGGGCGGGGCCGGCCGCGTAAGCGCCACCGGCGCCGATCATGGCAAGCGCCAGCGCCGTGAGCCCGGACCGCCCCAGGCACTTGAACAGTTCCCCGAGTCCGAGCGCGAAACTGGATGCGTGCGTTACCCTCATTGCGGTCTCCCCTCGGTCGCGGGCGCTACGGTCGGTCGCTGCATCTGGCGGCTCTCTTCATTGCTCCCGCTGGCTTCAACTCCGGCGGCCTCCGGCCTGCCGCTTACGCAGATCTTGCCTAGGAATGCGCGCGCGCGGCAGACGAATCGCATGTCCCATTTGATCTGGATCAAACGCAAGCGATGTCGGCTGGGAACCTTTGACCTGCGTCAATGGGGTGCGCGCGGGCTACGCGATTATTTGTGCTGTGCAAAACGGATTTCGTGGGAACGTGCAATTTGGGGTTGTGCCCGCAAGGGATCACCGGGTGCTTGAGCGCGTGATCTCAAGTCTGCCGTTGTTTCATCAGGTGTCGCGCAAAGACCTCGACACGCTGGTGCTTCACTCTCAGCTGCGCGAGGCGCGGCGCGGCGCGGCGATCCTCCGGCGCGGCGAGCGGACCCCGGGCGTAGTGGCGCTGGCCTACGGCTCGGCCAAGCTTGCGTTGCGCCGCACAAGCGGCGAGGAGAAGGTGGTGCGCCTGCTCGGCCCCGGCGAGAGCTTCGGCCTCGCTACCGCGCTGCTCGACCGGCCCTGCCCGCTGGAACTGGTGGCCCTGTCGAATTGCCTGGTGGCCACGATTCCGCACGCGCCGGTGCTGCGCCTGATGGGACAGGACGCCGGCTTCGCGCGCACCGTAGCCGGCGCGCTCGCCGAGCACGTGCTGGAGCTGCTAGGCGAACTCGAGGCGAGCCTGCAGCAAAGTGGCATGCAGCGCCTGGCCTGTTACCTGAATTCGCTGGCGCAACCGAACGGCCAGCCCGGTTCGTGGATGGCGCGCCTGCCCGCCACCAAGACCACAGTCGCGGCGCGCCTCGGCGTCAAGAAGGAGACGCTCTCGCGCTTGCTGCGCGAACTCGCCAACCAGGGATTGATCGCGGTGGCGGGCCTGGAAGTCTCGATCATCGACCGCGAAAGGCTCGCGCAGATCACCGGCGCGAGAGCCTAGATCTTGTCTACTCCGTGCTGCGTGAGCAGCACCCGGTGCTTTTCCGCCTTGCGCAGCGCGCTCGCCACCTGGTATCCCTGCAGCAAACGCCCCAGCCTCGTCGGGCCGAAGTCCTCGAGCACCTTGCGGCTGACCTTGAGCAGGTGCAGCGGCTCGCTCTGTTTTTTCAGGAGGAAGTTCTGCGCCTCGCGGTCGCCGTCCCAGCTCTCGGCGAGCGCCCAGTCCGGAAATACCTCGTGCAGGTAGTTCCGTACGGCATCCAGGCGATCTTTGGCGACTCTGCTCATGCGCCCCCCCACAAGGCCATCAGCTTGCGTTCTTCGTTTCCCAATGTACTCCCAAAGCGCGCGCCGGGGGTATCTGGAAAGCTGACGCCTAGTTCAGGTCCAGCGCGCGCTGCTTGAGCGCCGAAAGCGCAACGTATTCAAGGACGCTCTCGTGCGTGGCCTCGAGCACCACCTGCGGCGCGGCGCCCGCGCGCCAGGCTTCCACCCAGCGCAGCACGTGCAGGCACCAGCGGTCGCCGGCCTGCAGGCCGCGAAAACGCATCTCCGGGCGCGGCGTCACGAGGTCGTTGCCCTTGGCCACGCTGAAATCGAGGAACTCCTGCGTCACCTTGACGCACACCAGGTGCGCGACGCCGTCCGCGCCCTGGGTGGCGCAGCTGCCGTCGCGGTAGTAACCCGTGAGCGGCGAGAAGCTGCAGGCCATCAGCTCGCCGCCCAGCACGTTCTTTTCCTGGCTCATGGGGCGTTCGCCGCAATATAGCGCTTCACCGCCTCGACGCGGGGCTCGATGCGCTCGAAGCGCTGCGGCAGTTTCTCGAGGCCTTCGAACCCCCTGGGGCGCTCCGGTTCGCTCCCCAGCGCCTCCTTGATCGTCGTGGCGAATTTCACCGGCAGCGCGGTTTCCAGGCAGAGGAGC
>JANMUO010000003.1:0-15334 GCA_031391655.1 Betaproteobacteria bacterium
CCGCCTTGAACAGCTGCGAGCCGCCGACACCAAGCAACGGCAGGATCGCCACCGCCAGCACGATCACCCCCATGCCGCCCAGCCAGATCATGAAGCCGCGCCATATGTTGAGCGAGGGTGGCAACCGGTCGAGACCTGAGAGTACCGTCGCTCCGCTCGCGGTCAGGCCCGACGCCGCCTCGAAGAAAGCATCCGTGAAAGACAGCTCGCGCAGCTGCAGCAATAGCGGCAGCGTGGCGAAGGCCGGCAGCACGGTCCACACCAGCGCGACCAGCAAGAAACCGTCGCGCACCTGCAGCTCGCGCCCGGCGCGGTGCGTCGCCGCCCACAGCACCGCGCCCGCCAGCAAAGTGACGCCCATGGCCTTGGCGTAGGCGGCATGCGCGCCGTCGGCGTATCCCCACGAAAAAACGAGCGGCACCAGCATGCTGCCGCCGAACAGCACCAGCACCAGTGACAGCATGTGCAGGACCGCGGGCAGGCGCATTGTGAGAGCGCTACAGGAAGCGCGCGCCGACCTGGAACAGCTTCTCGACGCGCGGCAGGGTCTTCTTGTCGGTGACGAAGACGATGACGTGGTCCTCGGCCTCGATGCGGGTATCGTGGTGCGCCATCAGCACTTCGCCGCCGCGCACCACTGCGCCGATGGTCGCGCCGGCGGGCAGCTCGATCTCCTCGACGCTCCGGCCGGTGAGGTGGCAGGACTCGCGGTCGCCGTGCACCACAGCTTCCAGCGCCTCGGCGGCGCCGCGGCGCAGGCTGTGCACCGCCACCACGTCGCCGCGGCGCACGTGCGCGAGCAGCTTGCCGATGGTGGCCTGCGCCGGTGAGATGGCGATGTCGATCTGGCCGCTCTGCAGCAGGTCGACGTAGCTGCGGCGGTTGATCAGCGCCACCACGCGCCGCGCGCCCATCTTCTTCGCCAGCAGGCAGCTCATGATGTTGTTCTCGTCGTCGTTGGTCACCGCGACGAACAGGTCCATCTCGGCGATGTTCTCCTGGCCGAGCAGCTCCTCGTCGGTGGCGTCGCCATTCAGCACCAGCGCGCGGTTCAGCTTCGCCGCGAGCACGTCGCAGCGGCGCTTGTTGTGCTCGATCAGGCGCACCGAGTAGTCCGCTTCCAGCGCGCGCGCGAGTCGCAGGCCGATGTTGCCGCCGCCGGCGATCATCACGCGCTTCACCGGCTGGTCCATGCGCCGCAGCTCCTTCATCACCTGGCGGATGTTGTCGGTGGCCGCCAGGCAGAACACTTCGTCGCCGGCCTCGATCACCGTGTCCCCGTCGGGCAGCACCGCACCGTCGCGCCGGAAGATGGCAACGATGCGCGTGTCGATGTTTGGGATATGGCCGCGGATCTCCTTCACCGGCCTGCCGACCATCGGCCCGCCCTGGTAGGCGCGCACTGCCACCAGGCTCACCCGGCCGTCGGCGAAATCGAGCACCTGCAGCGCCTCCGGGAACTCGACGAGCTTGGTGATGTAGTCGGTGAGGACCTGCTCCGGGCAGATCGACAGGTCGACGTCGAAACCGTCCGGCCCGAGCACCTTGGGGTCGTCCAGGAAATCGGTGGCGCGGATGCGCGCAATGCGCCGTGGCACGTTGAACATGCGAGCCGCCAGCTTGCAGGCGACGAGGTTGGTCTCATCGGACTGCGTCACCGCGATCAGCAGGTCGGCATCGTCGATGCCGGCCTCCAACAGCACCGACGGGTGCGAGGCGCTTCCTGTGACGGTACGCAGGTCGAACCGGTCCTGCAATGCGCGCAGGCGCGTGGACTCGACGTCGACGACCGTGATGTCGTTTTGCTCCGACACCAGGCTCTCCGCCACCGAACTGCCGACCTGGCCGGCACCGAGAATGATGATTTTCATGGAATGCTCAACCTTCCTCGCGCTTGCCCACCGGCAGGCCCAGCGCCTTCAGTTTGCGGTACAGGTGCGTGCGCTCCAGTCCGGACTTCTCGGCCACCCGCGACATGCTGCCGCGCTCCTGCGCCAGCAGGTTCTCGAAGTACACGCGCTCGAAAGCCTCGCGCGCCTCGCGGTACGGGCGATCCAGGCCGAGCTCCGGCGCGCTCGCCTGCGCACTTTGCGCGGCGAGCACGCGCTCGACGTCCTCGAGCCGTACCTCCTCCTCGAGCGAGGTGATGGCGAGATTCTTCACCGCGTGCTCCAGTTCGGCGAGATTGCCGGGCCAGCGGTGCTGGCGCAGCGCATTCAGCGCCGCCACGGCAAAGCGCCGCGGGGGACAAGCACGGGCTTCGACCAGCTGCGCCAGCATCTGGGCGGCCAGGTCCGGCACGTCCTCGGAGAACTCGCGCAACGTCGGCAGGCGCAGCGTCAACTCGGCGAGCCGGGCTGCCACGGCGGGATCGTAGCCCTGGCGCTCGACCAGCAGGCGCGGATCCACGGGCGAGAACGAGACGATGCGCGACTTGTGCCGGTCCGCGCGCGCGAGCAGGAATTCCAGGTTCTTCTGCTCGTTGCGCGTCAGCCGCGACAAGTCGGGCAGGAACAGGATGCCGCCCGCGGCGCGGCCCAGCAGGTCGGTGGAAGCCTCCGCCAGCAGTTCGCTGCCCGCGAAGAACGGGGCTCCCGGCGCCGCGAGCAGCCGGGCGAACATCTCGGGCAGCATGCCGTGCTCGCCGCGCAGCATCAGCGGCGCGCTGCTCTGCGCGAGCTGCGCCAGGCGCTTCTGCACCCCGGCAAGCGCCGCCGAGCGGCCCAGTGCGGACATGGAAAGCTGGCGCGGCGCGGCCAGTTCGTGGTTGCGCAGCGCGCGCTTCACGGTCGCGAGCAGCCGCTGCAGCGCAATCGGTTTTTCCAGATAGTCGAGCGCGCCGATGCGCGTGGCTTCCACTGCAGTCTCGATGGTGCCGTGGCCGGACATCATCACCACCGGCATGGTCAGCTGCCCGCTGCCTGCCCACTCCTTGAGCAGAGTGATGCCGTCGGTGTCCGGCATCCATATGTCGAGCAGCACCAGGTCCGGGCTGTTGGCCTCGCGCGTGCGGCGCGCGGCGCCGGCGCTTTCGGCGAGCAGCACGCTGTGGCCCTCGTCGGACAGGATCTCCGACAGCAGCTCGCGGATGCCGATCTCGTCGTCCACGACCAGGATCTGCGCCATCGGCTCAGGCGGCTTCCGCCAGGGGCAGGAGCACGCTCACCGAGGCGCCGCGTTCCGGGCGATTCTCGATCGCGATCGAGCCGTGGTGCTCGTCGACGATCTTCTTCACGATGGCCAGGCCCAGGCCGGTGCCGCGCGGCTTGGTGGTGACGTAGGGCTCGAAGATGCGTGCCATGAGTTCTTCCGGAAAGCCGTCCCCATTGTCCGTCACCGACAGGCGCACCTTGTCTCCCGCCAGTTCGGTGCACACTTCCACGGCGGGCAGCTGGCGCGGCTCCTTGCGGTTCTCCAGTGCATCCTGCGCGTTCTGCACCAGGTTGTGGATCACCTGGCGGATCTGCGCCGAATCGGCCCATACCGGCGGCAATGACTGCGCCAGGCGCTTGGCGATCGGCACGCGTGAAGTCTCGTAGAGCGCGAGTACGTCCGCCACCAGCGCATTCAGGTCGAAGCCGGCCGGTACCGGCGCGGGCAAGCGCGCGTAGTCGCCGAAGTCGTCGACCATCGATTTCAACGCGGTCACCTGGTTGACGATGGTCTGGGTGTTGCGCCGCAGGATTTCCGCCTCTTCCGGCGCAAGCTTGCCTTCGAGCTTCATCTCGAGCCGCTCCGCCGAAAGCTGGATCGGCGTCAGGGGATTCTTGATCTCGTGCGCCAGCCGCCGCGCCACCTCGGCCCAGGCGGTGGCGCGCTGCGCCTGGATCAGTTGCGTGATGTCGTCGAACACCAGCACGTACCCGCCGCCGGTCGCCTCGGGCAGCGCTGCGCCGCGCGCCAGCAAGGTCTTGCCGGTGCCCCTGAGGGTGATCTCCAGCTGCCAGGTCCTCGCGCCGTGCGACAGGAACTGGTCGCGCACCGGCCCGGCAAAATTCTCCAGCGCGCCGCTCCACGCGGAGAGCGGCCTGCCCGCGTGCACGCCGAGCTCGCCGCCGAGGATGTCGGCGGCACCTCGGTTGGAGATCGTCAAGCGCAACTCGCGGTCGAACACCAGCACCCCAGCGGACAGGTTGGCCAAAATGTTCTCTATGGAGGCCTTGGCGGTTTCCAGCGCGATGCGGTTGGACTCGACCACGCGGCGCGCCTCGTCGAGCTGGCGCGTCATGGAGTTGAAGGACTCGGTCAGCACGCCCAGCTCGTCCCGGCTGGTCACCGGCGGCCGCTGCGAAAAGTCCCCGCGTGCCACCGCCTGCGTCGCCTGGGCGAGGTTGGACAGCGGGGCTGACAGGCGGTTGGACAGGATTACGGCAAGCGACACGGCAACGAACAGCGCCATCAGCAGCGCCAAGGTCAGGGTGACGATGTAGATCCGGCGCAGGCCCTGGCGCGACACCGCGAGTTCGCGGTAGTCCCGGTATGCGGCCTCCACCGCCTCGGCGCTCTTAGCCAGGCCAGCCGGCACCGCCTGTCGCAACTGCAGGAAGCGCGCTTCGTCGGCGAGCGCAATCCCGGCAACCGGCAGCACGACCCGCAGGGCGAGGGGCCTGCCCGCCGCAGAATCGATCAAGCTGTACCCGCGTCCCGAGCGGGCCTGGCGAAGCATCTGCGCCGTGGGAAGCTCGGGAAGAAACTTGGTCACATCCTCGCTGGCGCTTGCCAGCAGCTTGCCATTGGCGCTCACCACCACGGCCTCCTGCACACCTGCCTGCTCACGCAGCCGGTTGAGGAGCGACACCTGCTGCGAGGGCGAGCGGTCGGCCAGCTCGAGCGCCATGGCGCGTCCCTTGACCTGCAATTCGCCCAGCATGCGGTCCACCGCGGATTGGCCGAGCGTGATCCCGCCCTCAAGGGCCGCGTCCACTTTCACGTCAAACCAGGACTCGATGCTCTTGGTGAGGAACTGCACCGAGACCGTGTAAACCAGCGCACCCGGCACTACCGCCATCAGCGCAAACAGCAGCAGGAAGCGCAGCGACAGCCGTGAGCCGAACACGCCGCCCCGATAGCGGCGCAGGAGAGCGGAAAGCTGCACAGTGAGCAGGGCGGCGAGCGCCACCGCAAGGGCGGCGTTGAGCCCGAGCAGCAGGGGGTAGTGCTGCACGAACAGCGTGCTGTCCGCCGAGCTTGCCGTCGCGAGCAGGAACAGCAGCACACCGGCAAGCGCGGCGCCGACGATCAGCAGCGCCTTCATTTCGCGGCCCCGGGCTGCGCCTCGGGCGCAGGCGCCGACGTAGGGCGCGGCGGCAGGAAGATGAAACGCTTCCACGGCGAGTCCAGCCGCAGCTCTCGATTGGTCAGCGCGGAAAGCTGGAGCGGCCTGGGCAGTTGCGCCGGATCCATGCGCATGCGCACCGCGGCTTCATAGCGCGAACCGGTCAGCGTCACGGAGCGTTCCAGCACCTGCCAATTGCGCAGCCGGCGCATGACGTCCAGGGCATCATCGAGGGTGGAGAAGTTCTGGTGCAGCGGCCCGGTCGACACCCGGTATTGCCGCGACAGCGCGTGGTAGGACAGCCGCAACTGCGTGCGCCCGGACACCGCATTCTCGTAGAACCAGTACCAGCGCGGGCGTGTCAGCTCGAACTCGACGACGAAGTACAGCGGCACCCCGTTGGTGACCGCTTCGCTCAGGCGCGGATTGAACTCGAAAGCGAAGTCCGCGCTCAGCAGCAGGCCTTCCTCCGAGGCGGCGAGGCGCGCATCGATCACCTCGATCTCGTCGGCGCGCGCGCAGAACACCGCCGCGCAGGCCAGCACCAAGAGGATCCTCGACAGGGTGGCGCTGGCTCGCATCGCGCGCCGGCTCAGCGGGCTTTCTCTAGCAGCGCGAAGTAGAACCCGTCGTGCTCGGCGCCGGGCAGCAATTGCGCCGGCGCGCCGCCGGGAAGTTCGCACCGCCGTGCCTGCGGTGTGCGAGCACAGAATGCGTCCACCATGGCGCCGTTCTCCGCGGGAAACACCGAGCAGGTGACATACAGCAATTTACCACCCGCGGCGAGCACCCGCCAAAGCGCATCGAGAATCGCCGCCTGCCGGCGCGCAAACACGGGCACGTCGCTCGCGCGCCGCAGCCACGTGATGTCGGGGTGGCGCCGCGCCCCCCCGGAAGCGCTGCAGGGCACGTCGGCGAGCACGCGATCGAACGCACGGCCATCCCACCAGGACTCGAGCTCGGTGCAATCGGCTGCCTGCACCTTCGCTGCGAGGCCCAGCCGGGCGAGGCCGGCCCCAATGCGCGTTGCCCGCGCGGCGTCAGCATCGAGCGCGACAAGTTCGACGTCGGCGGTCTCCAGGATATGCGCGCTCTTGCCGCCCGGCGCCGCGCAAGCGTCCAGTACGCGCTGGCCATGCGCCAGGTCGAGAAATTCTGCGGCACGCTGCGCTGCGGCGTCCTGCACAGAAACTTCACCCGCATCGAAGCCGGGAACCTCGGACACCGGTACGGGCTTGTGAAGCATCAGTGCGTTCGGGCCGACGCGATGGGCTGCCTGTCCGCCGGCTTCGAGTCGCGCGGCGTACCCATCAACGGTGGTGCGCCTGCGATTGACGCGCAGGCACATGGGCGGGTGCGTATTGCCGGCGGCCGCGACGTCGCGCCAAGTGGATGGATAGGCGCGTTCCAGAATCTGGAGCCACCACATCGGGTGTTGGTGCAGCGCCTGCGGATCCTGGCCGATGCGCCGTTCCAGCGCGTGGCGCTGGCGCAGATAGCTGCGCAGCAGTCCGTTGACATAGCCGCGCGCTGGCCAGAGCTCGAGGAGCGCGCTGGCACGCACCGCCTGATCAACGACCGTGTAGTCGTGGTATCGCTCGCCCTCCAGCGCCGCAATCGAGCACCAGAGCAGGGCTTCCAGCCGGGCGTCGGTCGCGCCCTTGTGCGACAGCATCCGGACCAGCGCCTGTACCCGACCATAGCGGCGCAGTGTGCTGTAGCAAAGGTCGGCGAGGGCGCCGCCTGCCGCCCCCTCGGCCCTACGCTCCATCGTTTCCGCAAGGCTGCGACCTGCAGCAACCCCGGCCACCGCGCGGGCCGCTTCGGCCAATGCCGGCGCGAGGTCGGCCGACCGCTTCATCCTAGCTGCTCACCGGCGGAAATGGTCACGCCACGCAAGAACTCCCCAGCAGGCAACCGCTTGCCGCCCGCCCGCTGCACTTCCGTCACCAGCAGTGCGCCATTGCCACAGGCCACCAGGATCCCGTCCGCTCCTGCTGCCAGTACGCGCCCGGACTCGCCGCCCCCGTCAACCACCCGCGCGCGCCACAACTTCAATACGCCGCCTTGCAGATGCGTAAACGCGCCGGGAGAAGGGCGCAGCGCGCGCACCTTGCGCTCGATTTCGAGCGCCGGGGTCGACCAGTGGACGTGCGCGTCGCGCTTGTCGATCTTGCTCGCGTAAGTCACGCCGGATTGCGGCTGCGCCATTGGTTGCGCGCGCCCGGCGGCAAGCTCCACGAGCGAAGCGACGATTGCCTCTGCGCCAAGCGCAGCAAGCCTATCGTGCAGCGTTTGCGCATCGTCTTGCACGGCAATAGCGATAGCCCGGCGCAACAGCACTGCACCGGTATCGAGTCCGGCGTCCATCTGCATGATGGTGATGCCGGTCTCGGTGTCGCCGGCAAGCAAAGCACGCTGGATCGGCGCGGCGCCGCGCCAGCGCGGGAGGAGGGAGGCGTGGATGTTCAGCGCGCCGCGCTCGGGAATGTCGAGCACTGCCTGCGGCAGGATCAGTCCGTAGGCGGCGACCACGAGAACGTCGGGGTGCGCTGCCGCGATGCGCGCCCGGGCCGCTTCGTCGCGCAGCGATGCGGGTTGGAAGACTTCCAGCCCGCGCGCCAATGCGAAGGTTTTCACCGAGCTGGCCGCCACTTTCATGCCGCGACCCGCAGGCCGGTCGGGCTGAGTCAACACGAGGGGAACCGGGTAGCCCGCCTCAAGCAGCGCGGCGAGCGCGCGCTCGGCGAATTCCGGGGTACCCGCGAAGACTAGGCGCAGGAAGGCTTAGGCAGACTTGCGCAGTTGCTTGGCAAGCCTGGCGCGCACGCGCTGCTGCTTGAGCTGAGACAGATACTCGACGAAGACCTTGCCCTTCAGGTGATCCATCTCGTGCTGTATGCACACCGCGAGCAGGCCTTGCGCTTCGAGGGTGAAGGGAGTGCCGTTCTGGTCGTAGGCACGAACTTTGACGCGCTCGGCGCGCTCGACGATGTCGTACACGCCAGGCACCGAAAGGCAACCTTCCTCGATATCGGACACGCCGATGGCCTCGACAATCTCGGGATTGACGAGCACCACGAGGGAGTCACGCCGCTCCGAAACATCGAGCACGATCACCTGCTTGTGCACGTCGACCTGGGAGGCTGCCAACCCGACTCCGGGAGCCGCGTACATCGTTTCAGCCAGGTCCCGCACCAGGTTCTTGAGCGCATCGTCGAAGACGGTGACCGGCGCCGCCAGCTTGTGGAGTCGGGCGTCTGGGTAGCGCAGGATGTTCAGAAGGGCCATGTGACAGGGAAATAGCGTTGCAAATTGAATAAATTAGATGCAGAATCTAAGGCAGCAGGTAAACAATTCGCCGTTTATGCTAAATTTGGATGGCAAAGGCACTTTCAAGCCAACCCGGGAACATGGAAAGGTTCGGGGGCCCCATGTACGACCAATTGCGTAACTCTATCACAACACTCGCTTTTGTCCTGTCCGGCCTGACCGCCGGAGGGGTGTTGGCCCAAGTCCCGAACAGCCCAATTGCGTTCAAACAGGACGCTCCCGACCGATATGTCGTGGTTCGCGGAGATACCTTGTGGGGGATCTCCGAGCGTTTCACGGATTCGCCCTGGCGGTGGCCGGAGATCTGGAACTTCAACCGCGACCAGATCCGCAATCCGCATTGGATCTACCCGGGCGAAGTGATCGTGCTGGATCGCGCCAGCGGCACCCTGTCCGTGGCAGGACGTGACGGCGCCCCAGGCACCGGTACAGGCACCGGTACAGGTACAGGCACTGGCACAGGCGGTGGCGCACCTGGCAGGGGCGGCCTCGAAGGGGGCGGCACAGTCGGCACGGTCAAGATGTCGCCTCGCGTGCGCGCCGAGTCGACGGCCAAGGACGCCATCCCCAGCATTCCGCCGAACATCATCGAGCCCTTCCTGTCGCGTCCGCTGGTCATCGAGCCCGATGGCCTCGACAACGCGCCGACCATCATTGGCACCGAAGACAACCGCGTCATCATCGAGGCCGGCAATCGCGCCTATGTGCGCGGCATCGGCGGTTCCAGCGAGGAGAACTGGTTCGTCTATCGCCGCGGCAAGGCGCTGGTCGATCCCGACACCAACATCACGCTGGGCTACGAGGCGATCTACCTCGGTACCGCGCGCGTGGCGCGCGCCGGCGATCCTGCCACCGTGCAGCTGACGACGGTGACGCAAGAAGTCGGCAAGGGCGACAAGCTGGTGCCGGCGGGTGTGGCCGAAGTGCCCAAGTACGCGCCCCACGCCCCCGCGGTCTTCATGCAGGGGCGCATCCTTGGCGTGTACGGCGGACTCGGTAAGCTTGGCGAAGGTGGCCCGCAGTCCATCGTCACCCTGAATCGCGGACGGTCGGACGGGGTCGAGGTCGGGCATGTGTTCGCGCTTTACCGCCCGGGCCCGACGGTCGCGGATGACTCGAAGAAAGGCAGCTCCGGGCCGACCACCTTCAAGTTGCCTGACGAGCGCTACGGCCTGGCGTTTGTGTTCCGCATCTTCGACCGCGTATCCTATGCACTAGTGATGCGCGTCTCGAAGCCTGTCAACACACTGGATGTCGTTCAGACTCCGTAACTTTCCTGGACGCGGGCGTCGAGTAGCAGCGGCGCCGCACGGCGGAGGCATCGGCCTCCGGGTTTCGCCTCCCGAATGACGCAAGACCCCGGGCTGGCGAGCTGGCTGCAACTCACGCTCACACCCGGGCTCGGTGCCGCCGCGATTCGCGGCCTGCTCCAGCAGTTCGGTCTCCCGCAAAGCATCCTCGCCGCCACGCGGTCCCAGCTTGAACGGGCCGCAGGGCCTGCTGCGGCGCAGTTGCTGCGCCCCGAGCCGATCGCGCCGGCAATCGAGCGCGCGTTGCGTTGGGCGCAAGAGCCCGGGCATGCCGTCATCACGCTGGCGGATGCGGCCTACCCGAGGCTGCTCCTCGAGATCCCCGACCCGCCGCCGCTTCTCTACGCGGTAGGCCGGACCGAACTCCTCGGGCGGCCGTCGCTTGCCGTGGTCGGCAGCCGCAACGCCTCTGCGCAAGGCCAGCGCGACGCGGAGCAATTCTCCAAGGCGTTCAGTGCAGCGGGACTGACGATCGTTTCCGGCCTTGCACTCGGCATTGATGCCGCCGCACACCGGGGCGGACTCGCAGCGGGGGGATCGACCATCGCGGTGCTCGGCACCGGCGTCGACGTGACCTATCCGCGCCAAAATGCCCCGCTCGCCGCCCAGATTGCAGAATCCGGGCTGCTGCTAACCGAGTTCCCTCTCGGGACAGGCGGGGCCGCGCATCACTTTCCGCGCCGAAACCGGCTGATCAGCGGGCTGACGCAGGGCTGCCTGGTAATCGAAGCGGCTCTGGCTTCCGGCTCCCTGATCACCGCGCGCACGGCGGCGGACCAGGGTCGCGAAGTCTTCGCGCTGCCGGGCTCCATTCATTCCCCGCTCTCCAAGGGCTGCCACGCCCTGATCAAGCAGGGCGCAAAACTGGTGGAGTCCGCGGAAGACCTGCTCGCCGAGTTGACCGCCTTCCAGCGCACCGGCTACGCATCGACGCGCATCACCGCTGAAACGTTCGCGCCGCCCGAGGGCTTGCTGGCGCACATGGGTTTCGACCCTGTGGATCTCGACTCACTTTGCGTGCGCGCCGGCCTGCCCGCGGAGCGCGTGTCCGCCGAATTGCTGCGACTGGAGCTTGCCGGGCGCATTGCGGCGCTGCCCGGCGGGCTCTACCAGCGGCTCAGTTGAGGTTCAACCAGGAGAACAACAACATGTTCGACATCCTCGTCTACCTGTTCGAGAACTGCCACCACGCCGACCTCTCCCACGACGCCGACCGCGTGGCGAAAAAACTGTCGGCTGCCGGTTTCGATGATTCGGACATCAGCGAAGCATTGAGCTGGATGGCGGGCGTGGTCCGTACGCCGCAGCGCTCGCTGGCGCCGCTGCCCGAGGGAGGCAACGCGTTTCGCGCGTTTGCACCGAAGGAGCTGGCCAAGCTGGATGTCGACTGCCGCGGATTCCTCATGTATCTGGAGCAGTCCGGCATCCTCACCCCGCCCACCCGCGAACACATCATCGAAAGGGCACTGGCCGCAGTCGGCGACACGCTGTCGCTGGAACAGCTCAAGCTGATCGTACTGATGGTGCTGTGGAACCAGCGCACCCCGGCCAGCCAGCTGATCGCGGAGGAGCTTCTGTCGGTGCGCGGGGCGCGCCTGCCGAGTTGAACGCACCGCGCGCGCGTGTGCGCGCGTAGGAGCACGTGGTTGATGTTGTAACGGCACGTTCTTTGCAGGTATCCTCTGCGGCCTTTCGCGCCGCATGACCAAGAAACTGATCATTGCCGAGAAACCTTCCGTCGCCGCGGATATCGCGCGCGCGCTGGGCGGCTTCACGCGCAAGGGGGACTACTTCGAGAGCGACGATTACGTGCTGTCGTCCGCCGTCGGCCACCTGCTCGAGCTGGTGCTGCCCGAGCAGTACGACGTCAAGCGGGGCAAGTGGTCCTTCGCGAACCTGCCCGTGATCCCGCCGCATTTCGACCTGGCACCGATCGAGCGCAGCGCCGAAAGGCTCAACCTGCTCCTGCGGCTGCTCAAGCGTAAGGACGTCGGCGCGCTGGTCAACGCCTGCGATGCCGGCCGCGAGGGCGAGCTGATCTTCCGCTACATCGTGCAGCATGCAAGGGCCAAGAAGCCGATTCAGCGACTGTGGCTGCAATCCATGACCCCGGCGTCGATCCGCGACGGGTTCGAGCAGTTGCGCGCGGACAAGGACCTGCTGCCGCTCGCCGATGCCGCCAAGAGCCGCTCGGAGGCCGACTGGCTGGTCGGCATCAATGGCACGCGGGCTATGACCGCGTTCAACTCCAAGGAAGGCGGCTTCTACCTGACCACCGTCGGGCGGGTACAAACGCCCACCCTGACCATCCTGGTGGAGCGCGAGGAACGCATCCGCGAATTCAAGCCGCGCGATTACTGGGAGATTCATGCTCGCTTCGGCGCCAAGGCCGGGGAGTATGCGGGCCGTTGGTTCGATCCCGAGTTCCGCAAGGCTGACGACGCCGAGCGCAAACCGGAACGGCTGTGGCAGGCCGCGGCCGCCGAGTCGATTGTCGGCGCCTGCCTGGGCAAGCCGGCAACGGTCAGCGAAGAAACCAAGCCGACCACGCAGGCCTCTCCGCTGCTATTCGACCTGACCAGCCTGCAGCGCGAAGCCAATGGCCGGTTCGGCTTTTCGGCGCGCGGGACGCTGTCCCTGGCACAGTCTCTGTACGAGCGCCACAAGGTGCTGACCTACCCGCGCACCGATTCGCGCGCCCTGCCCGAGGACTACATCGCTACCGTGAAGAAGGCGATGGACATGCTCACCGGCGACCGTGACTACGCGCCTTTCGCCAAGGCGGCGCTGAAGAACGGCTGGATCAAACCCAACCGGCGCATCTTCGACAACAGCAAGATCTCGGACCACTTCGCCATCATCCCGACGCTGCAGGCGCCCAAGAACCTGAACGAAGCCGAGCGCAAGCTGTACGACCTGGTTGTGCGGCGCTTCCTCGCTGTGTTCCACCCATCGGCGGAGTTCCAGCAGACCACGCGCATCACCACGGTCGGCGAGCACCGCTTCAAGACCGAAGGCAAGGTGCTGCAAAGCGCCGGCTGGCTCGCGGTCTACGGACGGGCGACGCAGGACGAGAGCGAAAACCTGCCGGCGATCAGCAATGGCGAGAAGGTCAGGACGCTCGAGGTCGCCGCCTCCGCCCTCCAGACCAAACCGCCCGCGCGCTACACCGAGGCGTCGCTGCTCTCGGCCATGGAGGGTGCCGGCAAGCTGGTGGAGGACGACGAGTTGCGCGAGGCGATGGGAGCCAAGGGCCTGGGGACGCCAGCCACGCGCGCGGCGGTCATCGAGGGGCTGATCCGCGAGGAGTACGTGCACCGCAACGGCAGGGAACTGGTGCCGACGCCGAAAGCGTTTTCGCTGCTGTTCGCACTGCGGCATTTCGGCGCGATGGAGATCACCTCGCCTGAACTTACCGGCGACTGGGAGTTCAAGCTCAAGCAGATGGAGCGCGGCCAGTTGCCGCGCGAGGAATTCATGGAGCATATCGAGCAGGTCACCCGAGACCTGGTCGAGCGCATCAGGAATGGCGACATCCCGGATACCGCGTTTGCCACCGTGCCGGCGCCCTGCCCGAAATGCGGCGGCAGCGTGCAGGAGAATTACCGCAAGTTCCAGTGCCAGAAATGCGATTTCTCGCTCTGGAAGGTCACCTCGGGGCGCGAATGGTCCGCCGAGGAGGTCGCCGAACTGATCACCAAGCGCTACGTGGGCCCCTTGACGGGCTTTCGCAGCCGCATGGGCAAGCCCTTTGCCGCCGCAATGAAGCTCAACGACGAGTTCCGCACCGAGTTCGACTTCGGCCAGGGCAGCGCATCCGACAATGAGCCGGCGCCGGATTTCAGCAAGCAGGAGCGCCTGGGCAGCTGCCCGAAGTGCAGTGCCGGCGTGTTCGACCACGGCGTGGCCTACGTCTGCGAGAAGTCATTGGGGCCGGAACGCAGCTGCGACTTTCGCACCGGCAAGATCATCCTGCAGCAGCCGATCGAGCAGGCGCAATTGCAGAAGCTCCTCGCCACCGGGCGCACAGACCTGCTGCCGCGGTTCATCTCGAAGAAGGGGCGCCCGTTCAAGGCCTTCCTGGTAAAGACCCCCGGCGGCAAGATCGGCTTCGAGTTCCAGCCGCGCGCGCCCAAGCCGGGGGCCGTGGCGAAGGCGAACGCCCCCGCCGCTGAGGTGAAGCCGATCCGGAAACAAAAGCCGGCGCCGGCCACAAAAACGGCCAAGCCGGCGAAGCGGGCGAAGGCGCCCGCCCGCAAGCGACGCGCGGCCTAGCTAGACGTCGAGGTTGCGCACGCCGAGGGCGTTCGACTCGATGAACGCGCGGCGCGGTTCGACTTCGTCACCCATCAGCTTGGTGAAGATCTCGTCGGCGGCGATGCCGTCTTCGATCTGCACCCGCAGCAGCCGGCGCACCGTCGGGTCCATCGTGGTCTCCCAAAGCTGCGTCGGATTCATCTCGCCCAGGCCCTTGTAGCGCTGCAGGCTCATCGACTTGCGCACTTCGGCCAGCAGCCACTTCATGGCCTCGGCAAAATCCTTCACCGGCTGCTTGCGTTCGCCCCGCTGCGCGAATGCGCCGACCCCGACCAGGCCGCGCAGCGTCTCGGCAGTCGAGCGGATCTGCGCGTAGTCGCCGGAATGCACGAACTCCGAGTCGATCGCCGTGACGCGCACGTTGCCGTGGCGCGTGCGCTCGATCCTGACCTGGTAGCGCTCGGTCTTCGGGTCGAAGTGCGCCCCGACATGCACGCCGACCGCGGGCAGGGCTGCGGCCAGCGACTCGACCGACGCTTCGGCCAGGTCGCGGCGCGAGAGGTCTACCTGCACGCCGCGCAATAACGCCTGCAGGGCATCGCGGTCGACCCAGCGCGATACGCGCTCGATCACCGCCTCGGCAAGCAGGTAGGACTTGGCCAGGGCGGCCAGCGCCTCGCCACGGATCGGTTCTCGCCGCGCCGCCGGATGCAGCGCCGAGTCCACCAGCGCCTGGCGCAGCATGAACTCGTTGAGTTCGTGCTCGTCCTTCAGGTAGCGCTCCTCCTTGCCGAGCTTGGACTTGTACAGCGGAGGCTGCGCGATGTAGATGTGCCCGCGCTCCACCAATTCTGGCATCTGCCGGTAGAAAAACGTCAGCAGCAGCGTGCGGATGTGGGAGCCGTCCACGTCCGCGTCGGTCATGATGATGATCCGGTGGTAGCGCAGCTTCTCCGGGTTGTACTCCTCCTTGCCGATGCCGCAACCCAGGGCGGTGATCAGCGTGGCGATTTCGGCAGAGGACAGCAGCTTGTCAAAGCGAGCCTTCTCCACGTTGAGGATCTTGCCCTTGAGCGGAAGGATCGCTTGGAACTTGCGGTCTCGCCCCTGCTTTGCCGATCCGCCGGCGGAATCCCCCTCGACCAAGTACAGCTCGCAC
>JANMUO010000028.1:0-4340 GCA_031391655.1 Betaproteobacteria bacterium
GACCGGCCGCTCGCTATCCTCTCCGACAACGGCATCGACCACGGGCTGCTTGCGCTCGGCGCGATTCATGCCGGGGTGCCGGTGGCGCCGATCTCGCCGGCCTACTCGCTGATGTCGAAGGATTTTGCCAAGCTGAAGGCGATCTTCGAACTGCTCGAGCCCGGTCTCGTCTGGGTCGACAACGCGACGAAGTTCGCGGGCGCGCTCGCCGCGCTGGGCGCCACGCCGACGCCGATCGCCGCGCTGCTGGAGAAGGACGCAGGTGCCCGGGTCGACGAAGCCTTCGCGCACGTGGGCCCGGATACCGTGGCCAAGATCCTGTTCACCTCCGGCTCCACCGGCATGCCCAAGGGCGTGATCAACACGCAGCGCATGCTGGTGTCCAACCAGCAGATGCTGGCGCAGGTCTGGCCGTTCCTGGAGGACCGCGTGCAGACCATCGTCGACTGGCTGCCGTGGAACCATACCTTCGGCGGCAATTTCTGCTTCAACGTGATCCTGCGCAATGGCGGCACGCTTTACGTGGACGGCGGCAAGCCGGCGCCGGGCCTGATCGAGGCGACGGCGAAGAACCTCTCCGAGGTCTCGCCAACGATGTACTTCAATGTGCCTCGCGGCTTCGACCTGCTGCTGCCGTTCCTGGAGCGGGACGCGGACTTGCGACGCAATTTCTTTCGCAACCTCGACATGCTGTTCTACGCGGCGGCGGCGCTGCCGCAGAATCTGTGGGAGCGGCTGGAGGCGATGGCCATCGCCGAGAAGAACGGCGAACTGGCCATGCTCTCCTCCTGGGGCGCCACCGAGACGGCGCCCTCCGCCGCCGCGGTGCACTACGCGATCGAGCGCGCAGGCGTGATCGGCCTGCCCAACCCGGGCAGCGAGCTGAAACTGGTGCCCGCCGCCGCCAAGCTCGAAGTGCGCGTGAAAGGGCCCCACGTCACGCCGGGCTACTACCGGCGGCCGGACCTCACCGCCGCGGCCTTCGACGAGGAGGGCTACTACCGGATCGGCGACGCGATGAAGTTCGCCGATCCGGCAGCGCCCGAGAAGGGCCTGGTGTTCGACGGCCGCGTGGCCGAGGACTTCAAGCTCAGCACGGGCACCTGGGTGCACGTCGGCGCGCTGCGCGTAAAGCTGATCGCGGCGGGCAACCCGGTGATCCAGGACGCGGTGATCACGGGGCACGATCGCGACGAGGTCGGGGCGCTGCTGTTCCTCAGCCCGGCGGTGAAGGACCTCGGCCCCGACGCGGTGCGCTCGAGCATCCGCGCCGCGCTCGCGGCGCTCGCCGCCGAGGGCGGCAGCTCGACGCATCCGACGCGCGCCCTGGTCCTCGCCGAGCCGCCGTCGATCGACGCGGGCGAGATCACCGACAAGGGCTACATCAACCAGCGCGCGGTGCTGGAACGCCGCGCCGCGCTGGTCGAGGCGCTGCACGCCCCGCAACCGGGGGCGCAGGTCATCACCCGCGCCGGCTGAGCGCGGTTCCGACAGGCGCCAGTACGCCAGTACAATAGGTGCTCGTTCAAGGAGGGGATCATGAGGAAGACGGCCATTGCAGTATCGTGCATCGCGCTCGCGCTCGCGGCCGGCGCGGCGTCGGCGCAGGAAGTCACCCTGCGGGTGGTTTCCGCGTTCGCCGAGAACAGCACCTACGTCAAGCGCCTCGAAGCTTGGATCGCGCGCGTCAACGCCGAGGGCAAGGGCAACCTGCAGCTCAACTTCATCGGTGGTCCCAAGGCGATCCCGACCTTCGAAGTGGGCAATGCGGTGAAGACGGGCGTGGTGGACATCGGCATGTCCACGGGCGCCTTCTACACCAACGTGATGCCCGAGTCCGATGCGCTCAAGCTCACGCGCATGTTCGTCGCCGAGCAGCGCAGGAACGGCGCTTTCGACTACATCAACAAGGTGTGGAACGAGAAGGGCAACATGCAGTACCTCGCGCGCATGGTGGAGAACCAGCCCTTCCACATCTACCTGACGAAAAAGATCGACAAGCCCGACCTCGCCGGCCTGAAGATCCGCATCACGCCGGTGTACCGGGACTTCTTCCAGGCGCTGGGCGCCCAGGTGATCACCACGCCGCCGGGCGAGGTCTACACCGCGCTCGAGCGCGGCGTGGTGGACGGCTACGGCTGGCCGATCGGCGGCATCTTCGACCTCAACTGGCAGGAAAAGACGAAGTTCCGCGTCGATCCCGGCTTCTACGATGCCGAGGTGTCGCTGATCGTGAACCTCGACAAGTGGAAGGCGCTCACGCCCAGGCAGCGCGACTACCTGACGCAGCAGGCGCTGGCGTTCGAAAAGCAGAACGATTTCTGGGCGAAGTTCAGCCAGGACGAGATCGCGCGCCAGGCTGCGGCGGGTATCCAGACCATCTCCTTCGAAGGCGCGCAGCGCGCGGAGTTCCTGAGCAAGGCCGATGAGGCCGGTTGGGCGGGGGTCATCAAGTCGAGCCCGCAGCACGGGCCGCGCCTGCGAGAGCTGTTCGGCAAGTAATGGAGAGGGCCGAGGCCCTCTATGGTCGGCTGCTGGAGGCGCTGGCGCTCCTCGCCTGCGCGCTGCTGTTTTGCATGATGCTGGTGATCTGCGCCGACGTGCTCCTGCGCAACGTGGCGCTGTTCCCGCGCATGCGCGGCGTGGAATGGTCCAACGAGGCCTCCGAGGCGATCCTGTACCTGGTCACCATGCTGGCGGCCCCATGGCTGCTGCGCCGCGGCCAGCACATCCGCGTCGACATCCTGCTGCGCGTGCTCCCGCGGCGCCTGGCCTGGTATTTCGAATGGGCCTGTGACCTCCTGGCCCTGGTCTGCTGCGGGCTGTTGATGGCGTACGGCGCGCAGTCCGCCCTTGCGAGCAAGGCCTCCGGCGCGCTGTCGATCAAGACCCTGGTGACGCCGGAGTGGTGGCTGCTGGCGCCCCTGCCCTTCGCCTTCCTGCTGCTGGGCATCGAGGTGCTGTTCCGCATGCGGCGCCTGTATCTCGGCGAACGCGCGCCGCGCGACGACGCGGTGTCGGCAGGCTAGATGTCCTGGCAGCTCGCGGCCTGGTTGCTGCTCGGGGGGTCGACCGCGCTGATCTTTCTCGGCCTGCCGGTGGCGTTCGCCTTCATCGCCATCAATCTCGCGGGCGCGCTTCTCTGGCTGGGCGGCGAGCCCGGGCTGGTGCAGCTCGCCCGCAACAGCGTGTCCTCGGTGACCAGCTTCTCCCTCACGCCGATCCCGCTCTTCATCTTGATGGGGGAAATCCTGTTTCACACCGGGCTCGCAGTGAAGGTGATCGACGGCATCGAGCGCCTGATCCACCAGGTGCCCGGCCGGCTCGCGGTGGTGGCGGTGGTGGCGGGCACCGTCTTCTCCGCCATCTCGGGCTCGACCATCGCGACCACGGCGATGCTCGGCAGCCTGATGGTGCCGGTGATGCTCGCGCGCGGCTACCACCCCACCATGGCGACCGGCCCGGTCATGGCGATCGGCGCAGTGGACATGCTGATCCCGCCCTCCGCGCTCACGGTGCTGCTCGGCAGCCTGTCGGGCATCTCGATCTCCAAGCTGCTCATCGGCGGCGTCGTGCCCGGCCTGATGCTGTCCGTCGCCTTCGTCGTCTAAATCATGGTACGGGTGCACTACACGCCGTCCCTCGCCCCCGCCTCGCCGGTGACGGCGCGCCACGGCTGGGACAAGCTCCAGCCCTTCGTGAAGTACGTGCTGCCGCTGATGTCGATTTTCGGCGTGGTGGTGGCCTCGATGGCGGCGGGCTGGGCGACCCCCACCGAATCCGCAGCGATCGGCGCTTTTGCCACGATGCTGCTTGCGCTCGCCTACCGGGCGCTGGACCTCAAGGCGCTGCGCGCGGCGCTGATGGGGACCATGGCGATCTCCGGAATGATCCTCTTCATCATCGTCGGGGCCACAACCTTCGCGCAGATCTTAAGCTTCTCCGGTGCCAGCAACGGGCTGGTGCAGGCCATCACGGGCCTGGGCCTGTCGACGCTGGCGATCGTCGCCGCAATGATGCTGATCCTTGTGTTTCTGGGAATTTTTGTCGACCAGGTCAGCATGATGCTGATCACCCTGCCGATCTTCATGCCCATCGTGCAGCGCCTCGGCGTGGATACAATATGGTTCGGGGTGATGTTCCTCATCTGCATGCAGCTGGGGCTCCTGCTGCCGCCGCACGGGCTGCTGCTGATGACGATGAAGGGCGTGGCGCCGCCGCAGGTCACCATGGCGCATATTTTCCGCGCGGTGGTGCCCTACGTGGCGCTGAGCCTCGCGGTGCTCGCGCTGGTGTTCTGCGTGCCGGCGGTGGCCACCTGGCTGCCGCGCATGCTCGGA
>JANMUO010000034.1:0-5836 GCA_031391655.1 Betaproteobacteria bacterium
CGGCGGTGGTGCTCGCCGCGGTGGTGATCGGCAAGACCAACGCCATGACGCTGCTTGGCGCGCAATTGTTTTTCTACGGGCGCATCGCCTACGCCGTGTGCTACATCGGCGGCATCCCCTGGGCGAGGACGGCGAGCTGGCTGGTTTCCATCGCCGGCATCGTGCTGATGCTCCTCCAGCTGAACTAGTCCGCTGCCGGGGAGCGATGGTCAAGTACACGTTCAGGATCCGCGCGCGTTCCGGCATGGTGGTGGAGAACCTGACGGTGCACGCGCGCGACCGCCTGGAGGCCGAGAAAAAGCTCGCGCAGATCTATCGCGATTGCGAGTTCCTGGATTGCCGCGAGGTGGCCGCGCCGATGGCCTCGGACGGGGTGGACTTCGAGAGCGTGCTGTCGATGATCAACCGGCAGGACAACGAGCGCTAGCGCGGCATCTGGCTGTGCAGCATCACGCTGTTCTTCTGCTCGATGGCTGCGCACATCGCCAGGTCGGCATGCTTGAGCAACTCGGCGCCCGTGCGCCCGTCCTCGGGATAGACCGCGATGCCGATGCTCGCGCCGACCGTGAGGCTGGCGCCGTCCACCTCGCAGGCCTGCGCGATGCGCTGCAGGATCGTGCCGGCGAAGTTGAGGGCATTGGCCTCGTCCCTGGCTTCCAGCGCGAGGAACAGGAATTCGTCCCCGCCGCGGCGGGCAACCGTGTCGCCGCGGCGCATCAGCGCCTGCAGGCGCTGCGCCACGACCTTGAGCACCTGGTCGCCGACTTCCACGCCGTGCCGCTCGTTGATGCTCTTGAACGCGTCGAGGTCGACGAACAGCACCGCCAGTCGCCAGTCGTGGCGCTGCGCCTGGGCCAGCGCGCTGTCCAGCCGGTCGCCGAACAGCGCCAGGTTCGGCAGGCCGGTCACGCTGTCGTGCAGGGCCTCGTGGCGCGAACGCCGCTCCCGGAAGCGGTTCTCGACTTGCATCGTGTTCTGGATCATGGCAAGGCCTCGAGCGCCATTGTCCGCCGGCGCACCCGCGGGCGCGGTGTGCCAGCGCACATAGGGGGCGGGGAGCGCCCCTAGCGCAGAAAGCCGGTGGCGGTCAGTTCTTCCAGCAGCGCGGTGTAGTCGGCCGCGCCGCGGCTCTCCGGCGCGTGCATGAACACGTCCTTCTGGTGCGCCGGGCTCTCGGCGATGCTCACGTTCTCGGCGATGCGCGTCTCGCACAGCTCCGCGCCGAAGCGCTCGCGCAGGCGCGTTTCCACGTCAAAGGACATCTTGCGCCGCGCGTCGAACCGGGTGAGCACGTAGCGGCGCTCGAGGTGTTTTTTCAGCACGTGCTCCAGGGCCTTCAGCGTGCGGTCCATCTGCCCGGCGCCCTTCACTGCGAGGTAGTCGGCCGAGATCGGAACCAGCACGCGGTCGGCGGCGAACACCCCGTTCAGCGACAGCACGCCCAGCATCGGGCAGGCGTCCATCAGGATGGGGCGGTCGGTGTTGAGGTTTTCCTTCTGGATGCCGGAGGCGAGGCGGTTGAGCGCCTGCGGCCCCTTGCCGAGCTGCGCGTCCACCTTCGAGAGGTCCAGGTGCGACGGGATGATCTTGAAGCCGCCCGGGGTGAACTTGATCAGCCCGGCGAGCGTCGCACCGCGGCCGTAGAAGCCGTAGAGGCTGCGCTCGGAAGCTTCCACCGCGGCCCCGCAGATGCCGGTGAGGTGCGCCTGCGGGTCGAGGTCGATCACCAGCGGGTCCGCGCCGCGCTTGGCGAGCAGGGCGGCAAGGTTCAGCGTCGTCGTGGTCTTGCCGACGCCGCCCTTCTGGTTGAACACCGCGATGCGTGCCATGCGACCTGCTCCTCCCCGAGCCCGTACAGAGTAGTCCGCGATTCAGGAACTTGGCAAGGCCAGTGAATGCTGAAGTTCACCTTCGGTGTGACTTTTGTCGCCATTCGACAACCCATGTGCGCCAACTCCCAGCAAACGCACCGGCCTTTTGCCCGCTTCAGTGCGCTCGAGCAGAACCAGGGCGCGTTCGACAAAGCTCCCGGCGTCCTGCGTCGCGGGCTCCTCGGTGTGGCTGCGCGTCACGGTGGTGAAGTTCGCGTAGCGCACCTTGATGGTCACGGTGCGCGCGAAAAGCCCCTTCTTTCCCACCGAAGCCGCCACCCGTCGCGCCAGGCGGTCGATCTCCGCGCGCATCTCCTTCAACTCGACCAGGTCCTCGGGGTAGGTGTCTTCCGCGGAAATGGACTTCCACGGCCGGTCGGGCGTCACGCGGCGCGGATCATCGCCCCGCGACAGGCGCCGCAACCAATCCGCGAGGCTGCCGACCGCGCGCCGGAGCTTGTCCTCGTCGGCTTCGCGCACGTCCACCAGCCGCTCGATGCCGATCGCGCGCAGCTTCGTCGCCGTCACCGGGCCGACGCCCCATAGCGCTTCCACTGGAAGCTTCTGCAGGAAGCTTTCCATGCGCTCGGGGGCGATCACCGTGAGGCCGTCGGGTTTTTTCCAGCCCGAGGCGATCTTGGCGAGGAACTTGTTGGGCGCGACGCCGGCGGAGGCGGTGAGCGAAGTCTCTTCCAGTATCCGGCGCTTCAGGTACTTCGCCACTTCCATCGCCAGCGGCTCATTGAGCGAGTTTTCGGTGACGTCGAGGTAAGCCTCGTCCAGCGAAAGCGGCTCCACCAGCGGCGTCACCGAGCGCAGGATCGCCATTACGCGTTGGGACGCGTCGCGGTACTTGGTGAAGTTGGGTCGCACCACCATCAGCTCCGGGCAGGCCCGCACTGCACGCGCCATCGGCATGGCGGAGCGGATGCCGAACTTGCGTGCCTCGTAGCTGCAGGCGGCGACCACGCCGCGGCCCGTGGGCGAGCCGCCCACGGCGACCGGCTTGCCACGCAGGGCGGGGTCGTCGCGCTGCTCGACGGAGGCGTAGAAGGCGTCCATGTCGAGGTGGATGATTTTGCGCACTGCGTCATGCATCGGGGGAGTGTAGCGCTGCGCCAACCTGTGCGAACTGCCGGCGTTGTAGGATTCTGCTGATGTTGCGCGCGCTGATCGCGGCAGTCGCGACGTTCAACCTTGCCATCGCCGCCGATCCGCTGGTGAGAAGCACGGACGCGTACTTCGCCGCCTACCCTGCCGACACGAGCCCGCTGCCTTTGATCCGGGCACCAGACTTCGCTTCCGCGCCCGCTCCCGCCAGGGGCTCCCGCGGCAGGATCGAGCGGGCGGTGACGCGCGGGCCGAACTACGCTGGTCGCGTCTCCGTGGCGCGCTGGGAATGCGGCAGGAACTGCGAGCGCTGGGCCCTGGTGGATATGGCGAGCGGACGCGTCGTCATGGAGGAAGACAAGGCGCTGCAGCCGCTGCGCAGGGATTTTCCCTGCGATGCCGATCCCCTGGAATTCCGCGAGGACAGCCACCTGCTGCGCGTGCACCGGATCGAGGGCGACCAGGTCGTCACGCAGGACTTCCTGTGGTCGATCAGTGCGCTGCGCCTGGAGAAATTCGCCGAATCGGCGATGTCGGCGGAGCAGTTCTGCCGGCGCTAGGCGTTCTGCGCGGCCTTGCACTCGCGCGCGACGGTGTCGCGCAGGATCTGCGCGAGGCGTAGCGTGCCCGGCCCGGCCGCCTCGCGGTCGGCGAAGGTGAGGTAGAGGGTTCCCGATTTCTCCGCGCCCTCGCGCAAGGGCAGGGGCTTGAGCACGCCGCGTTCCAGCTCCGCGCGCACGCTGTCCTCGGGAAACCAGGCGTAGCCCAACCCCAGCCCCAGGGCGTGGATCGAGGTCGCCTTGTTCGACACGGTCCAGCGCATTTCATTGAGCCACCCCGCCGAGCGCAGGCGCTGCTCCCCCGAATCGCGGATCACGATGTGCCGGTGCTTGCGCAGGTCTTCCAGGGTCAGCTCGCGCCCGAGCTGGTGCAGGGGGTGCGAGGGCGCGGCAATGCACACGGCGCGCACCGGCATCAGGATGTCGCCCGCGAAACCCTGCGGCACGCTCGAGCCGATGGCGAAATCCACGCGCCGCGCAGCGAGCGCCTCCTCGGTGCCGCCGAGCACCGTCTCGTAGAGTTCGAGGCGTATCTCCGGGCGTTCCTGGGCGAAGTCGGCAAACGACTTGAGCAGGAGCCAGGTCGGAAAGATGATGTCCACGGCCACGCGGATCTCCGGCTCCCAGCCCTTGGCGAGCTCCCCGGCTGCGTGCTCGAGGCGCCCGGCCTCCTCGACCAGCGTCTTGCCGCGCCGGTAGAGCAGCTCCCCGGTCGGGGTGAGCATCGCCTTGCGGCCTCGCAGCTCGAAGACCTTCACATCGAGCAGGGACTCCAGTTTCTTGACGGCGTAGGTGAGCGTGGACTGACTTTTGTGAATTCGCTCCGCAGCCTTGGAATAACTTCCTGATTCAACAACGGAAACAAGGACATTCCACTGGTCAAGCGAGATCTTGGGATGCGATATATTCATCTAATTAATAGAATGATAATGGCGAAATTATGCGCTATTCAATCTATTGTATCAATATAAGAATGGCTCCACCAACCAACGACCAAGGAGCCAGCCATGAAAACCATCCTGCACCTCAACTCGAGCATCCACGGCGACGGCGGCCAGTCGAGCCGCCTGGCGAAGGAATTCATCGCCCAATCGCCCCTGTCGCGGGTCGTCCACCGTGACCTCGGCACGCGCCCGCTGCCGCACCTGGACGCGGAGCGCTTCGGCGCCTTCCTCTCCAAGCCCGAAACGCGCACCCCGGCGCAGCAACAGGTGCTGAACGAGTCTGACGCGCTGGTCGCGGAGCTGAAGGCCGCCGACACCATCGTGCTGGGGCTGCCGATGTACAACTTCGGCGTGCCCTCGCAGCTGAAGGCCTACTTCGACCACGTCGCGCGCGCGGGCGTCACCTTCAAGTACACGGAAAAAGGCGCGGTCGGCCTGCTCACCGGCAAGAAAGCCTACGTCTTCGCGGCCCGCGGCGGCCTGTACCAGGGCACCCCGCGCGACACGCAGACCGCCTACGTGCGCGACTTCCTCGCCTTCCTCGGGATCACCGACGTGCAGTTCGTCTACGCTGAGGGCCTGGCGATCAGCGAAGCGTCGAAAACAGAATCGCTGGCCGCCGCGCAGCGCAGCTTGCGCAGCCTCGCGCAGCCGGAAAGAATTGCAGCCTGAACGGAGACAACTATGACCACCCGCACCCTGCAACGCGTGATCCCCTCCATCCCCGCCTCCGACGGCGCGGGCGTGAAGCTGCGCCGCAGCCTGGGCGCCACCCAGCTCGCGCGCCACGACCCGTTCCTGATGCTGGACGAGTTCTACTCGGATGACCCGAACGACTATCTCGCGGGCTTCCCGTCGCACCCGCACCGCGGCTTCGAGACCGTGACCTACATGCTCGACGGCCACATGCAGCACCAGGATAGCGGCGGCAACACCGGCGACCTGGGGCCCGGCGACGTGCAGTGGATGACGGCCGCGCGCGGCATCATCCACTCCGAGATGCCGCAGCAGTCCGAGGGCCGCATGCGCGGCTTCCAGCTCTGGCTCAACCTGCCGGCGAAGGAAAAGATGAAGCCCGCGGCGTACCGCGACATTCCCGCGGCTTCGATTCCCTGGGCCAATCCCAAGGCCGGCGTGAAAGTGAAGGTCATCGCCGGCACGCTGGGCGATACCGCGGGGCCGGTGCAGGGCCTCACCACCGAGGCGCGCTACTTCGATATTCATCTTGAGCCGCGCGCGGTGTTCGAAGCGCCGCTGCCCGCGGGACACAACGCGTTCCTTTACGCCTACGAGGGCGAAGCGGTGGTGGGCGAAGACAGGAAGCCGCTTGCGCACCGCGCGGCGGGACTGC
>JANMUO010000080.1:0-4474 GCA_031391655.1 Betaproteobacteria bacterium
GCGGCGCGCTTGAGGACGTGCTTCTCGTCCAGCACGCGCAGCTTGTACGCATCGGGCAGCGACTCGGCGAGCGCGATCACGTCCGGGTCGAGGAAAGGAAAGCGTCCCTCGACCGAATGCGCCATCAGCATGCGATCGCCCTGCGAGGACAGCAGGTAGCCGCCGAGCAGGGTGCGGATCTCGATGTGCTGGTCCTGCGCCAGGCCGCTGCGGCGTTCGAATCCCGGCGGCAGCGTGGCGAGGAACTCCGCCACCAGGTCGCGCCCGCGAACGGCCTCGAGCTGGGCGGCGCAGAACATCCGCTGCAGCGCCGCGGTGGTGCGCCAGCGCGTGTCGTGGGCGAAGCCGGGCGAGCGCCAGGCGGCCAGATTGCGGCCGAAGAACTGGCGCGCCATCGCCTGCCGGTCGACCGGGGAGCGCGCCAGGTAGGGGTAGAGCCGCTCGAGCGCGCGCGGGCGCAGCCTGCTCTCGGGGAAGCGGGCCCAGAAGCGGCGCACCTTGCCTTCGCGGAACAGGTCGTAGCCGGCGAACATTTCGTCCGCACCCTCGCCGGTGAGCACCACCTTGATGCCCTGCCGCTGCGCGAGTCCTGAGAGCAGGAACAGCGGCGCGGGCGCAGTGCGCAGGATGGGGCGCTCGGCATGGCAGACAACGTCGGGGAACACGCGCGCGATGTCGCCGCGCCCGACCACCACCTCGTGGTGCTCGCTGCCGAGCCTTTGCGCCATCAGGCGCTGGAACGCGCTCTCGTCGTATTCGGCGTCCGTGAAGCGCAGCGAGAAGGTCTGCAAGCGCTTGCCCGCGTAGCGTCGGCCGAGGGCCGCGACGAGCGAGCTGTCGAGGCCGCCGGAGAGGTAGCAGCCGACCGGCACGTCGGCGCGCAGCATGCGCAGCGACGTGGCTCGCTCGAGCGCGTGGCGGACGGCTTGCGCTGCGTCCTCGACCGACCCGCGGAAGCCGCCGTCTTGTGCACGTGCGCTCGGCACCTCGCTCTCGCGCATGCCGCCGTCGCTGTACACGCGCACGTGACCCGGCCGCAGCTCCTGCACGCCGCGGAACACGCTTTGCGGCGCAACCACGCTCCAGAAGGTGAAGGTCTGCGCGATGCCCGCGGCGTCGAAGGCGCGCGGGATCGAGGCGTCGGCGGCGAAGATCGCCTTCACCTCGCTCGCGAAGTAAAGCCGCTCGCGGTGCTCGCACAGATACAGCGGGTGCACTCCCAGCGGGTCGCGGCTGAGCACCAGGCGCTGCCGGCGCTCGTCCCAGAGCGCGATCGCCCACTGCCCGTTCATGCGCGCGAACGCATCCTCGCCCCAGGCCTCGTAGGCGTGCACCGCGACCTCGGTGTCGCTGCGGGTGCGGAAGCGGTGCCCCAGCGCCACGAGCTCGGCGCGCAGCTCGAGGTAGTTGAAGATCTCGCCGTTGAACGCGATCCACAGCGTTTCGTCCTCATTGGCGAGCGGCTGCCGGCCACCCTGGAGGTCGATGATCGACAGCCGCGCGTGGGCGAGGCCGGCACGGCGGTCGCGGTAGATGCCGAACTCGTCCGGGCCGCGGTGGCGCAGCGCAGCGGCCATGCGCAGCAGCGCTTCGCGCGGTGCTCCCTGTGCGGCGGCGCGCAGGTCGACGATACCGGCGAGACCGCACATGCGCTTCAGACCTCGGTCACCGGCGCGACGAGCACGGGCGCCAGGTGCAGGTAGCGGGTGGCGCGGCGCTTGGCCTCGATGTCCCGGTAGACGCGCTCGACCTGTTGCGGCGTGAGCCGCACCGCTGCCGCGACCTCGGCCGCCGGCAGCCCGTGGTTGTGTGCGTAGAGACACAGGTCCATGCGATCGTAGGGCAGGGCGAAATAGAATTCCTCCTGGGTCTGCTCCATGGAAAACGTGTCGGTCGTGGGCGGTCGGCTGCGGATCTCCTGCGCAATTCCCAGGTGCGCCGCGAGCTGGTAGACCTGGGTCTTGTACAGGTGCGCGATGGGCTTGACGTCCGCGGCGCCGTCGCCCTGCTTGACGAAGAATCCCTGGTCGTACTCGAGCCGGTTGGGCGTGCCCGCGACGACGTAGTGCAATCGATCCGCGTGGTAGTACTCGGTCATCTTGCGCAGGCGTTGCTTGTAACTTGTCGCGGCAACCAGCTGCCGGTAGGCCGCCGCGCCCATGCGCACGGTCCGCGTCGCGCCGGCCGGGTCGCGCACCGCGAGGCGCGTGACGTTCATTCGCTCTTCGCCGAGGAGCGGCGGCAGCACGAGCTTGCATTGCCAGCCGGTGCCGTAGTCCGGGATCACGCTGCGCACCGCCTCGTCCTGGCGCCGGTAGCAGCCTGCGCCCTCGAGCGCCGGCGCGATGTCCTCCACCAGCAGCTCGATGCCGAGCGAGCGCGCCAGCTCGCGGCCCAGCCGGAGCGAATCGCCCGAGGAGTGCTTTTCGGGCATGCACAGGCCGAGCACGGCCTGGCGGCCGAAAGCGCTGGCGCACAGCGCCGCGACCACCGAGCTGTCGACCCCTCCCGAAATACCGACCACCGCGCCACGGCGGCGCAGGCCGCGCAGGGCGTGCGCGCGCAGAGACTCGACGATGCGCGCCGCCTCGGCCGCGGGGTCGATGTCGAGCACCGCGGCGCAGAACATGCCGGCTGCGGGGCGCGCGCTCACCGGCCGTGAAAGCGCAGCCACCACTCGCCTTCCAGTCGGCTGATGAAGGCGTCTCCCTGCGCGATCGCCGCCAGCACGTCGGCGTGGCGCGAATGCGCGAGGGTCCAGGTGCTGTCCCACCTGAACCAGCAGTGCCGGGCGGAGAGTTCCTGCACGTAGCGCGGGTCGAGGCGCCCGCGCACCGCCGCCGCCCCATGTTGCCAGGCGTCGGCCAGAAGCCGCCGCAGCACCTGGTCGAAGGCGCCGTCGCGCGCCGCGATCTGCACCACTTCGCTCATGCCGCCGCGCAGCAGGTAGTACAGGAACCAGCCGAGCACCCGCTCGCCCGAGCGCACTGCGCGCGCGCGCAGGCTGCCGAGGCGAGTCTTGCGCGCCACCTGCTCGAGCAACCAGGCGAGCGAGCGCTTGTCGTACGCCGGCTGCAGCGAGTTGCCGTGCAGCGTCTCAGGCAGGTGCTCCAGCATGGCTTCCGGGTCGAGCGCGCCGTCGGTGGGCGCGGCTTCGCGGTAGAAACGGTTCGGCCGCAGCCTTGCCGCCAGCGCATCGGCCACTGCCGCCACCGGCCGCGCGGCGCGCGTCACGGCGGCGGGCACTGCGCGCTGCTCCAGCACCGACAGGGCGTAGCGCGCAGGGCGCAGGGGCCGGGTCCAGTGCATGCTGTGCAGCAGCGAAACGGTGCCGCCGATGCCGCTCCACATGCGCCGGGTCTGGTCGTTCGCGCCATCGGCAAGCGTCAGGTCCTGCGGTCCGCTCAGGCAGGCCTGGGCCAACTGGAGCGAAATCATGCTGCAGCGCCGTTCCGGATCGACCATGAATTGGCAGCCCACGGCGACGCGCAATGCCCGCCCGCGTAGCTGCATGCGCCGCGGCAGCGTGGCGTAAAGACCGACCAGACGGCCGCTCTCCTCGGCGACCCAGGACGGCAGGTCCAGGTCGCGCCACGGATTGGCGAACAGCACTTCGTGGAAGTACGACTCGCACGCGGCGCGCGAGGCCCAGCGGTGCTCCGGATACACGCGCGCGAACAGTGCGGCGGCGGCGGGCACGTCGGCTGCGGCCATGACTCGGATCGTGGTCATTCAGGGCTCGCGGCGCGCGCCGCGCGTTTCCGCCAGGCGGGCGATGCGCGCCAGCGTGCGCAGGTCCTCGAGCTCGATGTCGTCGATGCGCAGGCGCAGGCCGAAGCGCTGCTCCAGTTGCACCAGCAGCTCGACGAACTGGAACGAGTCGAGGATGCCGCTCTCCAGCAGGTCGGTGTCGGGCGCGGGCGCCTCGATGTGGAAGCTCTCGGCGAACAGCGCGCCGATGCGCTCGACCATCACGTTCGCCTCAGGCGGCAAGCTGCCTCCCCGCGCCCAGGAAGGCGCCCTTGAGCAGGGTACGGTCGATCTTGCCGTTGTCGTTCTTCGGCAGCGCGTCGTAGCGCCGCCAGCGCGCGGGCAGCATGTAGGCGGGCAGCAGCGCGGCGAGTCCGCGGCGCAGGCTCTCCGGGGTCTCGCCCTCCTCCGCCGCCGGGACATAGGCGCAGCAGATGGTCCAGCCCTCGAAGCCCTCCGAGGGGATCGCCACCACCGCGCCTTCGCGCAGGCGGCCGAGCGAGTGCAGCGCCGTCTCGATCTCGCCCAGCTCGATGCGGTAGCCGCGGCTCTTGATCTGCGAGTCGGCGCGCCCGACGTAGTACACCAGCCCGTCGCGGGCGATCTGGCGCTCGTGCCGTTCGGGGCCGACAAGGCCCTGTTCGGCTATCACTTCGATCTCGCCGCCCGGCTGTCCGAGGTACCGGACAAGGCGCGCGTGGTGGTGCTGATTGACGGCTCGCAC
>JANMUO010000231.1:0-8075 GCA_031391655.1 Betaproteobacteria bacterium
GTTGCCCTCGGCGCGGCCCAGCACGATCTCGATCATCGGCTTCTCGATGTTCCTCAGCACCATGTCGTAGATCGCTGTCGGCCGCTCGCCGTCCATGTCCTTGAAGTAGCGCTCCAGCGCGCGCTTTACCGCGTCGGACAGTTCGTTGCCCCGGCTCACGCGGCGCGCCTGCCGAAATAGTCGTTGACCGCGGCGCGCTGCTGCGCCGCCGCTTCGATGCGCACCACGCACTGGCGGAAGCTCTCGCCGCCCGGAAGCTTGCGCGCATACCAGCCCAGGTGCTTGCGCGCCACGCGCAGCCCCTGCGCCTCGCCATACAGCGTGTAGAGGCCCTCGAGGTGCTCGCGCACCACGGCCTCGACTTCGGCCGGCGCGGGCGGCGCCAAGACGGTGCCGGTGGCGAGGTAGTGCTCGATCTCGCGGAAGATCCACGGGCGGCCGAAGGCGGCGCGGCCGATCATCAGCCCGTCGGCGCCGGTGCGCTCGAGCACCGAGCGCGCCTCGGCCGGCGTCTCGATGTCGCCGTTGGCGATGACCGGGATGCGCACCTGCGATTTCACTTCGGCGATGGAGTCGTACTCGGCGTGGCCGGCAAAGCCGCAGGCGCGCGTGCGGCCGTGGATGGACAGCAGCTGCACGCCGGCGCCCTCGGCGATGCGCGCCACGCGCAGGGCATTGCGGCGCTCCGGGTCGGGCCCGGTGCGAATCTTGAGCGTCACCGGCACCGGCACGGCGGCCACCACGGCCTCCAGGATGCGCGCCACCAGCGCCTCGTTCTCCAGCAGGGCGGAGCCGGCGTAGACGTTGCAGACTTTCTTCGCCGGGCAGCCCATGTTGATGTCGATGATCTGCGCGCCGCGCTCGACGTTGTAGCGCGCCGCATCGGCCATCATGGCCGGCTCGGCGCCGGCGATCTGCACCGACACCGGGCCGGGCTCGCCGGCGTGGTCCAGGCGCAGGAGGGACTTCCTGGTGCCGCGCAGCTCGGGGCGCGAAGAGACCATCTCGCAGACCGCGAAGCCCGCGCCATAGCGGCGCGCGAGGAGTCGGAACGGGCGGTCGGTCACACCCGCCATCGGCGCGGCGAACAAGGCATTGCGTAGCTGGTGCGCGCCGATCTGCATGCGCAATTCTAGTATTTTCTCACGGCAGCGCGGAAGGCCCGAAGATCATGCGCCGCGCGAAGAAGCGCCGCACGGGCGGCAGAATGTCAAGACTCGTCAACACGGCGCCACGCGCAGCGCGCACGAGCGGATTGGTGCCGAGGAAGCCGCGCGCCAGCAGTTCGGTGACGCCGATGGTGGCCGCGGCATCGAGCCTGCGCTGCGCGGTAAAGCGCGCGAGCGTCGCGGCGTTGCCGGGATCCTGCGCAGCACGCAAGGCCTGCGCCAGGTCCCAGGCGTCGCGCAGGCCGAGGTTCAGGCCCTGTCCCGCGACCGGGTGCAGCGCCTGCGCCGCGTTGCCGATGTACACCTCGCGCTCGCCGGACCGGGCGGAGCGCCTGCGCAGCGCGAGCGGCACGCAGCTGCGCTCGGTGACCGCCACGAAGCGCCCGGCGCGATCGCCAAAGGCGCGCTGCAACCGCTGCAGGAATTCCTGCGGCGCGGCGCCCGCCAGGGCGGCCGCGCGCTCGGTGCGCACGCCCCAGACCAGCGCCCATTCGCCGGCGAGCGGCAACAGCGCGAGCGGACCCTCGGGCGTGAAGCGCTCGTAGGCCAGCGCCTGCGAGGCGGGCTCGGTGGCGACGCGCGCGACGATAGCGTCGTGCCCATAGCGCCGCTCGCGCGACTCGCCCGCGGAACCCTCGGCGTGGACCGTCAGTAGGGTGGGCGCATAGTCCACCTCCTCGATGACCACCCGAGCGCGCAGCGCCGCGACAAGCTCGGCGTACTGCGCCACGTAGCCGAGCGCCTCGACCCCGGCGTCGCGCGCCTCCATGCGCGTGCGGCCCCAGGCGCCGGATTGCGACACGTGGATGGCGGTGATCGGCGTCGCGGGAAAACTTCCCCAGGCGCCGACCCGCTCGAGGATCAGGCGGCTGGCGTGCGACAGTGCGATGGGGCGGAAGGCGGGCAGCGCCCCGGCGCGAGGCTCGACCAGGCGCACGCCGTGCCGCGTCCCCTGCAGCGCCAGCGCCAGCGTGCAGCCGACCGGCCCGGCGCCGCGAATCAGGATTTCATCTGGTCGCATCGCGCATCAGCGCTTCGACCTCGGCGACGGCCTTGGGCGCCTGCGCGGTCAGCACCTCGCAACCGGCCTGCGTCACCAGCACGTCGTCTTCGATGCGCACGCCGATGTCGCGCAGCCGCTCGGGCACGTCGTCCGCGGCGCGGATGTACAGGCCCGGCTCCACGGTGAGCACATTGCCCGTGGCGAGCGCGCGCCACTGCCCGGCATGCTTGTACTCGCCCGCATCGTGCACATCCAGGCCCAGCCAGTGGCCGGTGCGGTGCATGTAGAAGCGCTTGTAGGTTTCCTTCTCCAGCACCGCGTCCAGGCTGCCCGTGAGGAGCTTGAGATCGAGCATGCCCTGCGCCAGCACCTTCACCGCGGCGTCGTGCGGCTCGTTCCAGGCCTTGCCGGCGCGTACTTCGGCGATGGCGGCGGCCTGCGCGGCGAGCACCAGCTCGTAGACCTCGCGCTGCGCGCCGCTGTAGCGGCCGTTGATCGGGAATGTGCGCGTGATGTCGGCGGCGTAGCCGTCCAGCTCGCAGCCGGCGTCAATCAGCAGGAGCCCGCCGTCGGCGAGCGGCGCGTCGTTGGCCACGTAGTGCAGCACGCAGGCGTTGGCGCCGCCCGCGACGATCGGCCAGTAGGCGGGGAACTGCGCGCCGTGGCGGCGGAACTCGTACAGGAGCTCGGCTTCGATTTCGTATTCATTGCGCCCGGGACGCGTGGCCTGCATGGCGCGCCGGTGCGCGCCGCAGGAGATCGAGGCGGCCTTGCGCATCACCGCCAGCTCCTGCGCGTCCTTCACCAGGCGCATGTCGTCCAGCGGCGCGCGCACGTCGTGCAGCTGCTGCGGGGCGGCCACGCCGCTGCGCGCGTTGGCGCGCACGGCGTTCACCCAGCGCATGGCGCGCGCGTCCCACTCCGGGTCCGCGCCCATCGGGGTCCACAGGCTGGCGCGCTCGGCGAGCAGTCCGGGCATGGCGTCGTCCAGCGCGGCGATCGGGTGCGCCTCGTCGAAGCCGAAGCGCTCGCGCGCGCCTTCCGGCCCGTGGCGAAAGCCATCCCAGATCTCGCGCTCCAGGCTGCGCTCGCGGCAGAAAAGGATGGAGCGTGGCTGCGGGTCGGCGAGCACCACCAGCACCGACTCGGGCTCCTGGAAGCCGGTGAGGTAGTAGAAATAGCTGTCGTAGCGGTAGGGATAGTGCGTGTCGCGGTTGCGCGTGCGCTCCGGCGCGGTGGGGATCACGGCGACGCCGCCCGGCATGGCCTGCGCGAGCAGCCTGCGGCGCGCCGCGCGCACTGCCATGTCCTGGGTCAGGTCATTCGCTTTCATGATGTTGTCTTCGTCCTTGCGCGCAGCAGCGCGTCGAGTTCCGCCAGCCGCTCGGCGGTGCCGATGTCCCACCACAGCCCGCGATGCAGCTCGCCCGAGAGCCGGCCCGCGTCGGCCGCCGCGCGCAGCAGCGGCGCGAGCTGCGCCTTGTCCCCCGCGCGCACCGGCGCCACCAGCGCCGGATCGACGAGGGCGATGCCGGTGTAAGTGTAGCGCGGGGCCGGGGCATTGCCGGCCTTGCCCGCGTGCAGCGTGAAGTCGCCCGCCGCGTGGTGCGCGGGGTTGGGCGCCAGCACCAGGTGCGCGAGGTCGCCACCGAGCGTGCGCCGGCGCAGCGCGGCGAGGTCGTAGTCGCAATGCACGTCGCAGTTGACCAGTGCGAAAGGCGCCGCGCCGAGCAGTGCGCGCGCATTGGCGATGCCGCCGGCGGACTCCAGGGCCTGCGGCTCGCGCGAGTACGCAATGGCCAGGCCGAAGGCGCTGCCGTTGCCCAGCTGTGCTTCGATCTGCGCGCCGAGCCAGGCGAGGTTGACCACCACTTCGCGAAAGCCCGCCTGCGCCAGCCGCTCCAGTTGCCAGGCGATGAGCGCCTTGCCGCCGGCCTGGGCGAGCGCCTTGGGCAGGCGGTCGGTGAGCGGGCGCAGCCGTTCGCCGCGGCCCGCGGCGAGGACCATGGCCTTCACGCGGGCAACTCGTCGAGCAGTCGCGCGAGCGGCGCGAGGGCGCCGTAGCGCCGGGCGACGGCGCGCGCGTAGCCGAGGAAGCGCGGCGCGTCGGCGACGTACTTTTCCTTGCCGTCGCGGTGCGTGAGGCGCGCGAAGATGCCGCGCACCTTGAGGTGCCGCTGCAGCCCCATCCACTCGAAGGCGCGCCAGAACTCGGCGAAATCCGCCGCCACCGGCAGCCGCGCCTTCTTGGCGGCTTCCCAGTAGCGCACGGTCCAGTCGAGCACCTGCTCTTCCTGCCAGGAGTGGAACGCATCGCGCGTGAGCGAGGCGATGTCGTAGGTGATCGGGCCGTGCACCGCGTCCTGGAAGTCGAGCACGCCCGGGTTGGGCTCGCTGAGCATCAGGTTCCTCGGCATGTAGTCGCGGTGCACGTACACCGCCGGCTGCGCCAGCGCGCTCGCCACCAGCGCTTCGTAGACCGGTTCCAGGGAGGCAACAGGCGCTCGCCCGAGGTGCCGCCCGAGGTACCACTCGGGGAACAGCGCCATCTCGCGCCGCAGGAGCGCCTCGTCGTAGGGCGGCAGTTCCCCCTCGCGGCTCGCCAGCTGCCACTGCACCAGCGCGCCGATCGCGTCGCGCATCAGCGAAGGCGCCCTGGCCGGGTCCGCGACGAGCGCATCGAGGTAGGTCTGATGCCCGAGGTCATCGAGCAGCAGGAACCCCTGCGCGAGGTCCTGGGCGTGGATGCGCGGCGCATGCAGGCCGGCCGCGCGCAGCAATCCGGCCACGTGCACGAACGGCCGGCAGTCCTCCCTGGCGGGCGGCGCGTCCATGGCGATGAAGCTGCGCCCGTCGGCGAGCGTGGCGCGAAAGTAGCGCCGGAAGCTCGCGTCCGCAGAGGCGGGGGCGAGCGCAAAGTCCGGGCTGGCGAGCGGCCCGGCGAGCCAGCGCTGGAGCGCTGCGAGCCTTTCGTCCAAGGGGTGCGTTGCGCGTTGCGTGGTAATGTGCGATTTTACCTGCATAAGCGCGGTTTCTCTTTGATCTCCATGCGGTTTTCCCCAGCGCTGCTGCTCGCGCTGCTCGCCGCCGCCCACGCGCAAGCCCAGCCGGCGAAGCAGCCCGCGACCATCGACGCGCAGAGCATCGAGGGCATCTCCGGGTTGGAGGTGACGGCGCGCGGCGGGGTGGAGTTCAAGCAGGACGATACGGCCATCTACAGCGACTACCTGAAATTCAACCGCGAGTTCGGCCGCCTGGAGGCCGAGGGCGGCGTGCGCCTGGAGGAAGGCATCGACCGCTTCAGCGGCACGCGCCTGAACTACGACACCACCGACCAGACCGGCGTGATGGAAGACCCGGCGTTCCTGCTGCGCCGCGGGCAGACCGCGCGCGGCGCCGCCACGCGCGCGGAGTTCCTCGGCCGCAACCAATTCCGCCTGACCGACGCGTTCTTCACCACCTGCGAGCCGGGCAACGACGACTGGCGGATCGAGGCGCGCCAGATCGACCTGGACTACGACGAGCAGACCGGCGTGGTGCGCGGCGCGCGCCTGCGCTTCCTCGACACCACCATCCTCTACACGCCCTACGCCTCGTTTCCCCTGGAGAACCGGCGCAAGAGCGGCGTGCTCGCGCCGGTGTACGCGCAGTCCTCGCTGCGCGGCGCGGAATTCAGCCTGCCGTTCTACTGGAACATCATGCCGGAGCAGGACGCCACCATCACGCCGGTGTTCATGTCCAAGCGCGGCGAGCAGGTGAAGACCCACTACCGCTACCTCGGCGCGTCCTACTTCGGCGAGGCGCGCGCCGAGTACATGCCGGAGGACCGCGTGCTCGGCACGTCGCGCAGCGGCTACTCCTGGCAGCACGAGCAGCGACTCACGCCCCACCTGCTCGCGCGCATGGACCTGAACCGCGTGTCCGACGACACTTACTTCGTCGACCTCTACAGCCAGGTGCGGCAGGTGTCGACCGGCAACCTGCAGCGCGACGCCTACCTGCAGTACAACCGGACGCTGGCCGGCACGGCCGTCTCCATGCAGGGCCGCGTGCAGCGCTTCCAGACGCTGCAGGACCCGCTCTCGCCGACGATGAGCCCCTACCACCGCGTGCCTCAGATCAATTTTTCCGCCGCGCGCAACGAGATCGCCGGGTTTCTGGACACGGCGGTGCCCGCCGAGTATGCGCGCTTCACCCACCCGACGTTCGTGGAAGGCGCGCGCGCGACGATCGCGCCCTGGGTGAGCGCGCCGCTCATCGCGCCCGGCTACTTCTTCACCCCGAAAGCCGGGTTCCGCGGCGTGAGCTACAACCTCACGCGGCCGGACCCGGGCCAGGCGGAGCGCCAGGACTATTCCATCCCCTGGATGAGCCTGGACAGCGGTCTGGTGTACGAGCGTGCCACCAGCTGGTTCGGCCGCAGCCTGACGCAGACGCTGGAGCCGCGGCTCTACTACGTGTACGCGGGCTATCGCAACCAGGACCAGGCGCCGCTATTCGACACGGCGCTGGCGGATTTCTCGTATGCGCAGCTGTTCAGCGAGAACCGCTTCGTCGGCGGGGATCGCTTCGGCGACGCCAACCAGGTGACGCTGGCGGCGACCACGCGCTGGCTGGACGCGGACGGGCAGGAACTGCTGCGCGCCACGCTGGGGCAGCGCTACTACTTCGAGAGTGAGCGCGTCGGCCTGACGCCCACCTCGCCGCTGCGCACCGCGAGCGATTCGGACTGGCTGGCGTCGGTGGGCGGGCGCATCGACCGGAAATGGGCCTACGACGGCTCGGTGCAGTTCAACCCGCGCGACTCGCGCACCGAGCGCCTCGGGGTGGCGCTGCGCTATTCGCCGGAGATCGCCAAGGTGATCAACGCGAGCTACCGCTTCCAGCGCGACGTGTTGAAGCAGGTGGACGTATCCGCGCAATGGCCGATTTCCTCCGGCTGGTATGCGATCGGGCGCTACAACTATTCGCTGAAGGACGAGGATCTGCTCGAGGGCCTCGCGGGCCTGGAGTACAACGGCGGCTGCTGGGTGTTCCGGGGAGTGTTCCAGCGCCTGCGCGCGGCCACCGAGGTGACCTCCTCGCAGTTCCTGTTCCAACTCGAGTTCAATGGCTTCGGCCAGATCGGCTCGGACGACACCCTGACCATGCTGCGCCGTTCGGTGCCCGGCTACTCGGTGACCAACCCGGGCGACCAGACGCTCGTGCCGCCCAGCCTGCGCCGGCGACTGCCGTTCCAGGAGGTCTACTGATGCGGGCCCTGCTATTCGCCGGTGTCCTCACTGCGTCCCTCGGGGCGCCGGCGGCGCTGGCGCAGCGCACTACCCTGGTGGACCGCATCGTCGCGGTGGTGAACAAGGACGTGATCACCTTCAGCGAGCTCGCCGACCGGGTGGAATTTGCCTCGCGCCAGTTGAGGCGCCAGAACATCGCGCTGCCCGAGCGCGCGTTGCTCGATCGCCAGATGCTCGAGCGCCTGATCCTGGACAAGGCGCAGCTGCAGCTCGCTGCCGACAGCGGGCTGCGCGTGGACGAGCTGCAGCTCGACCGCGCGATACAGCGCATCGCCGAGAACAACAAGGTCACGCTGCCTGATCTGCGCCGCCGCCTGGAAGCCGACGGCGTGGACTTCGAGAAGTACCGCGCCGAGGTGCGCCAGCAGATCCTGCTGACGCGCCTGCGCGAGCGCGAGGTCGACGACCGCGTGCAGGTGGGCGACAGTGAAATCGACATTTTCATGGAGGAGAACAAGGCGGCCACCGCCGGCGCGGGGGAGTACGAGGCCGCGCACAGCCTGGGGCGCACCCCGCAGCAGGCGGTGCCCCAGCGCAGCGAGCCGGGGCGCGCGCGCGCCTAGACGGCGCGCGCCGAGGCGCTCGCGGGCGGGGACTTCGCGCGCCTGG
>JANMUO010000387.1:0-10942 GCA_031391655.1 Betaproteobacteria bacterium
TCTACCGGCGGATCGTCCTGCATGGAAGCCTTGTCAGGCGCCGGCGGACGCCTGTATAGTGATGGTGTCCCCACGACAAGACAAGGAGCGCCAACCCGGTCATGGACAACCAGACCATCGTCGTGCGAGGAGCGCGCGAACACAACCTCCGCAACGTCGACCTCGAAGTCCCCCGCAACAAGCTCGTCGTCTTCAGCGGCGTCTCCGGCTCCGGCAAGTCGTCGCTGGCCTTCGACACCCTGTACGCCGAGGGGCAGCGCCGCTACGTCGAGACTTTCAGCCCCTACGCGCGCCAGTTCCTCGAGCGCATGGACAAGCCGCAGGTGGACTCGATCGAGGGCATCCCGCCGGCCATCGCCATCGACCAGTCCAACCCGGTGCGCACGTCGCGCTCCACGGTCGGCACGATGACGGAGCTGAACGACCACCTGAAGCTGCTCTTCGCACGCGCGTCAAAACTGCATTGCCGACAGTGCAGCAAGCCGGTGCGCCGCGACACGCCGCAGTCGATCTTCGACGCCCTGCCGCGCGAGCGGGTGACCATCACCTTCACGGTGCCGGTGCCGAAGAACTTCACCGAAAAGGAAGTCGAGGAGCTGCTGCAGCGCCAGGGCTACACGAAACTGCGCTCACGCACGAAAACGCTGATCGAGGTGATCCAGGACAGCGTGCGCCCCGGCTCCACCGAGCCGGCGCGCGTGATGGACGCCATCGGCGCCGCCCTGCGCTATGGCCAGGGAAAGCTGGCGGCGTACGGCGAAAAGGGGGACAGACCCCATTTATTCTCCACCGCGCTGCACTGCGCCGACTGCGACATCGCCTATTCGGAGCCCACGCCGGCGGCGTTCTCGTTCAATTCGCCGCTGGGCGCCTGCGACACCTGCCGGGGCTTCGGGCGCGTGATCGGCGTGGACTACGGCCTTGTCATCCCCGACGAGTCCAAGTCCCTGCGCGATGGCGCGATCAGGCCCTGGCAGACGCCGAGCTTCAAGGACTGCCAGGGCGACCTCGCCAAGTACGTAAAAAAGCGCGGCGTGGCGATGGACATCCCCTGGCGCGACTTGCCGCCCGAGCACCGCGCCTGGGTGCTCGAAGGCGACGCCGACTGGGTGAGCTGGAAGAAGTCCTGGCCGGGAAAGTGGTACGGCGTGGGACGGTTCTTCAAGTGGCTGGAGAGCAAGGCGTACAAGATGCACATCCGGGTGCTGCTCTCCAAGTACCGGGCCTACTCGGAATGCCCGACCTGCGGCGGCGCGCGCCTGAAACCCGACGCGCTGCTGTGGAGGGTGGACGGCAAGACGATCCGCGAACTGATGCTGATGCCGGTGAGCGAAGTGCAGCAGTTCTTCGGCGCGCTGCAGCTCCCCGCACCGCTGGACGAAGCCACCGACCTGCTGCTCGGCGAGATCCGCACGCGCCTCGCTTACCTGGCCGAAGTGGGGCTGGGCTACCTCACGCTCGACCGCCAGTCGCGCACCCTCTCCGGCGGCGAGGTGCAGCGCATCAACCTCACCACTGCGCTCGGCACCTCGCTGGTCAACACGCTCTTCGTGCTCGATGAACCCTCGATCGGGCTGCACCCGCGCGACATGGGGCGCGTGATCGAGGTCATGCGAAAGCTCCGCGACGCCGGCAATTCGCTGGTGGTGGTGGAGCACGACCCGCAGATCATGTTCGCCGCCGACCGCATCCTCGACATGGGACCGGGCCCCGGCGAGCACGGCGGCGAGGTGGTGTTCTTCGGTCCGCCGGCGGAACTGCAAGGCAAGAGCACGCTCACGGCCGAGTACCTGTCCGGCCGCAAGCGCGCCGAGGCGCCGCGCACGCCGCGCAAGCCGGACAAGTTCCTCCAGGTGCTGGGCGCCTCCGAGCACAACCTGAAGAACCTCGACGTGGCGATCCCGCTGGAGCGCCTGGTCTGCGTGACCGGCGTGTCGGGCTCGGGCAAGTCCACGCTGGTGCAGGATGTGCTCTACGCCGCCCTGCTCAAGTCGAAGGGCAAGCCCACCGAGACGCCCGGCAAGCACCGCGCCCTGCGCGGCGCAGAGGACATCGGCGAAGTGGTGATGGTCGACCAGTCGCAGATCGGCAAGACGACGCGCTCCAATCCCGCAAGCTACGTCGGCGCCTTCGACGGTATCCGCGACTTGTATGCGCGTGCCCCGGAGTCGAAAGAGCGCCAGTACACGGCGGGCACGTTCAGCTTCAACTCCGGCAACGGCCGCTGTCCGGCCTGCGGCGGCAACGGCTTCGAGCACGTGGAGATGCAGTTCCTCTCCGACGTGTACCTGCGGTGCCCGGATTGCGACGGCAAGCGCTACCGGCCCGAAGTGCTGGAAGTGAAGATCCGCGGCAAGAGCATCGCCGAGGCGCTCGAGATGACGGTGTCCGAGGCCGTGGTCTTCTTCAAGGACAGCGCCGAGATCCTCTCGCGCCTGCAGCCCCTTGCCGATGTCGGCCTGGACTACCTGCGGCTCGGCCAGCCCGTGCCGACCCTGTCGGGCGGCGAAGCGCAGCGGCTGAAGCTGGCCGGCCATCTGGGGACGGACCCATCCGGGTCTGTCCCCAAGCTTTTCCTTTTCGACGAACCCACCACCGGCCTGCATTTCGAGGACATCTCGAAACTCCTGCGCGCCTTCCGCAAGCTGCTCGCTGCCGGCCACTCGCTCATCGTGATCGAACACAACCTCGACGTGATCCGCGCCGCCGACTGGATCCTCGACCTCGGCCCTGAGGGCGGCGACGCCGGCGGGCAGTTGGTCTGCGAAGGAACGCCCGAAGAAGTCATGCGGCATGCGGCGTCGCATACCGGCAAGGCGCTGCGCGAGTATGAGAAAAAAATAGGGACAGACCCCATTATTTCGCAGAGCGAAATAATGGGGTCTGTCCCTATTTCCTCAATTCGGATTCACAACGCGCGCGAGCACAACCTCAAGAACATCGACGTCGAGATCCCGCGCCAGCGCTTCACGGTGGTGACGGGCGTCTCCGGTTCCGGCAAGTCCACCCTCGCCTTCGACATCCTGTTCTCCGAAGGCCAGCGCAGGTACCTCGAGTCGCTAAACGCCTACGCGCGCCAGTTCGTGCAGGTGGCCTCGCGCCCCGACGTGGACGCGATCTACGGCATCCCGCCGACCGTGGCGATCGAGCAGCGAACCAGCCGCGGCGGCAGGAAGAGCACGGTGGGCACGCTAACCGAGATCCACCATTTCCTGCGGCTTCTCTTCGTGAAGCTCGGCACCCAGCACTGCCCCGACTGCGACGTGCCGATCGAGCCGCAGAGCGAAGACGCGATCGCCGCGCGCCTGATGAAGGAGCACCGCGGCGAAACGGTGGTCCTGCTGGCGCCGCTGATCGTCAACCGCAAGGGTGTTTACACCGAGCTTGCCAAGTGGGCGGCAGCGAAGGGCTACAAACAGCTGCGGGTGGACGGCAAGCTGCTGCCGGTCCGTCCGTTCCCGCGCCTGGACCGCTTCAAGGAACACAACATCGAGTTGCCGGTGGGGTACACGAAAGTCGCACCGCGCAATGAAAAGGAGTTGCGCGAGCGCCTCGCGAAAGCGCTCGAGTACGGCAAGGGCGTGGTCCAGGTGCAAACCGGCAGGAGCGTCCAGGCGTACTCGACCAAGCGCGCCTGCCCGTCCTGCGGCCGCAGCTTCCAGGAGCTCGACCCGCGCCTGTTTTCCTACAACTCGCGCCACGGCTGGTGCACGAGCTGCGTCGGCACCGGCCTGCAACTGAAGGACGTGGGCTGGGACGCCGAGCGCTCGCGCACCGGGCAGGAAGACCACGTGCTCGATTCGTGGATCGAGTGGCTGGAAGTGGACGAGGCCTGCCCAGAATGCAAGGGCAACCGGCTCAATTCCGAGGCGCTCGCCGTGCGCTGGCGCGGGCGCAACATCGCCGCCTACGGCGGGGAGCCCGTGGACCGGCTCGCGGCGCTGTTCGACGGCGTGAAGCTCGAAGGCCGCGAGCGCGAGATCGCCCGCGACCTGCTCGTCGAGCTGCGCAGCCGCCTCGGCTTCCTGAAGGAGGTCGGCCTCTCCTACCTCGCGCTCGACCGCTCCGCGCCCACGCTCTCCGGTGGCGAGGCGCAGCGCATCCGCCTGGCCGCCCAACTGGGTTCCAACCTGCGCGGCGTGTGCTACATCCTCGACGAACCCACCATAGGCCTGCACCACCGCGACAACCGGGTCCTGCTCGATGTGCTGGAAAAACTCGAAGCCAAGGGCAACACCCTGGTGGTGGTCGAGCACGACGAGGACACGATCCGCAGGGCGCACCACGTCATCGACCTCGGCCCCGGCGCGGGCAAGCTCGGCGGCAGGGTGATCGCCGCGGGCACCGCCGAGGAATTGATGCTGAACCCGGAGTCCATCACCGGCAGATTCCTCTCCAACCCCCTGCGCCACCCGCTGCAGCCGCGCCGCAAGGTGGCAAAGGACGCCCCCGCCCTCGAGCTCTCGGGCGCTTGGATGCACAACCTGAAGAAAGTGGACCTGCGCATTCCGCTCGGGCGCCTGGTAGCGATCACCGGCGTGTCCGGCTCCGGAAAATCGACGCTGGCCCGCGACGTGCTGCACGACAGCCTCAAGGCCGGCGGCCCCATCGGCTGCAAGACGATCAAAGGCAGGAAACTCATCGAACGCGTGCTCGAAGTCGACCAGGCGCCCATCGGGAAAACCCCGCGCTCCTGCCCCGCCACCTACGTCGGCTTCTGGGATTCCATCCGGCGCCTCTTTGCCGACACCAGCGAAGCGCGCATCCGCGGCTGGAGCGCCAGCCGCTTCTCCTTCAACACCAAGGGCGGGCGCTGCGACGCCTGCGAAGGCCAGGGCATCAAGAGAATCGAGATGAGCTTCCTGCCTGACGTGAAGGTCGCCTGCGAAGCCTGCGGCGGGCTGCGCTTCAACAAGGACACGCTCTCAGTACAGCTGCGCGGCAAGACCGTGGGCGAGGTGCTGGCGATGAGCGTGGACGAGGGCGTGGAGTTCTTCCTCGCGCATGCGTCGATCCACCACGCGTTGAGGTTGTTGCAGGACGTGGGCCTGGGTTACCTCACGCTCGGCCAGCAGAGCCCGACGCTCTCCGGGGGCGAGGCGCAGCGCATCAAGCTCGTCACTGAACTCGCGAAAGTTCGCGGCGTTCTTGGAGCGCTTGGGGGTGGCCCTGGGGTTTCGGGGGTTGGGGTTTCTACCGATCTCTCGTCTTCCGCTCATCGCGGAAGACGAGAGACAGCCTTTTCCAGCAATCGCACCTTGTACGTCCTCGACGAACCCACCGTTGGCCTGCACATGGCCGACGTCGAAAAACTCATCCGCGTCCTCCACCGATTGGTCGACGCTGGCAACTCCGTCGTTGTCATAGAGCACAACCTCGATGTAATAGCCGAAGCCGACTGGTTGATCGACCTGGGCCCCGAAGGCGGCGACGCCGGCGGGAAACTGGTCTATGCCGGACCGCCGGAAAAAGCCGTCAGGGGCCATACGGCGGCAGCGCTGTCCGAATTCCTCGCAGAACGCACGACCGCGTGAGCGCCTTCCCCCCGCCCCGGCGCCCGGTCGCGCTGGCCTTGATGGTCGTCGCCCCCGTGCTGTGGAGCCTCGCGGGCGTGCTGACACGCCAGGTACAGTCGGCCGGCGCCTTCGAGATGGCGTTCCTGCGTTCGAGTTTCGCCGCCGTGTTCGTGTTCTGCGCGCTCCTGCTGTTGCAGCGGCGCAGTCCCTGGCCCGCGCTGCGAGCTGCCGGCGTGCCCGGATTGGTGTCGGGCGCAATGTGGGCGGTGATGTTCACGCTGTTCATCGTCGCGCTCACCCTCACCACCACCGCCAACGTGCTGGTGGTTTCCAGCCTCGGGCCGCTTTGCACGGCGCTGCTCGCGTACTTCTTCCTGCGCGAGCCGATCCCGGCGCGCGGCTGGCTTGCCATCGTCGCGGCCAGCGTCGGGATGGCCGCGATGTTCGGCGCAGGCTTTACCGCGGGCGAACCGCGCCACCTTGCCGGCATGGCGCTCGCCCTCACCATTCCGATCGCCGGAGCGGTGAACATCGTCACCTTGCGCAAGAGCGCTGCGCACCTGGACCTCATGCCCGCCGTGCTGCTCGGCGCGCTGATCTCGGCGGCGGTGACGCTTCCCTTCGCGCTTCCCTTCCAGGCCAGCGGCCGCGACTTGCTGGTGCTCGCCGTACTTGGAGTCTTCCAGCTCGGCGTGCCCTGCATGCTGCTGGTGCTGGTGAGCCGCACGCTCACCGCGCCGGAGATCGCACTCCTTGCGCTGCTGGAAGTGGTGCTTGGCCCGCTGTGGGCGTGGCTCGGCGCGGGCGAGGCGCCCGGCTACGCCACGGTGATGGGCGGGCTGGTCGTGCTGGGCGCGCTGGCGGGCAATGAGGTCGCTGCATTGGTGTCGCGCCGCACACGGGGAACCTAGTGCGGTCTCGGCGGTCCCAGCCACTATGACCATTCGAGCCCTCGCAATCCTTTTCGCCCTGCTGGCGCCCCTTCCCGCGCACGCGCAGGAACTCGCACCCGATGCCCTGGTACGCCAGGTCACCGCCGACGTGCTCGATGCCATTCAAAAGGACGGCGCGCTGCAGGCGGGCGACCGCGCAAAGGCGATCGCGCTCGCCGAGCAAAAGGTAATGCCGCACATCGATTTCATGGAGGCCACCCGCCTGGCGCTGGGCACCTGGTGGAAATCCGCGACGCCCGACCAGCGCCAACGGCTCGCCGTCGAATTCCGCAGCCTGCTGGTGCGCACCTACGCCAACGCCATTGGCGCCTACAAGGGCCAGACCATGCGCGTGCTGCCGCTGCGCATGGAAGCGGGCGCCACTGACGTCACCGTGCGCAACCAGTTCCTGCGCCCGGGCGCGCCGCCGCTGCGCATCGACTACGCCATGTACAAGACGCCCTCAGGCTGGAAGATCTACGACATCACCGCCGAAGGCGTGAGCCTGGTGCTCACCTACCGAAGCGAGTTCGACCAGGCGGTTCGCGAGGCCGGGATCGACGGCCTTATCCAGCGCATCGCGGCAAAGGGATAGCGCGGCAGGGCGGGACAGAGCGGAATTCCTGTACATCCTGTACAATGCGCCCAAGGTTGCTGTTGCGCACATCCGGTTAGCGTTCCAGTCCGTTACTCCCGGCCCATTCTGGGCCGCCAAATAACAAGCCTAAAACGCGTCTGCCTGAACCGGTCGAAGGCATGCCCTTCCCAGGCCGATTTAGGAGATTCACCATTACTACGTCATTTGCAACACTCGGCCTCCAGGCCGAGCTGCTCCGTGCTGTCGCCGATCAGGGCTACACGGTCCCCACCCCCATCCAGGCGCAGGCCATCCCCGTCGTGCTCTCAGGGCGCGATCTGATGGGCGCCGCGCAGACCGGCACCGGCAAGACCGCCGGCTTCACGCTGCCGATCCTGCAGCTCCTCGGCGCGCCGCAGCGCCAGATCCGCGTGCTGGTCCTCGTGCCCACGCGTGAACTCGCGGCCCAGGTGCAGCAAAGCGTGCGCACCTACGGCAAGCACCTCAAGCTGCGAGCCGCAGTCGTCTTCGGCGGCGTCGGCATCCACCCGCAGATCGCCGAATTGAAGCGCGGCGTCGACATCGTCGTCGCAACGCCGGGGCGCCTGCTCGACCACGTGCAGCAGCGCACGGTGGACTTGCGCTTCGTGGAGATCCTGGTGCTGGACGAAGCCGACCGCATGCTCGACATGGGCTTCATCCACGACATCCGCCGCATCATGAAGCTGCTGCCGCAGAAACGGCAGAACCTCCTGTTCTCGGCCACCTTCCCGGACGAGATCCGCTCGCTGGCCGCCACGTTCATGCACGATCCGGTGACCGTCGAGGTCGCCAGGCGCAACACGCCGGCCGAACTCGTCGACCAGGTGGCGCACCCGGTGGCGCACGACCGCAAGCGCGCCCTGCTCTCGCACCTGGTGAAGACCAACGACTGGCAGCAGGTACTGGTCTTCACGCGCACTAAGCACGGCGCGAACCGCCTGGCCGAGCAACTCGGGCGCGACGGCATCGAAGCCGACGCCATCCACGGCAACAAGAGCCAGGGTGCGCGCACGCGGGCCTTGAAGCGCTTCAAGGACCAGGAACTGCGCGTGCTGGTGGCGACCGATATCGCCGCGCGCGGCCTCGATATCGAATCGCTGCCGCACGTCGTCAATTACGACATGCCGCACGTGGCGGAAGACTACGTCCACCGCATCGGCCGCACCGGCCGCGCCGGCACTTCAGGCGCCGCCGTGTCTCTGATCAGCCATGAAGACCGCCCGCTGCTCACGGCCGTCGAGCGGCTGATGAAGCGCACGGTCGAATTGCGCGTGATCGAGGGCTTCGAGCCGGGCCAGCACGTGCCGCGGCCGCAAGCGGAACCGCAGCGCCCGCAGCGGCACCAGCAGCAGCGCCACGGCCAGGGGCAACGCCGCAGTTTCGGCGGCGGCCAGCGCCGCGCGGCCTAGGGCCACTCCGGGCGGTGGTGCCCTAGCGGGACCGGCGGCCGCGCCCAGCGCGCGGGCGTTTCCGACAGTTGCACGACCGGCCTCATGTGGGTGATGAGGCCGGCGGGCGACGGGGTATCCATCACCAGTCCGTCGGCTTCCGGGGCCTGCGCGGACGAACCGTCCACCGTCCCCCGGTCCACGATCCACTTCCCGACCCGAACCAGCGCCACGCGCACCAGCCAGCTGCCGCCTTCACGCGCCCGGCGCGATAGCGCCACCATCGCTCCGTAGGCCATCAGGTATCCGCTCACGTAGTCGATCGCCGAGCATGGCATCAATTTCGGCTTTGCAGGATCGCCGGAGGCGTAGGCCATGCCGCTCACGGTCTGCACGATGCTGTCGAAGCCGCGGCGCGCGCGCCACGGGCCGCTCTGGCCCCAGGCGTTGAGCGACACGCAGACGATCCCTGGGTGCAGCTTCGCCGCCTCCTCGGGTGAGAAGCCGCGGGCAGCGAGCGCGCCCGGACGGTAGGACTGCGAAAACACGTCCGCGCCGGTTAGCAGCCTTTGCAGTGTTTCCGCGCCTTCCTGCGTGCGCAGGTCCAGGTGCGCGGCAAGTTTTCCCAACCCTGTATCCAGTTCGATGGCGCCGGAATCCGGCAGGTGCGCCGCCGTAATCTTGAGGACATCGGCGCCGTGCTCCGCCAGCGTGCGCGCGCAAGTCGGGCCGGCGAGCACGCGCGTGAGGTCCAGGACGCGGATGCCCGCGAGCGGTCGGTCGCCCCTGGGCATCGGCTGCGGCGGCGCATCGCCGATCTTCACGATTTCGAGCAGCGCTTGTGTCGTCACAGCCGCCGCATGCGGATGCGCATGCCATTCCTCCGCGGTGCGCGCGAGTCCGGCGCAGCCGCCGGCGGCGTGGATTGCTTCCTCGATTTCCAGCCCGTCCCACCCCTTGCTCGATTCCTCGGCCTTGGCACGATCCTCGCCGGTTCCCAGCACGCGCAGTGCGGCTTCTCGGTGGTTGAGGAAGTTGCAGTGGATGCTGACCCAGCGTCCGTCGCGCACCGGGTAATAGCCGCTCATCGGATCCCAAGGCGCAGGCGGCGGCTTGCCGTCGATGCGCAGGTAGGCGCCGCTGCGCAGAGAGGCCGCGGCCGCGCGCAGGTCGACGGCCACCTGCTGGCGCCTGCCGGTGCGCAAGTGCCATAGCTCTGACGCAGCCAACCCAACGGCAGCCAGCGCTGCCGCGCCAGCCGCGCCGACGCGGAACGGCGTGCGCAGCACCGGGTCGGCGCCGGCGAAGGTTGCTTCGCCTTCGAGTTTTCCGAGCGCGAGCAACTCGCGCAGCGCGGCCTGCGGCATGGCGCATAACGGTAGCACGCGGTCGGTTAAACTTGGGCCGCCATGCGAGAGCCCACACCGAAGACCATCCACCTCAAGGACTACGCCCCGCCCGCCTTCCTCATCACGCACGTCGACCTCGACGTGGACATCCGGGCCGACCATGCGCTGGTACGCGCCAGCCTGAAGGTCAGGCGCAATGCCGGGACCGGCCCGCTGGTGCTGGATGGCGACGAGCTGGAGCTGGTTTCCGTCGCAGTGGACGGCAAGGCCGCCGCGCACAGCGTGGCGCCGGACCGGCTGACGGTGCCCGATGTGCCCGACGCGTTCACGCTGGCGACCGTGACGCGCATCGTGCCGCAGAAGAACACCAAGCTCGAGGGCCTGTACGCCACGACGCACGGCTTCGTCACGCCGTGCGAAGCCGAAGGCTTCCGCCGCATCACCTGGTTCGTCGACCGCCCGGACAACATGGCGCGCTACGTCGTCACGGTGCACGCGGACAAGGCGAAGTACCCGGTACTGCTGTCAAATGGCAACCTCGTGTCCGCCGGCGACGAGCCGGGCGCGCGCCACTGGGCGAAATTCGACGACCCCTTCCCCAAGCCCTCGTACCTGTTCGCCCTGGTGGCGGCGAAGCTCGACCTGCTGGAGGACTCGTTCACCACGCGCTCGGGCCGCAAGGCGCAGCTCGGCGTGTACGTCGAGCCGGGCAAGCTCGACCAGGCCGCCTGGTCGATGGATTGCCTCAAGCGCGCGCGATGAAATGGGACGAGGAGCGCTTCGGCCTGGAACTGGATCTGGACCTGTACAAGATCGTCGCGGTGGGCGACTTCAATTCCGGCGCCATGGAGAACAAGGGCCTCAACATCTTCAACACCAAGTACGTGCTGGCGCGCCCCGACACCGCGACCGACGCGGACTACCAGGCGATCGATTCGGTGGTGGCGCACGAGTACTTCCACAACTGGACCGGCGACCGCGTCACCTGCCGCGACTGGTTCCAGCTCTCGCTCAAGGAGGGCCTCACCGTGTTCCGCGACCAGGAATACGGCGCCGACACCTATTCGCGCGCCGTGACGCGGATCCAGGAAGTGCGCGGCCTGCGCTCGTCACAGTTCCCCGAGGACGCCGGCCCGAT
>JANMUO010000419.1:0-3731 GCA_031391655.1 Betaproteobacteria bacterium
GCGCTTACCGCCGAGCAGCATGGTCTCGAGTGCGCGCGCCTGCGCGGCACGCTGGAAAAGCTGAAAGGCGCGCACTGGCGCGAATTCCTTTCCCGTTGGTCGAGCTGAACGTCCACGCGCTGGACGCCGGAGGCCACGGCATCGCGCGCAATTCCGAAGGCAAAGTCGTGTTCGTCGAAGGCGCACTCGGCGGCGAGACCGTCGAGGCGCAGATCCTGCGCTCCAAGCCCAAGTTCGACACCGCGCGCACCATCCGCGTGCTCACCGAGTCCTCCGGCCGGCGCGAGCCGCCCTGTCCCTACTACGAGAACTGCGGCGGCTGCGCCATCCAGCACGCCGATACGCGCACCCAGGTGGCGGCCAAGCAGCGCTGGCTGGAAGACTGCTTCGAGCGCATTGGCAAGGTGGAGCCGGAGTGCATGCTGCCGCCGATCTACGGCGAGGAGTGGGGCTACCGGCGCCGCGCGCGGCTCTCGGTGCGATACGTGGAGAAAAAGGGCGGCGCGCTGGTCGGGTTTCGCGAGCGCCGCTCCACCTTCGTCACCGACATCCAGGGCTGCATCGTGCTGCCGCCGCACGTCTCGGCGCTGATCCCTGGATTGCGCGACCTTGTGGGCAAGCTTTCCATCCGAGAACGCATGCCGCAGATCGAGGTGGCGGTGGGCGACGAGGCAGTGGTGCTGGTGTTCCGCAACCTGCTGCCGCTCACCGGACACGACGAGGTGCTGATGCGCGAGTTCGCGGACGCGGCCTCGGTGCAGGTCTGGCTGCAGCCGCGCGGGCCGGACAGCGTAGCGCCTTTCCACCCGCTTGCGGCGGCGGAGCTGAGCTACACGCTGCCAGAGTTCGGCGTGCGCATTGCGTTCCTGCCCACCGATTTCACGCAGGTCAACCATGCCGTGAACCGGTTGCTGGTGTCGCGCGCGGTGCGCCTGCTCGACCCGCAGCCGGGGGAGCGCATCGGGGACCTGTTCTGCGGCCTGGGCAATTTTTCCCTGCCCATTGCCACGCGCGGCGCGCAGGTCATCGGCATCGAGGGGAGCAAGTCGCTGGTCGAGCGGGCGCGGCGCAATGCCCTGGCCAACGGCCTGACCGCGCAGTTCGAGACCGGCAACCTGTTCGAGCCGAACCTTGCGCCCTATGGCGCGTTCGATAAGCTGCTGATCGATCCGCCGCGGGAGGGCGCGATCGAGCTGGCAAAGGCCTTGCCCGAATCCTGGCCGAGGCGCATCGTCTACGTGTCGTGCGACGCGGCGACGCTGGCGCGCGATGCCGGGGTGCTGGTGAACACCAAGGGCTTCAGGCTGGCGGCGGCCGGCGTGGTGAACATGTTCCCGCACACGGCGCATGTCGAATCGGTCGCGCTGTTCGAGCGCTAGAAAAGAAAAGGGCGCCTCGCGGCGCCCTTTGGCGGAGCGACTGCCAGCCGGCAGTTCAGTCCTTCTCGCCGCCCAGCGCCATCAGCAGATGCAGCAGGTTGGCGAAGATGTTGAACAGGCTCATGTACACGCCCGTCGCCGCCATGATGTAGTTGGTCTCGCCCCCGGTGATGATCCTCGACAGATCGTGCAGCAGGAACAGCGAGAACACCACGATCACCATGGTTGAGATGGTCAGCGCCAGCGCCGGGATCTGCAGGAACATGTTGGCCACCAGGGCCAGCAGCAGCGCGATCATGCCGATGAAGAGGAATTTCCCCATGAAGCTGAAGTCGCGCTTGGTGACCGAGGCGATGGTCGCCATGCCGAAGAAGATCACGGCGGTGCCGCCGGCGGCATAGCCGACCAACTGCGCGCCGTTCTTCAACGCCAGGGCATAGTTCAGCAACGGTCCGATGAACCAGCCCAGCAGGCCGGTCATCAGCAGCAGGAACACCACCCCCAGGCCGCTATTGCGGTTGGCCGCGATGGCAAACTGCAGGCCGATGACCGCGCCCAGCATGACGAAGAAGCTGATGATCGGGTACTGCTGGATGATGCCGCCGCTCTGCATGCCGAAGTACGCGCCGACGGCAGTAGGCACCATGGTGAGCGCCAGCAGCAGCTGGGTGTTGCGCAGGACCTTCTGCGCGCCGACGTCGGGCAGGGTGGAACCCGGCGCGTAGGCCGGGCCGCCGCTGCCGAGGCCCCGGTCGTTGACGGGGATGGGTTTGAGTTCAGGCTGCATTTGTGTCCTCCTTGTTCTGCGTACCTGCTAAGACTACCAAACAAGCGTGAAGTTTCAATATCCTGCGAGGGCTAAAATGGGGGCGCGTCGACGCGTTTGCAAGCCGGAAGGGTGGCAGAGCGGTCGAATGCGCCGGTCTTGAAAACCGGAAGGGCCTCGCGGCCCTCGGGGGTTCGAATCCCTCCCCTTCCGCCACAGGCAACCCCAAGAATTGTCTGGGTTTTCAGCTAGAATCGCAGCCTTTTCCCATGGCGCTCATCGTCCAGAAATTCGGCGGCACCTCGGTCGGCTCGGCAGAGCGCATTCGCAATGTCGCGCGCCGCGTGGCCAAGTGGCAGCGCGCCGGGCACGACATCGTGGTGGTGCCTTCGGCGATGGCGGGGGAGACCAACCGTCTGTTCGCACTCGCCGCCGAAATCCAGGCGCAACCCGACCCGCGCGAGCTGGATGTGATCGCTTCCACCGGCGAGCAGGTCAGCATCGGCCTGGTAGCGATGGCGCTCATCGAAGAGGGCATCAAGGCGAAGAGTTACACCGGCTGGCAGGTGAAAGTGCTTTCGGACAGCGCACACAACAAGGCGCGTATCGTGTCGATCGACGACGCGCGCATCCGCAAGGACCTGGCTGAAGGCTATGTGGTGGTGGTGGCCGGCTTCCAGGGCGTGAACGCACAAGGCGACCTCACCACGCTGGGCCGCGGCGGCTCGGACACCTCGGCGGTGGCGCTGGCCGCGGCATTGAAAGCCGACGAGTGCCAGATCTACACCGACGTGGACGGCGTCTACACCACCGACCCGCGCATCGTGCCCGAGGCGCGGCGCCTGCACACCGTCACGTTCGAGGAAATGTTGGAGCTGGCGAGCGCCGGCTCCAAGGTGCTGCAGATCCGCTCGGTTGAATTCGCCGGCAAGTACAAGGTGCCGACACGCGTGCTCTCCAGCCTGACCGATCCCCTGCTGCCGGTGGCGCAGGAGGCGCAGTCCGGCACGCTCATCACTTTCGAGGAAGACCCGCACATGGCGATGGAAAAAGCGGTGGTTTCGGGTGTCGCGGCGCAGCGCGACGAGGCCAAGATCACGGTGCACGCCGTGCCCGACAAGCCGGGCATCGCCTATGCCATCCTCGGTCCCATCGCGGACGCCAACATCAATGTCGACGTGATCGTGCAGAACGTCAGCCACGACGGCATGACGGACCTCTCATTCACGGTGAGCCGCGGCGACATGCCCCGGGCAATGAAGATCCTGAACGACCAGGTCAAGCCGCACATCAAGTGCAAGGAGGTCACCGGCGACGACCGCATGGCGAAGGTCTCGGTGGTCGGCATGGGCATGCGCTCGCACGCCGGCATCGCCGCGCAGATGTTCCGCACCCTCGCCGAGGAGGGTATCAACATCCAGATGATCTCGACTTCCGAGATCAAGATCTCGGTGGTGGTGGACGAGAAGTACGCCGAGCTCGCAGTGCGCGTGTTGCACAAGGCCTTCGAGCTCGATCAGGAGTAAAATCGCAGCAAGCCGGAGTGATGCCCGAGTGGCCGAAGGGGGCGCCCTGCTAAGGCGTTA
>JANMUO010000026.1:0-4473 GCA_031391655.1 Betaproteobacteria bacterium
AACAGCCACCCGTAAATCAGGTGATCGACTCCGACCGCGTATTTCATTTCGCTCAGATGGCCGATCATGACGATCATGTAGGCGCGCAGCCAGTTGGCGACGATCGGCACGATCGCGGAAATGATGACGAAGGTCGCGCGCCGCGCGAGCCTGCGGTACGTGAGATAGGCGTAGAGGAAGCCGAGGGCAACGGACGCGATAAGGTAGCGCAGCCCGCTGCACGCCTCGACCACCGACCAGCTCCCGCTCGGGATCGTGAAGAACAGGCCCTCGCGGTACACTGGAATCCCGGTCAGCTTGAGCGCGGCGACCGTGAAGTCGGCTGTGTTCTCCATGAGCGGGGCTTCCAGGAACTCGCCGAACGGCACCGCAAACAACAGGAAAAAAAGCGGAAAGGCGAGCGCCCGGACGACCGCCGTCCCGAGGATGGCCCAAACCACGAGCGGGATCATGAGGACTACGCCAAACTGCTGCGCGACGCCGGCTCCCGCCAACTGCCCCAGGAGCCAGCCAAACCCCGCCAGCGCCAGCAACGGCAGCACGCGAAAATCGGGCCGGAGGTTGAGCGCCGCGACGACATGGCGCCGCCGCCAGATCATCCACGCGCTGATCGGCGCGATCAAAAAGCCATGGGCGAAAGTGTCCGAGCGCTGCCAGATGGCGACCATGGATTGCACGGTATCGCCGAACCAGGCGAGCAGCCAAAAAACGGTGCTCAAAACGAGGGCCGCCGCGATCCGCAGGTCCGTGAGTACCTCCGGCTCCTGCCCGGGCACCGCCATGCTGGAAAACGCGACAGACTCAAACTTCATGAGGGCACGCCGCTAACCCAGGCTCTTGACGATGTGCGGGCCGATCAGGTTGGCGAGCGGCAACGGCAGCCGCTGCCACAGTTTGATGAGCAAGCGGTACTTGGGATTTAGCGGGTTCACTTCGGGCACTCGCTTGCCCCTGACCAGCAGGTACTCGTAGTGCAGCGGCTGCGGCTCGAAGCCCCAGTTCTTCTTGAAGTCGAAGGAGCCGGTGCCGCGTTTGCTTCGGCCGTAATCGAACACGCGTAGCCCGCGCTCGCAGGCGCGCCGCATCACTTCCCAGTACATGAAGTCGTTGCCCGCGACCTCCCGCGCCCGTGCCGTCCCGCCGCCGTAATAAGGCAGCACCTCGTCGCGGAAGTAGAACGAGATCACGCTTGCAACGAGCCCCCCGTCCTGGGTCACCGTCAGCACCTCGCAGTCGGAGCCGAAGACTTCGCGCAGGACCTGAAAGTAGCGCCTGGAAAAAACCGGCGTGCCGAGCCGGTGGACACTCTCCGCGTAGGCGCCGAAGAAGCGCTCCACGCCCCCGTCGATCTCGCTCTTCAGCCCCGCCTTGATCCCCTTGCGCACCATGGCCCGCTGCTTGCGTGGGATCTCGAGGAGGTTGCGCTCGACGTCGGGGTCGATCGCCTTCCTGAAGGTGACGTAGAGGTCCGTGTGCGCCCAATCGGGGTGATGGGGCACGAGGGAACGATACTCGAGATGGTCAACGCGCCGCGTTCTGGCCAGCGCGCTGGCGGCATCATCGAGCGCATTCCGTGCCCGCTCGCTCCGGGCCGCGATCCCCCCGTAGACGCAGAAAGGCAGCGAAACCAGCGTGTGCCCGAAGACAAGGCTATTGACCTCGGCCAGCGGCAGGACACCCTCGATCCCGCCGCCGACTTCCGCGTAGAGGAAAAAGGTGCGGTGCCCGAATGCCCGCTCGATGACCGTCTTCCAGCCGGCACGGTGGAAGAAGGTGGCTTCGCCGCCGCCGGACACGAACTCGTCCCAGCGGGAGAAATCGGCGGCCCGCAGCTCCCGCACCTGCACGGCGTCCGACGCCACCGCGTCGGCGGACCGTCCAGCGGGCAGACCCTCAGGCGCGAGTCGGTTCATCGTTCGCTTTCAGGAACAGGCGGTCCAGCCGGTCCCACCGGAAGTCCCTGAACAGCGCCCGGATTCGGCGCTCCATCGAGGAGAGATTGACGTAATGCCGGAAGCGGGTCTTCAGGCTGATACCCCTCTGGCGCGGCTGCCCGGGGTCGATCTCCCAGGGATGGAAATAGAAAATGCACGGCTGCCGATCCACCGTGTTCACGCGCTTCAGGCACCAGCGCGACACGCTGTAAGGCAGCAGCCGGAAATAGCCGCCGCCGCCAGCGGGCAGATTGTGGTTGAAGAGCCTCACCGTGGTCACCGGAAGCTCCAGCAGCCCGCGGCTGCCTTCGGGATGGAACGCGAAGCGCGGCGCTCCGGGCATCCCGTAGTGGTCGTGGTGGATGGGATAGACGCTCGAGCTGTAGCGGTAGCCCGCCTCGCGCAGGCACTCCAGCGCCCAAAGGTTGCTGTGGCCGATGGAAAAGCTGGGGGCGCGGTAGCCTTGGACCACGACACCGCCGATGTCCTCGAGCAGCGCCTTCGCGCGCGTGATGTCCTGCCTGAACTCCTGGGGGCTCTGCTCGGTCGCCCGCTGGTGGGCGTAGCCGTGGCTCGCCAGTTCGTGGCCCTGTTCGACGATCCGGCGCACGAGGCCCGGGTAGCGCTCCGCGACCCATCCCAGCATGAAGTAGGTCGCGTGAGTCTTGTGCTGATCCAACATTGCCAGGATCGTGTCCACGTTGCGCTCGACCCGGCACGGCATCCGGTCCCAGGCCTCGCGAGCGATATAGGGCGCAAAGGCGGAGACGTGGAAGTAGTCTTCCACGTCGATGGTCATTGCGTTGCGGATCGGTGTGGGAGTCATGCAATGGCCGCGCGATCGAGCCATTTGCGCAGCACGGCCGCGATGCGCTGGGACGCCCGGCCGTCCCACAGCTCCGGCACCCTTCCCGCTTTTCCGCCGGTGCGCAGAATTTCGTCCACCGCGGCCACGATGTGGGCCGGACTGCTTCCGACCACGGTGTTGGTGCCCTGGTCCACGGTAATCGGCCGCTCGGTGTTCTCGCGCAGCGTGACGCAAGGCACACCCAGCGCCGTGGTCTCCTCCTGGATCCCGCCCGAGTCGGTCAACACCAGCCGCGACGTCTGCATCAGTCCCAGCATTTCGAAGTATCCCAGCGGCGGAAGTTTGAGGAGCGAGCGTGTTTCCAGCACGGGGTCCAGCCCGTGCTGCTCGATCTTGGCGCGCGTCCTGGGGTGCACCGGGAAGACAACCGGAAGGCGGGAACTCACGTTGCGTATTGCGCCAAGCAGGGATCGCAGCGTGACGGGGTCGTCCACGTTGGAGGGGCGGTGCAGGGTGAGGACGGCGTATGGCTTTTGCGCCCAATCCGCCGCAGCGCCGTGCTGGCTCAGGGTCTGTGCCGCCGGCACGGCGTCCTTCAGGCTATGTCGCAGGGTGTCGATCATGACATTGCCCACGAAGTGGATGCGTGACTCCGGGATACCCTCGCGGAGCAGGTTCTCCCGCGCGCTTTTCTCGGTGATGAACAACAGATCCGAGATCTGGTCGGTGAGCACGCGGTTGATCTCCTCCGGCATGGTGCGGTCAAAGCTGCGCAGTCCCGCTTCGACGTGTATCACCGCGACGCCTTTCTTGACCGCCACCAGCGCGCACGCCAGCGTGGAGTTCACGTCCCCCACCACCAGCACCGCGGCAGGCCGTTCCTGCTCCAGGACCGGCTCGAAGCGCCGCATTATCTCGGCGGTCTGCACCGCATGCGAGGCCGAGCCCACCTCCAGGTTGATGTCCGGGTCGGGTATTCCCAGCGCGCGGAAGAACTGTCCGTTCATCTCCGCGTCGTAATGCTGCCCGGTGTGCACCAGCCGCACTGGCATGGGCGGGGTGGCGCTCCGCATGGCCCTGATAACCGCGGCGATCTTCATGAGGTTCGGGCGCGCCCCCACTACGCAGATTATCGGAGCAACAGCGGCCCGGGGCGGCATCAGCTTCCCCCTTCCTGGCCGACCCGCAGATCCGCAGGCGCAAATTCCTGCCGCAGCTCATTGACCACTACGGCTACCTCTTTGCCGGTAAATGCGTGTTTCTCATCCAGGCGGCCCATGAGCAGCAGGCGGTCGCACAGGATGTTGATCTTCCGCGGAATGCCGCCGGTGTGCCGGTGGATGGCGGCGAAGGCGTCCTTGCTGAATGACGGATCATCGCGCCAGCCTACGGTCTGCAGCCGGTGCACGATGTAGGCCTCGGTCTCCGCTCCGTCCAACGGCCCCAGGTGGCTGGAGGCAATCACCCGCTGCCTGAGCTGCTCCATTTCGGGGTTCTGCAGTGTCTTGCGAAATTCCGGCTGGCCCAGCAGGAAGGTCTGCAGCAGGGACCTATCGGCGCACACGAAGTTCGACAGCATCCGCAGCTCCTCCACCGACCTCGCCGGCAAGTTTTGCGCCTCGTCCACCACCAGGAGCGCTCGCTTGCCCTGCCTGTGGCCAGCGAGCAGAAATTGCTCGATCCGGTTGAGCAACACGGCCTTGCTGTCCTCCTGAGACAGGCCGAATGCCG
>JANMUO010000154.1:0-16018 GCA_031391655.1 Betaproteobacteria bacterium
ATTCTTCGCCTCCCCGCCAAACTTCTTCGCCAGCACGTGCGTCATCGCCGCCGTCAGCGTCGTCTTGCCGTGATCCACGTGACCTATCGTCCCCACGTTCACGTGCGGCTTGGTCCTCTCAAATTTGCCTTTTGCCATGACTGTCTTCCGGTTTCCGACTGTGTCTAGGTGATGTTGCGGTTATCCCTGGTGCCCATGACGCGGATTGAACGCGTGACCTCTCCCTTACCAAGGGAGTGCTCTACCACTGAGCTACATGGGCCGTATTCCTTTGTTGGAGCGGGTGAAGGGAATCGAACCCTTGTCATAAGCTTGGAAGGCTTCTGCTCTACCATTTAGCTACACCCGCCTGCTCTCCTCGCCTACGAGTCCACAATTTCCGCGCCGCCTCGCCGCCGGTACCGCCCGGATTGCTGGTGGAGGGGGTTGGATTCGAACCAACGTAGGCGCAAGGCCAACAGATTTACAGTCTGCCCCCTTTAGCCGCTCGGGCACCCCTCCGGCTGAACCGGAAATTATGTGAGTTTTCCGCCGCTTAGTCAAGGATTGGCGTGTGGAATCGCATTGGGGATCAGGAAATGGCGGTGCGCCTATGCTCCCGAGACTTGCCCACCAAGCGCATCAAGGGCTTAGGTGCCGTAGCGGACGCGGGAATCGAGCGAGCGCAACGCGGCAAGCGCGCTGTAACAGGCCAGCCAGGCGGTCTTGGGGTTGTCTGGCGACGGCACGTTCTCGAGCACCACGGTGATGTCCCCCGTCTTGCCCGAAACGCGGATGGTGTGCGTGTTTCGGGTCAGTGCCGGGTCGGCAACCACTTCCATGCGCGTGCGGTCGAAGCCGATGCCCGCCATGGCCAGCACGGCCGCAATGTTCACGTTCTGCGGGTAATGCGGCACCCCTTCGCGGGCGGGCCCCTCGAACAGCGTTTGCGCGCGTGCCAGCCGATCGAGGTCCAGGCCCATGGCATCCACGAAGGGGATGTTTTTCCAGGCAGCGGGCGGTTTGGCGACGCGAATGCTGACTGTGTCCACGCCAGCGACGCACGCCGACTTCAGAGCATCCAGTCCGCCGATGCCGCCAGAGGGAACATAGAGCATAGCGCCGCTGGTGCGCGCCGTGCGCTCGGCAGCTTCGTGCAGCCTGTCGTCGGCGAGCGCGCCTGCAGAGAGTACGATTACGCTAACACGGGCCTCGAGCAAGGCCACCAGATGCTCCCGCACCGCCTCGTGCGACGCTGCCTCCACCACCGCCTGCGGACGCGTCGCCAGCATCGCATCGCGCCCAGTAACGAATGGCAGGCCGTAGGCCTGAGCAAGCGCCGCGCCGCGCGATTCGACGCTGCGGCCCGACAGGCAAGTCACCTCGATGCCGGGAAGATTCCCGTTCCGCAGGTGTTCTAGGATGAGGCGGGCGATGGTGCCGCCGCCCAGCAGGGCTACGCGCATGTTTGTTCGGGGATTGCCGATTCTGCCACAGGCTTGCGTGGGCGAGGCGGTCTCAGGCAGTATGATTGGAATCAGAGGGACGCGGATTGCGCATTTCAATTCTCGAAGATGACCCGGACCAGCTGGCGCTGCTCAAGCGCTGGCTGACCGAGGACGGTCACGACGTGCACGGCTATGTCGCCGGGCGCGAAGCGATGAAGCACGCCGGCCGGGAAAGCTTCGACCTTTTCGTGCTGGACTGGCAGGTGCCGGACGTGTCCGGCGCCGACGTGCTGATGTGGCTGCGCACGAACGTCTCGCGCACGGTGCCCGTCCTGTTCGTCACGGTGCGCGACTCCGAGCAGGACATCGTGTTCGCGCTGGAGAACGGGGCCGACGACTATATGGTCAAGCCGGCGCGCCGCCAGGAACTGCTGGCGCGCGTGCACGCCCTGCTGCGCCGCGCCTATCCGCGCGAGGAAGAAAAGCTGCTGTCGTTCCCGCCTTTCGACATCGACGTGGCGCGCGGAGAAATCCGGCGCAGCGGCGACAAGATCGAGCTGACGCCCAAGGAATTCGAGCTGACTGTGGTGCTGTTCCGCAATGTGGGCAGGCTGTTGTCGCGCGGCCACCTGCAGGAGGCGGTCTGGGGCCGCAGCGGCGACCTGGTGACGCGCACCGTGGACACGCACGTCAGCCAGGTTCGCAAGAAACTCGACTTGAGGGTGGAGACCGGATTCCGCGTGGTGCCGATCTACAACTACGGCTACCGGCTGGAGCGAATCAGCGAGGCCGCCTCGAGCGCCGCCTGAATCAACGCAACTGCTGTGCGCGCTGCTCGGCGTAGGCGAGCAGATCTCCGACCAGCGTCCCCGTGGCGATGCCGCGGCGGAACGCCTCGGCCGCCTCCGGGCGGCGATCGAGCGCCTCCAGCGAGATCCCAAGCCCAACCCAGGACGTACCAGTTTGTGAGCCCGAGTTGAGCGCCTGCCGGTAGGCGTCTGCCGCCTCCGCGTGGCGCGATAGCCTCTGCAGGATCGCGCCCCGCAAGGCATGAAAATCCGTGCTGCGCTGTCCCGCAGGATTCGCCCGGTCCAGAACGTCCAGCGCCACCGCGTACTCCCGCTGGTCTACGTGGATACGCGCCAGCGCCGAGGCAAACGGGGCGTACGCTGGATTGATCGCCAGTCCTTCCTGCAGGTTGCGGCGCGCTTCGTCGATGCGGCGCTGCTCGATGTAGAGCACGATCAGGGTCTGGCGCGCGGCCTGGTGCGCCGGACTCGCAGCGAGCGCTGCGAGCAGGGCTTCCTCCGCCTCCGCCACGCGTCCGGTATTCAGCAGCGCTGCGGCGCGCCTGTACTCGGCCTCTGCCCGGTCGCCGGGTTGGATCACCCGATCGCGCTTCTCGACGCTCGTCGCTGCCGAGTCGGTTTGCCGATTCACCCTGGCAGGACGCACTGGTGCCGCCTTGGGTTCAGCCACGACTTTCGCTGCTTCGGCCCTTGCCGCCTGCCTCGCGCGAGGCGCGAGCGGCGTATCGATCGTCAATGCGAGCCTCAAGGTCTCCATCGGCGCGGCAAGCTTCTCCGGAACGGGCTTGGGGACCGCTGGCTCAGGCACCGGCGTGGCGGCCGCTACAATCGGTACGGGCGCCGCAACAGGTGGCGGTTCGGCCACCGGCGCGGGCGCTGCTGGTGAGCGCTTCCGCGTGTTCTCGGCGGCGCGGTAGGCAAGTTCGGTCGCCACTGAGCGGGGCTGCAGCTGGTAGACCACCCAAAGCGTCCAGCCGGCGGCGACCAGCATCAATGCCGCGACGGACCGCCAGAACCATTCATGTCCTGAGCGCGCAGAAGCCACCGTACGCACGTCGGGATGCGGGGCCTGACCGTGCGGACTGGGTCGGGCGTGTCGCCGATCCAGCTCCTGCAGCATCTTGTTGATGATGCTCACTGCGTCTCCTGTTCGGCAGCCACGCGACTGGGTCGCGGCCGAAGCCACCACCAGCTGCGCTGCGGTCCGGTCGCCGGTGTATCAGCGACGGCGACGCGCACGTGGCGGCGCGTAGCGCTGCGTGCGCCCTCGCCGTACACCAGCAATAGCGCCTTGTGGGCCAGGATATTGACCAGCCGCGGCACGCCCCGGCTGGCGCGATGCAAGGCGCGCAGCGCGCCGCCATCAAACAGCGATGCGCCGGTGTGCCCGGCAATCGCCAGCCGGTGCTCGACGTAGGCGCCGATCTCCTCGCGGTCGAGGCCAGTCAAGTCGTACTGGAAGGTGATGCGCTGTCGCAACTGCCGGATCGACTCAGTGGCAAGCTTGCGGTCGAGTTCCGGTTGCCCGAACAGCACCACTTGCAGGAGCTTCCTCTTCTCGGTCTCGAGGTTGGTAAGCAGGCGCATCGTTTCCAGCGTCTCGAGCGGCATGCCCTGGCTCTCGTCCATGCACAGCACCACGCGGCGGCCGTGGCGCGCGTGATCGAGCAGCGTGCGCGTGATGCCCCGCATCAGGTGGTGCTGGTCCGCGCCGGGTTCGGCTTGCACGCCCAACTCCTCGGCTACCGCGAGCACCAGCGCACGCGGCTCGAGGTTCGGGTTCGGCAGGTAGGCGCTCGCCCAGCCCGCGTCCAGCGTCGAGAGGAACTTGCGGCAAAGCAGAGTCTTGCCCGTGCCGACTTCACCCGTGATCTTGATGAAGCCCTCGCCGTTGGAAACCGCAATCAGCAGCGTGTTGAGCGCCTCCTGCGTGCTGCGGCAGGCGTAGAAAAAACTGGTGTCCGGCGTGATGCCGAAGGGCGCTTCGCGAAGGCCAAAGTGCCTGAGGTAATTCACTTCGGCTTGGTCTCGGACGCCGGCTTCACCGGGATGAAACTCTCCAGGCGCTGCTGCAAGTCGCGCATGTCCTGGCTCCAGGTACTGTCCGACTGGATGATGGTCGGCTCGAGCAGGATCACGATCTCACGCTTGCGCAACTGATTGTTGGTATTGCGCAGCAACGGGTTCGCGTCCGCAGCCCCGGGGATGCCGGTGCGGCTATCGCTCCTGCCCATGCTCATCAGGCCGCCAATCGCAACGATGTTGCCGTCGCTCACACGTACCACGGTGTCCGACTCGTTGACCGAGGATTTCGGCAGCGGAAGCGTAATCGACGGAATCGAGCCGCCCAGGTCGACCGTGGTGGGGTTCTCGACCACGCTGCTGATCGAGGGATGAATGTGCAGCGTGATGCTGTTCCCCTCGTCGATCTGGGGCGTCACGTCGAGCATGATGCCGGAGAAGAACGGCGCCACCGTCACGGTGGGCGTCTGCTGCGTAGTGGTGCCGGTCGTGGTGGTAACCGTGGCGACGTTGGTGACGAAGTACTCGTCATTGCCGACCTTGAGCACCGCCTTCTGGTTGTTGAGGGTGGCGATACGCGGGCTGGACAGCACCTGCGTCGAGCCCTGTGAGTCAAGGAAGGCGAGCAACGCAGCGAAATTGGAGGATTGCACGGCGAGCCCGAACACCGCCCCACCGGCCGCCCCGGCAGCGGCCGCCTGTGTCGAGGCCGCGGCAATCGTGCCAAGCCCCGGGTTCGCTGTGATGGGACCGCTGCTGATGCTCGGGCTGCTGCCGGCGACGCCCAGGCTCGTGTTGTTGCCGAACTGGCCGATGGAGCCGCGCGGGCTGGCGTGTGTGCGGAACAGGGCCCAGTTGATGCCCGACTGGAAATCGTCCGCCAGCGTCACCTCGATCACCTTTGCCTCAAGCATGACTTGCCGCTCTACTGACAGGCGCGTCTCCCGCAGGTACTGCTCTACCGAGCGCATTTCCTGCGGGAACGCACGCACCAGCACGACGCCCGAATGCGGCGTGATGACCACGTTGCGTCCCTCGCCCGTGCCTACGATCGAGGTAAGCGCGCTGCGCAGCTCCTTCCAGAAGTCGCTGTCCGTGCTGGTGGACACGCGCGTGCTGTCGAGCGCGCGCGCGGACCCGCCGAACGTCTGGGTGCCCGGCGTCGGTGGCGTTGGCGATCCCGCAGACGCCGGCGTGGGCGGGCCGCTTGGATTCGCCGAATCCGCCAGCGATCCGGACTGCACGCGCAGCTCACTGGTGCCCTTGCGCTGGCCGACGAGATAGTTGACCTTGAAGAGCCTGGTCTGCAAGCCGGCCGGCTGGATGAAGATGCGCGTGCCGTCGACGCGGTACTCGTAGCCATAGAGTTCGCGCAAGGAGTCGAGCGCTTCCTGGACCGTCACATCCTTCAGGTTGACCGAGATGTTTCCCTTCACTTCGGGATTGAGCAGCATCGAATAGCGCGTGCCCGACACGATCGACATGAACACCTGCTGGGCGGACGCGTTGTTCACGGAAAGATCGAATCGCGGGTCGATCGGGCGCCCCTCGACACTCGGCATTTCCATGCGCAGCGGCGGCAGCAGGCTCATGTCGGGCAGCGCGCCGCTACCCGACTTGCTGCCGGCAAGAGCATCGCGCACCTCGGAGCGGATTGCCGGGTCGACATCCACGGGTCGCGGGGGCGTGTTGCAGGCCGCAGTGAAGATCAACACGCAAAGCGAAGCGATCGTTCGATTCATCGGGGATTTCCCTTTTCCAAGGCCACCGAGCCCGGAGGCGCCGCGGCGCCAACACGCCGCTCACGCTTGCCCATGCCCGGAATCAAGTACAGCGTTTCCCTGCGGTCCGCGTACTTCAACACCACTGCGCCTTCGTTGATGGATTCGACCGTGGAATCGCCAAATCTAGCGCCGAGCGCCACGTTTACCCCGCTGATCACGGCAGCGCGCCGCGTCGGGGAAATAAGAACCGACTGCAGGCGCGGGCCTTCGGGCTCGGCGACGGCCGCGTCGGGTCGGATATCGGGAGGGCGCGTGGGATCTGCCAGCGCGGACGCGCGCTGCGCGTGCGCTGCGGCGGCAAGCGTCATCATCAGCGCGGTCGCCAGGATGCGGTTCATACCACCAGCCATGCCTGGTCGATGCTTAACGTGTAGACCGTCAGCTTGAGCGTCGCCACCGGATAGGCGGAGACCGACATCTCAACCCGCCCCCAGTAGAGCTGCGTCGGGGCCCGTTCCAGTGCGGCGAGGTACGCGTGCAGGTCGAGGTAGGAGCCCGCCAGCGTCACCTCCACGCCGTGGCGGAATACCCTCCGCGCGGCCTGGCCCTGCGCAGCTGCAAGGTCGGTCACCGGCAAGGTCTTGAGGTCGATCAACTTCAGGCGCTTGTCGCGCTCGAGCATGCCTTCCAGCACTTCGCGCATGCGCTGCGGCGAAGTGAAGCGCCGCTGCCCCTGCAGGATCTTCGCGTCCAGTTGCGCAACCTGAGCGCGCAGCTCGTCCGCACGCTGGCGATTGGGCGCGTCCGGATCCACCTGCCGCTCCCGCCCCAGGCGCTGGATCTGCGATTGGAGCGTGCCCAGTTCGCGCTGGCTCTGGCCCACCTCGGCGCCCAGGCGGCGCTGCTTGTCGCGCAGCGGCTGGACCAGCAGGGCGCTCATCACGTAGATCAGCGCGAGCGCCACCGCGCTGAACAGCAGCACGCGCTCCCGCAGCGTCGCGTTGTCGATACGCTCGGCAAGCAGCTTCAGTCGTTCCTTCACGGCTTGCCGCCTTTGCCCGGCGACGGCGCGATGGGCGCAACGCGGATCGGCGCGACGACATCGAACTCGACGAACCGCTCGGGCTCCATTGGTGCCGCAGGCGCGGCGCGCCGGGCAGCCGAATCGTCCTTCGCCTGCAGGCGCAGTTCGGTGACCAACCGCCCGCGCATCACATCTTCCTCGTTCAGCGACTTCAGGTAGGCCGGCACCAGGTCCGCGTGCAGGACGCGTCCACGGATCCTGAGATCATTGCCGTTCTCGCCCACTGTAAAGCCGGTCAGCCAGACGCCCCGCATGGCATGGCGGCCGAAGGCGGCGAAAAAGCGAGCGAAACCCTCGGTACTTCCGATCTCGCCGCCCTCCAGGATTGCGAGCGTACTGCGGCGTACCCGCGCCTCCCCTTCCAGACGGGAAACCTCAGCCTCCAGCAGCTTGCTGCGACCCTGCCCGCCGAGCGCCACAAATTGCGCGCGATGCGCGGCGAGCTGCGCTCCGTAGTCCCCCGCGACGCGTTCCAGGCCACGCGTCTGCACGACTGCGTAGGCGTAGAGCAAAAGCATGCCCGCCGCGATCAACCCCAAGCTTTGCAGCATGGTCAGGGCAGAGAAGTACTTCTGCTTGCGCAGGAACAGCGGGTTGTAGAGGTTGATCTGCTGGCTCATGTCGCGCGCCTCAAAGCGCCTTGCTCTCGAAGCGCAGCGAAGCGCCGATCAGGTGAAACAGGCGCCACTCGTCCTGCGCCCCCAGCTCGGCGCTCGAGCCGAAGGAGATGGCGCCGGACAGGTGCACCCGCTCCACCGCCATGTCGAGGTTCTTGGCCAGGTACTCCAGCAGCCCGGTGTCCTCGGGCTCGGGGGCAAGCAGGAGCTTTGCAATCGGCACGTACGTGTATTGCCGATCGAAGTGATCGAAGGTCCGCTGCAACTCGAGCAGCACGCGCTGGAACTGCTCCTCGCGCGCCGCCCCGGTCAGGGAGACCAGTTCGGACACGCGCACGTCGAAGCGGCGCGCGAAGACCAGCTCGCCGCGGAAATTGACGGTCAACAAACTCTGGTCCTTGCCCAGGTGCAGCAGCGCCAGGCCTCGCTCATCGGGCTCGAAGAGCGCGGCAACGTTGCGCTGGGCGGTCTCCTGGATGTCGATCACCGACAGCGGGATGCGCGCTGCGTCGAAGCGGCCGATGCAGGACTGGATCTGCTCATTGCGCGCGGTGATCGCGTACATCGAATGGCCGCGCTCGCCGCCCGCCGGGTTGCGCGGCACCTCGAGCAGGTCCACCGTCGCGTCCTCGACGCGGTACTCGAGCATGTCCTTGATGCGCCAACGGATCGCGGTCTTCAGTTCCGCCTGCGGCACGTTGGGCGCCTCCACCAAGAGCAACTGGTATTCGCTCGGCGCGAGCAACGTGGAGCAACGGTACTTGTCGAAGCCCAAATCCTTTGCCAGCCGATCGGCGCCGCCAAACTCGTGCTCGAGTTCGTGGGTGCCGCAGCGGTCAATAACCGAACCACCGTCCGGCGCATACTGGCCATGGACGTAGCTCAATTCCCCAGCTTGCAGGCTCACGGCGAGCCAACCCGGCTCGGCGGAACCGCGCGCAAATGGCCACTTCATTGCTTGCCCTCACCCCAACTTCCTGATTTAACTTGAAAATAGATCAATAAAGGCTTGTTGTCAATGCAATTTCTGTAAATTCAGACGTATGCAATTTATCCAGTTTCCCTGCGACCCTCAGTTGGTCACTGTCAATTGCAACTGGCGCTCCACGTAGGTCGGCGAGGGCGCGCCCGGGCAAGCCCCTCCCGAGTTGCAGCCCGTCGCCTCGATCCGATGCGCCCTGACCGGGATGCCGCCTTCGGTTTCCGGCCCTGCCCCGAACGCCGTGCAAGTGACAGTGACGTTGAAACCCGGAACGACAAACGGCATGGCGATGGTGGTGGCCGCCGGACAAGTCGTGTTCCGCACCACTTGATAGGCACCCCATTCGATGCCGGCGCGCGCAGCCTGGTAGGCGCGGGCGCCTTGTTCGTCCTTCACCCCCGAGTCGACCTGCACGTTCGAAACCGTGAGCAGGTAGGTGCTGATCGCGGCCAGGAGTACGGTCAGGAATACGGCAAGGACCAGCGCGAAGCCGCGCGCCCGGCGCAGGGAATCTTTCATGGTGCGTTGTTCACGTGGACCGCGTGGTAGAGGCTGACCGTTTCTGCATTGCCGCCAAACAATTGGCGGCTGAGCGTGATCTGCATGGTCAGCAATCCGAGCTGCGGCCCCACGTTCGAATAGCTGAACGAACAGGCTGTGACGTGCTCGGCGATCAGCGCCGAGCCGCCGGTACTGAACGCGGCGGGCGTGGTGGGCTGGGCGGCAAGGGGCCTGGTGGGGAAAGGCGCAGTGCCGTAGTCCCAATGCCGCCGGATCGTGCCGGCCGCGGGGTCGCAAGCGTAGGTCACCGGGCCCGAGATGATGAAAAAGCGCTTGCCGGGGGAGTCGTGCAGCGCACGCGAAAACGGCGTTTGCGTGAAATGCACGCGATTGCGGCCCACCTCGATGCCGATCGCGGCATCAATTTGCGCGCGGTTGGCCGCGCTGGCTTCGTACGCGTTCTGGTTCGTGAACCCCTCGCCAAAGTTGTTCAGCACCAGGTAGTCGTTGGTCGTGACCGAGGCCGGGCTGGCGAGGAGGCCGATGGTCTTGAAGCATTGGTCGCCCAACGCGATATCGAACGACAGCTGATCGTTGTCGGCGACGCTTAGCGCGGGATCGTCCGCGTCGCAAGGCGCGCCGCCGGCAACGCTGCCGACGTCGCCCCGGTAGCGGCCGGCCTCGCGCAGGGCGATGAACTCCACATACTCGACGCCGCCATTGTTCGCGCGCCGCACGCTGTTTGGCAGCGCGAGCTTCACATCGCGGCCCATGCGCTGCAGCGCGTTGTCGGCGATGTCAGTGAGCTCCGCGCGCGCGGCTAAATCCGTGCCCTGCTGCAGCGGAGTAAGGAAGAAGGCCACCGCGGCGATGATGATGCCGACGACCACGATCGACAGCACCAGCTCGACCAGCGTTACGCCGCGTTCAGGGTGATCTGGGCGCATAGCGGAGCCGGTAGCCTTGCAGGACGACGGAGACGTTCGCGGGTCCCGTAACGGTGACTGTAATGCGCAGGGCCTCGTCGGCGGGCACGCCGCCGGCAGAGGCGAAGTCGGCGCTTGCCTCCGCAACCGCCACCTGCGCGGTGTAGCCGGTCAGGACCGTGGCGTTGCTGATGTCCTGGATACTGCCGGCCATGGTGAAGCCGTTGTAGTCGCTGACGTTGTCGTAGCGCGGGTTGGCGTAGCGGGTCTCACCTCCTTCGACACCGATCACCTCTTGCGTCCCACAAGCGGCCGGATTCGCGGCGGTGAACACCGCCGCATCGTCCGGATCGCAAAACGTGAACGGCCGCAGCTGGATCTCCTCCATCAGCGAATTGGCGACCGCCACCGCCTGCTTGCGCACCAAAGGGTCCACGCTGGCGAGCGTGACCTGGTTGTAGATGACCGCGAGGCCCGAGATGCCGATGCCGAGCACCACGATGAAGACAATCACCTCGATCAACGACAGTCCCCGCTGGCGGCTACTGCACATAGCCCGTTTCCGCGTTGATCGTGATCACGTGCCCGCCGACGGTCACGGTGGCGCCGCTGCTCGGCCGGCCCAGCCCGTTGAACGATAGCGGACTGGCGGAAATGCTGAGCGGAACTCCCGCCGGCGCGTCAAGCAGGACCGCATTCCCCGTCGAGAGATCGGGCACGCGCGCCCCGCAGGGATCCGCGTAGCAAAGCGCGAGTCGGGGGCCGGCCTCCACCAGGACGAACACCTGCCGGCGCTGGGCCACCGCCGTGCGCTGCGCAAGCCGCACGCCGGAGCGAACCTGCTCGTGGTACCAGCTCGCCTCGATGGCGCCCGGATTGAGCTGCGGAATGGCGAGCGCGGCGAGGATGCCTGCGATCACGAGCACGATCACCAGTTCGGCTAGAGAATACCCGCGGATCGAGGCACGCACGCTCACCCCGCCTTGTCCAGCAGGGCGCGCTCGCGGCGCACGTCAGCGCTCATCGGCGCCAGCCGCTCCGCCTGCGCGATCCAGGCCGACAGCGTGTCGCGGCCGGCAGCGGCATCAAGCAGCTTGCCGTGGCGTCGGTGCACGGAAATTTTTCCGAGCAGGTTTTTCACCTCCAGCGGATTCGCCTTGAAGCCCTCGGCAAACGCTGCGGCCGCAAGCTGCGCCGCTTCGCGCCGGCCCGCATCCGAGGCCTGACCATCCCAGAATTGCCCCACGTACCAATGGTAGCGCCAGTCCGCGTGGTCGATGCGCCGCGCCGTCTCCAGCCAGAACGCGGCGGCTTGCGACGCGCCCGCGGCGGAGCGGCGCAAGCCCCATTCGGAAGCAGCCTCCGCAATTACCGGCCGCAACAGCATGATGCTCGCCAGCGCTGCGAAGCCGGTACGCGCGGCACGCACCCAGGGCGCAGGCGTTCCGGCGCCATGCATTGCCGGATAGCGGGCGCCAATCCGGCGGTCGAGCGCGCCAAGCAAGGCGCCGTACAGCACCAGGCAGGCAGGGATGTAGAACGGGAAATCGACCAGCGCGTGGCTTGCCATGGCCGTCGCCCCAGCCGCCGCGGCTGACGCAGCCGCCCTCTGCTCGGCAGGCAGGGTGCCAATGCGCCGCCAGGCCATCACGCCCGGCAGCCCAGCCAGTGCAAGAATCGCCAGCAGGCCAAGCGGCCCCAGTTCCTGCAGGGTCTGCAGGTAGTCGTTGTGCGCGAACCAGGTTTCGGCAGACTCGCCATAGCTGGGCACGCGCGCGCGGCCCTGTTCGAGCGAGTACCGGAACGTCAGGTATCCAGTGCCGGCGAGCGGTTTCTCCTGCCAGGCGTGCCACGCGAGGCCATACAGTTCAAGACGCGACTCTGCAGACGCTGCGCGCACTTGCGCCGAAGGCGGCGCCTCCTGGCCGGGCTTGCCTAGCGGCAATGCGCGCAGGCCTGCAGCGAGGATTGCCCCGGCCACGAGGACACCGAGCGCAGGAAGCACGCTGCGCCAGCGCAGGCTCCCGGCACGCAGCGCCAGCAGCGCGGCTGCGCCGAGGCCGGCAACCAGACCGAGCATCGCGCCGCGACTGTCTGCAGCGAAGAGCGCTGCTGCCAGCAGGGTTCCGACCGGAAGGAGCAGCGGGGCGCTGCGACCCGCCGCCAGAAGGCAAAGGACCGGGACCAGCAACAGGTTGAGGACCGCTGCGTAGGTCGCTGGGGTCTCGAACAGCGCGCTGGCCCGCGCCACCCCCTCGAATCCGACTTGCAGGATTCCCCACGCCGCCAGGATTGCGCCCAACCCGAGTGCCGCGATCGCAGCTTGCCGTTCGGTCGGCGCGTCGAATCGGCGCAAGGCGATGAAGCCCATAGCGAGGAGCAAGGGGTTGTAAAGGCCTCCCGGATAGTAGGCGGGGCTGACGAACAGGGTGCTCAGAACAATCAGAAGGGCGTAGCCGAATACCGCGGCGCCAAGCCATGAGCGCGACGCCGCCTGCGATCCGCCCGCCCAGACCGCACCGGCCAATGCAAGGGCGGACAAGGCCCACAGCACTACGGTGCCAAGCCGCGAACCGGCGCATGCGAGAGCAAGCGATGCAAAAAAAAAGGGAGCCGCAAGGCTCCCTTTCGTTCTGATCGCGCCTACCGCAACCGGCGCTATGCACGCCCCGGCGTTGCGCTTGGGCAGCAACGCGTCAGGGGTATTACTGGCAAAGCCCCGACGGAATCTGTCCGCAATTCGCCTGTACCGCGGAGGCTGCCGAGGTTTCGTTGGCCACGGGCACGGCGCAGGTACTGCCCGTGTAATTGATCGTCGAACTCGTCGTGACGGCGCCGGTAATGGCGCCGATACTGGTAAACGTCTTGTTGTTGGCGTAGAGCAGTACTGCCGCGGACTGAAGCGACCCGCACGCGCCTTGGGCAACCGCCAGGCGCGCCTGCGTCGAGATGTCAGTGAACTGGGGGACCGCAATCGCCGCAAGGATGCCGAGGATCACGATGACGACCACCAGTTCGATCAAGGTAAAACCTGCCTGAACGAATTTGCGCATGACTGCTCCGTCTTCCGTGGTTGAATTGCGATCAGCCGACACTGGGTTGCAGCAGTCTCAGCAGCCGTATCAATTCGTCCCATCTTACCTGCGATAAGCATGCGTCGCAACTGACCAATGTCAATTAGAGTCAATGGGTTCGATACGCCACATAAGAAGCGATGTGAAACAAATCACGGGAACGGTTCCCAGATATAGGGAATTGCCGGCTTCAGGCCTACCCCGGCGAAGTTGAATTTCGACGCCTTGGCAATCTCAAACCGGAACCGCATCTGACCCTCGTTTTCCGGCCCACCACTCACCGTCAGGTAGCGCTTCAGATTCGGCAGGTACACCAACTCGGACCGGCTGCGGTCAAAGAACCACTTTCCGCTGCCCATGGCGTTCGCAGGCACGCCGTCAGCCTCGCCAAGATAGTTGGTCGCCTGCGCCTTCACCGCTTCGAAGGGACTTTGCCTCGGCAACGCGTCGATGGCCTGGTACTCACCCTTTAGTGCAAGGTAGGCGACGCGCGTGTACAGGGCAGAGTTCAGGCGGCTCACGGTAGCCTCCATCGTGGCCTTCTCCGCAGCCTCGGCGTAGGTCAGCAGCCGCTCCAGCAGCAATGTCGCCACCACGCCCGCGATCGCCACGTAGAGCGCCGATTGCAGGTAATTGCGCTGCCGGCTTGCCGGGATCACTTCTTCAGCATGACGTTGCCGAGCCCCCAGATCGGCAGAAGCACGCCCAGCGCGAGGACCAGCACCATCGCCCCCAGGGCCACCGTGAGGACCGGCTCGATTGTCGCCGCCAGGTTCTTGATCTCGTAGTCCACCTCACGCTCGTACATGTCCGCGACCTCGTTCATCAGGTCATCAAGCTCGCCGGTCTCCTCGCCGACCGAGATCATCTCCAGCACCACTGGCGTAAAGATCCCGGCCGCAGTGGCGGTGCGCAGCACCGTCTCGCCGCGCTCGATGCCGTCACGCATGCTGCGGATGCGCAGCGACATGTACGAATTGGATACGACCTCCGCCACCACCGACATGGCCTGCACGATCGGCACGCCCGCGTGGATGGCGAGGGCCATGCCGCGCGCAAAGCGCGCCAGCGTGGCGCGCAGGATGATCGACCCCGCGAGCGGCAAGCGCAGCTTCCAGCGGTCCCACTGGTAGCGGCCCTGCTCGGTGCCGACGTAGACCAGCGCGCCCGCCACCGCGGCAACCAGCGCCGCCAGGATCGCCCACCAGAAGTTGATGAAGAAATCCGACATGCCGATCAGGAAGCGTGTCAGCAGGGGCAGCGCAACCTTCTGCGACTCGAAAATCTTCGCGAACGCGGGGATCACAAAGAAGTTCACGATCGCCACTGCCACCGAGATCACCACCACCACGATGATCGGGTAGCGCACCGCGGCCTTGATGCGGTCGCGGATGTCCTTGTCGAACTCCATGTACTCGAACATGCGGTTGAACGACTGGTCGAGGTCGCCGGTCGTCTCGCCGATGCGGATTACGCTGATATAGAACGGGCTGAACACGCTCGGATGGCTGCGCATCGCCGCCGAGAGCTCGCGGCCGGCGTCCAGGCTCGCGCGCATGTCGCCGATTACCTCGGCCAGCGAGCGGTTGCCGGTGGATTGCTGCAGCCCGGCCAATGCGCGCATGATCGGTACGCCTGCCTTGAGCAGCGTGTACATCTGCCGCGAGAACATCATCACGTCGACGTCGGAGATGGACGGCGCGCTGAACTTTCGCCACCAGTCGGGCATCGCCTCGCCGCCCGCCCCGGCCGGAGAGATCTCCACCGGCGTCACGCCGATCGCCAGCAGCTGGTCGGCGACCGCGCCGGTATCCGCGCCCTCCAGCTTGCCGGTCACGAGCCCGCCGCGCGCGTCGCGGCCGCGGTAGGCGAACGCCGGCATCAGTCGTCCACCTGCACCGCGACCTTGATCGCCTCCGCGACGGTGGTGCGGCCGGCAGCGACCAGCGCCGCCGCATGGTCGGTCAGCGTGCGGCCCTTGAGGTGGCGTTGCGCAGCCTCGATGAACAGGTTGGGATCCGCCCGGTTGGCCGCGCGCACCAGATCCGGCGTCATCTCGAGCATCTCGTACACGCCGATGCGCCCCGCGTAGCCGGTGCCGTTGCAGTGCGAGCAGCCGCGCCCGTGGTGGTACTTGTGCTTGCTCCACTCCGGCCCGACGACCGCCTCGAGCCAACGGCCCTCGTGGCCGTCCGGCGCGCGTTCCTCCGTGCAGCTCTCGCAGATGAGGCGCACCAGGCGCTGCGCGATGACCGCATGCACCGAAGTGGCCACCATGTAGGCCGGCGCGCCCATGTCCACCAGGCGGACCGGCGTGCTCGCAGCGTCCTTGGTGTGCAGCGTGGAGAACACCAGGTGCCCGGTGAGCGCCGCGCGCAGGCCGATCTGTGCCGTTTCCTCGTCGCGAATCTCCCCGATCAGCAGCACGTCCGGATCCTGGCGCAGGGTCGAGCGCAAAACCCGCGCGAAGGTGAGGTCGATCTTCTCGTTTACCTGCACCTGGTTGATGCCGGGCAGGCGGTACTCCACCGGATCCTCCACCGTGAGGATCTTGCGGTCCACGGTGTTCAACTCGGCCAGCGCCGCGTAAAGCGTGGTGGTCTTGCCGCTGCCGGTCGGGCCGGTCACCAGGATCATGCCGGCGGTGCGCTTGAGGAGTTCCTGGAAGCGTTGCAGCATCTCGGCGGGCATTCCCAGTCGGTCCAGCCGCTGCAGCGTGGCCTTGCGGTTGAGCAGGCGCAGCACCACCGACTCGCCGTACTGGGTCGGCATGGAGGACATGCGCACGTCGATCTTCTGCTCGCGCACGATGATGTTCAGGCGCCCGTCCTGCGGCAGGCGCTTCTCGGAGA
>JANMUO010000214.1:0-1843 GCA_031391655.1 Betaproteobacteria bacterium
GGCGTGATGGTGCCGCCCAAGGGGTACCTGGAGCGCCTGCGCGCGATCTGCGACAAGCATGGAATCCTGCTGATATTCGACGAGGTGATCACCGGCTTCGGCCGCCTGGGCAAGCCCTTCGGCGCCCAGCATTTCGGCGTGATGCCCGACTTGATCACGGCCGCCAAGGGAATCACCAACGGCACGATCCCGATGGGCGCGGTGTTCGTGCGCGATGCCATCTTCGAGGCCTTCATGCAGGGCCCGGAGGGCATCGAGCTGTTCCACGGCTACACTTATTCCGGCCACCCGATGGCCTGCGCCGCGGGCATCGGCACGCTGGACACCTACGAGGAGGAAGGGCTGCTGACGCGCGCCGCGTCGCTCGCAAAGCAGTGGGAGGACTGCGCGCACGCGTTCAAGGGAGAACGCCACGTGGTGGACGTGCGCAACCTCGGCCTGATGGCGGCGATCGAGCTCGAGCCGCGCGCCGGGGCGCCCGGCAAGCGCGCCTACGAGATCTTCACCAAGGTGTTCGAGAAGGGCGTGCTGATCCGCGTCACCGCGGACGTCATCGCGCTGTCGCCGCCGCTGATCGTCGAGCCGGCGCAGATCGACCGCATTTTCGATACCGTGCGCGAGGTGCTGAAGACGATCGACTGAGGTCCAGTGAAGGGGGGAAGCAATGTTCGGCATCGGCAAGAAAAAAGACAAAGCTGAAGCACCCGCGGCGCCTGCGCCGGCGGAGTCCGCGGTGATCCTGCAGCCCGCCGGGTTCTGGCTGCGCTTCGTCGCGCTCATCGTCGATTCGGCGTTGATGCTGATCCTCATGGCGGCCATGGTGATGGCCGGCGCCAGCATCGGGGGCGAGGAGATGGCGGGGATCGCCTACGTGGCGTGGTTCGTCGTCTCGTTCCTCTACTGGCCGGTGATGGAGAGCACGCCGCGGCGCGCGACCGTCGGCAAGATGCTGCTGGGCCTGGTGGTCGCGGACGTGGACGGCGGCAAGCTCTCCTTCGTGCGCTCCCTGCTGCGCAACCTTGCCAAGATCATTTCCGCGATCCCGCTCTACATCGGCTTTCTCCTTGCGGCGTTCACGGCCCGCAAGCAGGCGCTGCACGACCTGATCACCAAGGCGGTGGTGCTGCGCCAGGGCGAAGGCAGTTTTGCGAGGGCGATCGGCGTCCTGGTGCTGGGTTTCCTGCTGCTGGCGCTCGGCGGCTACCTCGCCGCCGACTATGTGGCGGGCTCGGCGATGAAGGAAATGCAGGCGATCATGTCCGGGGAGACGCCGGCGCCGGCGAAGCCACCGGTGATGGCCAAGCCCGCTCCCAAGCCCGCTGCTCCGCCCGCGCCGGTCGTCCAGGCGCCGCCATCGCCATCGCCACCGCCACCACCGGCACCGGTCGCCAAACCAACTGCACCCTCGCCGGTCGTCGTCCAGGCGCCTCCGCCTCCTCCTCCCGCGCCGGTCGCCAAGCCCGCGCCCGAAAAGGTCGCCGCTGCACCCAAACCTGCGCCGGCGGTGCAGGAGCGCAGTCCCGAGCCGCCACCGCCACCGCCAGCAAAACCGGCGCCTGCGCACATCACGGCGCCCCTGCCGCCGCTGACGCCCGCGGTATCGCCCCGGTTCAACGACGTCATGACCGCGGTGCTGTACGGCGATAGCGACACGGTGTCGCAACTGCTGGATCTCGGGCGCTGGGCGGACAAGCGCGATTCCAACGGATTGACGCCGCTGATGGTGGCCGCCATGAACGGCGACCTGGGGATGACGCGGCTGCTGCTTGATCGCGGCGCCGACCCGGACCTGCAGGCGCCAGGCGGTGCCACTGCGCTCGAGTTCGCCCGCCAGAGCGGGGAC
>JANMUO010000240.1:0-4890 GCA_031391655.1 Betaproteobacteria bacterium
AAGCGCGTTTCCCGGTGGACTGGAAACCGCTGCAGCCGGTGTTGGGACTGGACGGGGCAATGCCGGAAGGCGCCCCGCTGGTGCAACCCGACAAGATCGGCAACCTGCTGCTCGACGGCGGCGTCAAGCGCGGCAACGTCAGCGTGACCTTCCCCGAATGCGCCGCAGTCGCGGAAGCGACCTTCGAGACTACGTTCGTGGAGCACGCCTATATCGAGCCGGAAGCCGGTTGGGCGCGCGTGGTGAACGGGCGGCTCGAAGTCCACGTCACGACGCAGACTCCCTACATGGACCGGGACGAAGTCGCGCTGGTCATGAAGCTCGACCCGCAGCAGGTGCGCATCGTGCCGAGCGCCTGCGGCGGAGGCTTCGGCGGCAAGCTCGACATGTCGGTGCAACCGCTGATCGCCCTTGGCGCCTGGCTCACCAGTCGGCCGGTGGCCTGCGTGTACCACCGGCCCGAGAGCATGGCCTCGACCACCAAGCGCCACCCGGCACGCATCCGGGCGCGATTCGGCTGCGATGCCGATGGCAGGCTGCAAGCCGTCGACGTGGACGCGGTATTCGATACCGGCGCCTACGCGAGCTGGGGCCCGACCGTGGCGACACGCGTGCCGATCCACGCCACCGGGCCGTACGCGGTACGCAATGTGCGCACGCGCGGCCGCGCCTACTTCACCCACTGCCACCCTTCGGGCGCATTCCGCGGCTTCGGCGTGCCGCAAGGCGCGATCGCGCACGAAGCCCTGATGGACGAGCTCGCCGACAAGCTGAAGATCGACCGGCTCGAATTCCGGCGCCTGAACGCGCTCAAGGCCGGCGACACGACTGCCACCGGCCAGGTGCTGGAGCACTCGGCGGGTCTCGGCCAGTGCCTCGACCAGCTCAAGCCGCATTGGCGGCGCCTGCGGTCGGAGGCCGAGGCGTTCAACGCCGAGGCCAAGAGGGCGGGCAACCCCCTGCGCCACGGCGTCGGCGTGGGCTGCATGTGGTACGGCATCGGCAACACGGCCCTCGCCAATCCCTCGACCCTGCACCTCGTGCTGTCGGCGCAGGGCCGGCTCGTGTTCTACAACGGCGCGGCGGACATCGGCCAGGGATCGAACACGACGCTGACGCAGGTCGCCGCCGACGCGCTCGGCCTGCCGATGGCGCAGATCGAGCTCGTGATGGGCGACACGGATCGCACGGCGGACGCCGGAAAATCCTCGGCCTCGCGGCAGGCGTTCATCTCGGGCAAGGCGGCCGAGCTCGCGGGCCTCGAGCTGCGGCGGCGCATCTTTACCGCCGCAGGGGCGCCGCGCGACGAATACCTCGACCGGGGCTACCGGTTGCAGCTCGACCGGCACACCGTGGTGTTTCGCAAGGGCGGCATCACGCACCGCCTGGACCTCTCGCGCCTGCCGCAGGACATGAGGGGCGACGTGCTGATGGGGGAAGGCCGTTTCGATCCGCCGACCACGCCGCTCGACGCCAACGGCCAAGGCAAGCCTTACGCCACCTACGCCTTCGCGGCGCAGGTCGCTTCGGTCGAAGTCGACGAAGCGCTGGGTACGGTGAAGGTCCTGCGCATCGTCGCCGCGCACGACGTGGGGAAGGCTTTGAACCCGATCCAGGTCGAAGGCCAGATCCAGGGCGGCACGGTGCAGGGCCTGGGCCTCGCTCTGATGGAGGAATACATTCCGGGCAAGACGGAAAACCTGCACGACTACCTCATCCCCACCATCGGCGACGTGCCGCACATGCATTGCATCCTTGTCGAGGATCCGGAACCGCTCGGACCCTCCGGCGCCAAGGGCGTGGGCGAGCCCGGATTGATCCCGACGGCGCCCGCCATCCTCGGTGCGATCGACCATGCCACGGGCGTGCGCATGCGCCAAGTCCCCGTACTGCCACACCGCCTGAAAGCCGAACTCGATGCGAGACCCGGAAGACGCGCCTGAAAGCACCGCACCGCTGACCGGCGACGTCATTCGCTGCGACGCCTGCCCGGTGCTGTGCCGCATCCGCAAGGGCCAGACAGGCGCCTGCGACCGCTACGCCAATCAGGAGGGCAAGCTGGTGCGGCTCGATCCTCTGCTGGTGCTGGAGCGCGGCGGGAAGGCGGTGCCGTTCCTCGATCCGGGCAAACCCTGGGACGGCAAGCTCGTCGCCCCGTTCGTCACGGGCATCGGCGCCACCACCACCTATCCCGACTACAAGCCCGCGCCTTTCATCGTTTCGTCCAAGGCCGACGGCGTGGACATGGTGACGGTGGTCACCGAAGGCATCTTCAGCTACTGCGGCCTGAAGGTGAAGATCGACACCGACCGGTTCCTGGGTCCCGAGCAGGCCGCGGTGCGCGTCGGCGGCGAACAGATCGGCCATGTCACCACCGCCGAATACGGCTCGCAGATGCTCTCCCTGGGCGGCGTGCACCACCTCACCGGCGGCTCGAAGAAGGAAGGCAACGTCACCTGCGAAGCGATGCTCAAGCTTGCCAACAAGGAGGCCGTCGAGGTGAAGGTCGACGGCGGTTCCACGGTGCTGATCCAGGCGGGCAGCGCGCCGGTGGTCAACGAGGAGCGCGAGGAGCGCATGCGCGTTGGCTGCGGCTCCGCCACCATCGGCATCTTTGCGCAACAGTGGCACGGACATTGCGACGAGGTGATCGTGGTGGACGACCACATCACCGGCGTGCTGACCGAGCACCAGGCCGGGCGCTTCCTCGACATGCGGCCCGCGGGTATCCGCGTGCGCGGGCGCAAGTCCACGCCTGGCCGCTATTTCAAGGTCGCGGAACCGGGCATGGGCTGGGGCGGCACGGACATCACCGAGCCCCTCTCGATCATCGAGAAGATCGACCCGAAGACGGCCTGGCCGGGCATGCGCCTGCTGATGGTCTCGACCACGGGCGAGGACGCGGAATGGTTCGTGCTGGACGAGAACCTCAAGCCGCAGAAGGCGGAGATGCCGGCGCCGGTACGCACAGTCGTGGAGCGCATCGCCGAGAACTGCGAGCCGGCATTGTGCACGGTGTTGTTCATGGGCGGGGCGGGCGGCAGCCTGCGCGCCGGGGTCACGGAGAATCCCGTGCGCCTCACGCGCTCGGTGAAGGACCTGGTCACGCGCGTCACCTGCGGCGGCGCGCCGGTCTACGTCTGGCCGGGAGGCGGCATCACGGTGATGGTGGATGTGCTCACCATGCCGGACAAGTCCTTCGGCTACGTGCCGACGCCCGCCCTCGTGCTGCCGATCGAATTCACCCTGCCGCTCGCGCAGTACGCCGCGATCGGCGGGCACATGGACCATGTGGTGACGCTGCAGCACGTCCTGGAGGGCACGCGATGGCGCGCCGCCTGAGCGACGGCAGGCTGCATCTGCAGCACGGCCCGATCGACCTGGTGATCCTCGGGTCGGAGGCGGATTGCGAGCGCGCGTCGCTTCGTTTCGGCACGGTACTCGAAGAGCTGGTGGCGGAGCTGCCGCTCCTGCGCACGCCGGTGGGTGCCGTCTATCCCCTCGCCCGCGGCAAGGTGGCGCGCCGCATGATCGCCGCCGTGTGGCCGCATCGCGCGGTTTTCATTACGCCGATGGCGGCTGTCGCCGGCGCGGTGGCCGACGAAATCCTCCAGGCGATGCAGCCAGCAGGCAAGGCCTACGTGAACAATGGCGGCGACATCGCCGTGCACCTGCCCGCCGGCGAGAGCTTCGACGCCGGTATCGTCAACAACCCCCTGCGGCCGATGGTGGATGCGACGATCCGGCTGCAGGAATCCTGCGGCGTGGCGACCTCGGGGTGGCGCGGCCGCTCGCACTCCCTAGGCGTGGCGGATGCGGTCACGGTGCTGGCGGAGGACGCCGCGGCGGCCGATGCGGCCGCCACCATGGTGGCCAACGCAGTGAACGCCGAGCACCCGGCGATCCGCCGGCTGCCGGCGCGGGCCCTGAAGGAAGATAGCGACCTGGGCGATCTCCCGGTCACTGTCGGCGTCGGCCCCCTGCCCCCGCCTATCGTCCGGGCGGCGCTCGACGCGGGCGCCGCAGTCGCCGCTGCCCTGCGCGAACGCGGCCTCATCCGCGGCGCCTATCTTTCTTTGCAGCAGCAGACAACGTCGGTCGTCCCTGAAGTACACTTTCCTTCGCAAAGGAGGTCACCATGAAGCGCAGAAATTTCCTGTTTGCCGCAGCAGGTTTCGGATTGCTGGGCTCCGGCGCCTGGGCCGCGCCCACGCGCAAGATCGGCAGCCGCGACGTGTTCGTGGTGGTCGACGTGCAGAACTGCTTCACCCCTGGCGGCTCGCTGGCGGTGAAGGAAGGCGACAAGATCGTGCCCCTGATCAACCGCATCGCGAAGCAATTCAAGCACGTGGTGATCACCCAGGACTGGCACACCGCCGACCACATCTCGTTCGCCTCGCAGCATGCCGGCAAGAAGCCCTTCGACATGGTCAAGCTCCCCTACGGCAACCAGGTGCTGTGGCCGGACCACTGCGTGCAAGGCACCGACGGCGCGGCGTTGCACAAGGACTTGAGCATTCCGCACGCGGAACTCATCATCCGCAAGGGCTACCGCCGCGAGGTGGACAGCTACTCCGCCTTCCTCGAAGCCGACCAGAAGACCCAGACCGGCCTGGGCGGCTACCTCAAGCAGCGCGGACTGAAGCGCGTCTACTTTGCGGGCCTGGCGACCGACTTCTGCGTGGGCTGGAGCGCGCTCGATGCGCGCAAGCAGGGTTTCGAAGCCCTGGTCATCGAAGACGCCTGCCGCGGCATCGACGTGGGAGGTTCGCTCGCCAAGGCCTGGACGGCGATGCGGGTTGCCGGCGTGAAACGTATCCAATCCACCGACGTGATCTAGGGAGAGGCAATGAAGCTGAAAATCGCATTGGGCATGCTGGCGGTGCTGGC
>JANMUO010000286.1:0-6601 GCA_031391655.1 Betaproteobacteria bacterium
CGAGAGCGCGGCCGCGAGCGGCACGTTGCCCGCGGTGCCCTGCTGCAGCGACACCACCTGGCCGATGAACATCGAGGAGTCGCCGATCACGCCGGGCACGATGTAGTCCCCGAGCGTAAGCGAGAAGGTGAAGATCGAGCCGGCGGCGATCCCCGGGACGGCGAGCGGGAACACCACGCGCCAGAAAGTGGTTGCCGGGTGCGCGCCCAGGTCGCCCGAGGCCTCCACCAGCGAGGTCGGCACGCGCTCCAGCGCGGCGAGCACCGGCAGGATCATGAACGGCAGCCAGAGATAGACGAAGACGATGAACGTGCCCAGCGGCGAGAAGGACAGCGAATGCCCGCCGATTCCCGGCAGCCGGAGGAACGCCTCCAGCAGCCAGCCCAGGTGCAGCTGCGCCAGCACCCAGTTGATCGCGCCTTCCTTCGCCAGCAGCAGCTTCCAGGCGTACAGGCGCACCAGGTAGCTCGACCACAGCGGCAGCATCACGGCGAGGTAGAGCAGCGCCTTCTTCGGGCCGTTGGCGTAGCGCGCCATGGTCCAGGCCACCGGCAGCGCCAGCGCGATGCACGCCACGGTCACGAGGAGGGCCATGGTGACGGTGCGCAGCATCACGTCCAGGTTTGCGCCTTCGAAGAGCGCGACGAAATTGCCGAAGCCGACTTCGCGCACCACCTGCCCGGTGAAATGGTCCAGGCGGAAAACGCTGTTGGCGAGGAGCGCGATGAGTGACCCGACGTAGACCGCGCCCACCCAGAGCATCGGCGGCACGAGCAGCAGGAGGACGAGCAGCCCGCGGCGGCGGTACAGCGTGTCCGAAACCCGCAGGCGCAGCGCCGACGCGCTCATGCGCCTTCCAGCCGGTGGACCGCGCTCGAATCCCAGTGCAGGTGTACTTGCGTCCCGTTGGGCGGCGGTGCTCCAGCACCCAGGTCCACTGCGAGGCTCGTCGCGTCCACCTGCACCCGCAGGCGCACGAACGAGCCGAAATATTGACTGTCGGCGACGACGCCGGAGGCGCGGGCGCCGCTCGCGACTCCGAGGCGGATGCGCTCGGGCCGCAGCAGGGCGCAGCCGGCGCCGTCGGCGAGACGGCGCGCGACCTCGCCCTCGAGCAGGTTGGCCGCGCCGACGAACTCGGCGACAAAACGCGTCGCGGGCGTCTCGTAGACTTCCTGCGGCGTGCCGACCTGCTCCAGGCGGCCGCGGTTCATGACGCCGACTCGGTCGCTCATGGAGAGCGCCTCGTGCTGGTCGTGGGTGACGAAGAGGAACGTGATGCCCAGGCGCCGCTGCAGCGCCTTCAGCTCGGCCTGCATCTGCTCGCGCAGCTTCAGGTCGAGCGCCCCCAACGGCTCATCCAGCAGCAGCACGCGCGGCTCGTTGATGAGGGCGCGCGCAAGCGCCACGCGCTGGCGCTGGCCGCCGGAGAGTTCCGAGGGTCGCCGTTGGCCTACGCCGGGCAGGCGCACCAGCTCCAGCATCTGCGCCGCGCGACGGTGGCGCACGGCCTTCTCCATGCCGCGCACCATCAGGCCGTAGGCGACGTTGTCGCGCACGCTCATGTGTGGGAACAAGGCGTAGTCCTGGAACACCGTGTTCACCGGCCGCGCGTAGGGCGGCGCGAGGGTGAGGTCGCGGCCTTCGATCAGCACGCGCCCGGAAGTGGGCAGCGCGAAGCCGCCGATCAGGCGCAGGCAGGTGGTCTTGCCAGAGCCGGAGGGCCCGAGGAGGGTGAAGAATTCCCCGCTGGCAATGGCGAGGTCGACGCCGTCCACTGCCGTGACGGCGCCGTACTCGCAACGAACGTTCTCGAGCGCGACCGCGTGGGTCATGAAGGCGCGCGCCGGCCGGCCGCCCGGGCGGCCGGCTCCAGCGCGCTACCGCCGGCTAGCGGCCGCCAAGAACCGCGATGTAGTCGCTGACCCAGCGGTAATAGGGCACGCAGGCCTCGCCGTGCGAAGCGCACTTGGCGGTCGGCGTGCGCCAGAAGCGGATCTTCTCGAAGCTGCCCAGCCCGCGCGCCTCGCAGCCGCCTTCGCCGAGCAGCGCATTGCCCTTGCAGGCCGCCAGCACCGAGGGGACCGAGCCGAACCACGCAGAGAGGTCGCCCTGCAGTTTCGGGTTGATCGAGTGCTCCATCCACATATAGGCGCAGTTCGGGTGCTTCGCCTCGACGTGCATCATCGTGGTGTCCGCCCAGCCCGTCGCGCCTTCCACCGGCACCACCGTGGCGATCGGCCGGTTCTTCGACTTGAGGATGTTGGCCTGGAACTGCCAGGAGCCCGACACCACCACGCCCTCGTTTGTGAAGTCGTCGATCTGCACGAAGGCGTCGTGCCAGTAGCGGCCGACGATCTGGCGCTGCTTGCGCAGCAGTGCGAGCGCCGCCTTGTACTGTGCGTCGTTCAACTCGTACGGATCCTTGATGCCGAGCGCCGGATCGGCTTTCATCAGGTAGAGCGCCGCGTCCGCGATGTAGATCGGCCCGTCAAAGGCCTGCACGCGGCCCTTGTTCGACTTGCCGTCCGGCAGCGTCGTCTCCTCAAACACCACTTTCCACGAGGTCGGCGGGTTGCCCTTGAACACGTTGGTGTTGTACATGAGCACGTTGTAGCCCCACTGGTAGGGCACACCGTAGTGCGTATTGTTGACGTAATGCCACGGGGCCTTCTGCAGGCGCGAGTCCACGTTCTTGAAGCTCGGGATCAGGGCCACGTTGACCGGCTGCGCTTTCTTGCCCGAAATCAGCCGCAGGCTGGCGTCGCCCGAGGCGGTCACCAGGTCGAAGCCACCCTCGTTCATCAGCGCCACCATCTCATCCGAGGTGTTGGCGGTCTTCACGCCGACTTTGCAGCTGGTCTTCTTCTCGAACTCGGTGACCCAGTCAAAGCGCTTGTCGGTGCTGCCGCGCTCGATGTAGCCGGGCCAGGCCACGATATCCACCCGGCCTTCGCCCTTGCCGAGCTTCTGCACCATTTTCTGCGCGAGCGCCGCGCCGCTGCTGGAGACGAGTGCGACGGCCGCTGCCGCCGCCAGGCTGCGAAAGACGATTGCCATGGGAAATCCCTCCTTTGGATGTGGCGATTGAGGCTTACTGTGCTCGCCGGCCGGTCCGGGTGTCAAGTTATAGTCCGGCCATGAATACCCCTCCCGCAGCGCGTCCCCTGGACGGAATCCGGGTGCTGGAAATGGGCCAGTTGCTCGCCGGCCCCTTCGCCGGCTGCGTGCTGGGTTACTTCGGCGCCGAGGTGATCAAGATCGAGCCGCCCGGGGGCGACCCGATCCGCGGCTGGCGCGTGGTGCGCGACGGCACGTCGCTATGGTGGTCGAGCCTCGCGCGCAACAAGAAGTCGGTGATCCTGGACCTGCAGAGCCCGCGCGGGCGCGAGCTGGCGAAGGCGCTGGCCGCCAAGTCCGACGTGCTGATCGAGAATTTCCGCCCGGGCACGATGGAGAAGTGGGGCATGGGGCCGGCGGAGCTGAAAAAGCTCAACCCGGAGCTGATCGTCGCCCGCGTCTCGGGCTACGGCCAGACCGGGCCCTATGCCGCGCAGCCCGGCTTCGCCTCGGTATGCGAGGGCTTCGCGGGTTTCCGCTACCTCAATGGCGTGCCTGGCAGCGCGCCGGTGCGCCCGAACATCTCGATGGGCGACACACTGGCCGGATTGCACGCTGTGCTCGGCATCCTGCTCGCGCTCACCGCGCGCCTGCGCCGCAAGGCGCCCGCGGGACAGGTGGTGGACGTCGCGATCTACGAATCGGTGTTCAACATGCTGGAAGGCGTGGTGCCCGAATACGACGGCGCGGGCGTGGTGCGGGAGCCCTCCGGCTCCACCATCACCGGCATCGTCCCGACCAACACCTACCGCTGCGCCGACGGCAAGTACGTGGTGGTTGGCGGCAACGGCGATTCCATCTACCAGCGCCTCATGCGCGCCATCGGTCGCCCGGAGATGGCCGAGGACTCGCGCTTCGCGACCAACGCCAAGCGCGTGGAGAACGAGCGCGAGATTGACGCCGCAATCTCCGCGTGGACCGGGGCGCATTCCTCGGCGCAGGTGCTGGAAGCGCTGCGCGTGGCAGACGTGCCCAACGGCCCGATCTACAACGTCGCCGACATGATGGCGGACCCGCATTTCAAAGCCCGCGGCATGTTCGAGACAGTGCAGGTGGGCGGCAAACCGCTGAAGATCCCCGCCATCCCGCCGTTGCTGGGCGAAACGCCGGGCCGCACCGACGCGCCGGGGCCGAAGCTGGGGGAGCACACGGACGAGGTGCTGGAACGCGTGCTGGGGTTGAAAGCGGACGAGCGTTCAATCTAGGGAACGATTCTCTCCGCGCGAAAGCGCCGCAGCAGCCGCACGAACATCTCCTCGCTGTCCACCACGGCGTGGAAGCCGTGCAAGCGCGACTTGGTCACGTTGGTCATCACGTCCCAGCCGCAGTTGAAGACGTAGTCGCCGAAGGGCCAGGCCGCGATCTGCCCGAACCGGTACGGCTGCAGCCCGTGGCGCTTCACCATGGCATCCCACAGGGGCGCCTTGCCGGCCATGAATTCCACGAGCGCGTGCGGCTGGGGCTCCGCCACCGGCATGTCGAACACGGCGGCGATCTTCGGCCACATGTCGCGCCAGCGGAAATAGTCGCCGTTGGTGATGTTGTAGGCCTGGTTGGTGCAGCGCGGCTCGGTGGCCGCCCAGACCGCGGCTTCGGCGAAGTGCGCGGACTCGGTGACCTGGTAGAGCGAGTTCCAAGCCTTTCCGGGGAAAGCAAGCGGCAGGCCGAGTTCCTTGCGCATCGCCGCGTAGACCGCGATCACCGGCACGATGCTCATTGCGGTTCCCGGGGCGAAGCCGCAAAGCGTCTGCGGCCGCAGCTCGGTCCAGTTCCAGCGCTTTCCCTTCTGGAAGCCGGCGAGCCAGTCGATCTGGTCGAAATAGTAGTTGGCCCCGGCGTGGCGCGGGTCTTCTTCGCGCGCCGGCGTCTTGAACGCGCCCAGGTGCGAGCCGTAGTACTTGGTGCCAGTGACCAGCACAACACGCTGCAGCGTTACGGAGGCTTTGTCGATCGCGGCGACCGAATTCACCAGCAGGTCGCGGTTGGCAGTGATGTTCTTCGCGTAGTCGGCGGCAGCGCCCGCTCCGGGCTGGAACGCGGCGAAAAAGACGTGGGTGGCCTCCGACAGCCCGGCGAGCTTCGCAGCCGCCTGTGCCGGGTCCAGCAGGTCGACGGGGATATGCCGCACGCGCGGGCCGTCCTCGCCGCGCCGGCGCGACAGCCCGACCACTTGCCACTCGGGCAGGCCTGCCAGCTTGTCGACGATGTAGCGCCCGATGACGCCCTGGGCACCCACGACTACGGCGGAACGCATCGGCGGATTGTGCGTCAAAATGGGTTCATGAAAGCCCTCCTGATCCTCGCCGGCGCCTTTGCCGCCTTGCCCGCGGCGGCGCAAGTGCACCGTTCCGAGGTGCACGCGTTTCGCGTGGTGGAACTCGTGCGCGGCCTCGAGCAGCCTTGGGCGCTCGCCTTCCTGCCCGATGGACGCATGCTCGTGACGGAGAAGGCCGGGCGCCTGCGCATCGTTGCCGGCGGCAAGCTTGATCCGCAGCCGGTCGCGGGGCTGCCCGAAGTCACGGTGCACGGGCAAGGCGGCCTGATGGACGTGGCGCTGCACCCGAAGTTCGCCGACAACGGCCTGGTGTACTTCTCCTACGCCGCGCGTGGCGAGGACGCCGGCGTTGGCACCGAAGTGGCGCGAGGCAGGCTCGCCGGCGCAAAGCTGGAGAACGTCCAGGTCCTGTTCCGCCAAAGCCCGAAGGGCAACCGCGGACAGCACTTCGGCTCCCGCCTCGTATTCGACCGGCAGGGCTACCTCTACATCACCCTCGGCGATCGCGGCGAGATGGCACGAGCGCAGAAACCTGACGACCACGCGGGCTCGGTGATCCGGCTGCACGACGACGGCCGCGTGCCCCAGGACAACCCCTTTGTCGGCCGTCCGGGCTGGAAGCCGGAGAAGTACACGCTCGGCAATCGCAACCAGCAGGGTGCGGCGTTGCATCCAGTCACCGGAGCGCTATGGACGCACGAACACGGCCCGCAGGGCGGGGACGAGGTGAATGTGATCCGCGCTGGCGCCAATTACGGTTGGCCCGTCATCACCTACGGGGTCAACTACGGCCTCGGCACGAAGATCGGCGAAGGCGACGCGAAGGCGGGCATGGAGCAGCCGCTGCACAAGTGGGTGCCCTCGATCGCGCCTTCGGGCATGGCGTTCTACGCCGGCGACAAGTTTCCGCAATGGCGCGGCGACCTGTTCGTTGGCGCTCTGCGTGCCGAACTGCTCGTGCGGCTGAAGCTGGACGGGGAGAAGGTGGTGCACGAAGAGCGGCTGCTGAAAGGCACGCTGGGGCGCATCCGCGACGTGCGGGTCGGGCCCGACGGCCTGATCTACCTGCTCACCGACGAGTCGCGCGCGGTGCTGGCGCGGCTGGAACCGGCGCCGTGAAACATTTGCTTACGAATTGACACTGCGGGCTTACGTCTGCCGCGCACACTGGCGAAGCATTCCCAAACTACAAAAGGAAACGCCATG
>JANMUO010000296.1:0-21358 GCA_031391655.1 Betaproteobacteria bacterium
GAAGGCCGGGCTGGACTTCGCGTCGGTGATGAAATCGTTCCTGCGCGCCGACCCGGACATCATCATGGTCGGCGAGATGCGCGACAAGGAGACCACCGGCACCGGCATCGAGGCCTCGCTCACCGGCCACCTGGTGTTCGCCACGCTGCACACCAACTCGGCGACGGAGTCGATCATCCGCCTGCTTGACATGGGCATGGACCCGTTCAACTTCTCCGATGCGCTGCTCGGCATCCTGGCGCAGCGCCTCGCCAAGCGCCTGTGCAGCTGCAAGCAGACCTATTCTCCGGAGCCTGCCGAGCTCACCTCGTTCCTGCGCGAGTACTGCGACGAGCTGATGAACACGCCGAAGTTCAAGGCCGACCCCAAGGGATCGATGGAAAGCGTCTACAAGGACTGGGTGCGCAACTACGGCAACGACAAGGGACAGCTCACGTTCTACAAGCCGGTGGGCTGCGACAAATGCAACGGCAGCGGCATGAAGGGCCGCTGCGGGCTGCACGAGCTGCTGATCGCCACCGACCGCTTGAAGAAGCTGATCCAGGAACATGCGCGCGTCGCCGAGATGCTGGCGGTGTGCCTGGAAGAGGGCATGCGCACGCTGAAGCAGGACGGCATGGAGAAATGCCTGATGGGCGTGACCAATATCAAGGAAGTGCGCTCGGTCTGCATCAAGTGACCCGACGACCGCGGCCGCCGGCATGAGCAGCACCCTCGACGGCACGCAGGCGCTGCGCTTCAGCGCGGAGGTGCGCACCGCGGCCGACGACCTCGTGCAGCGCCTCGAGCAGCTCAACGCGATCGGCGCGTCCCTGTCCGCCGAGCGCGACATCAACCGGCTGCTGGAAACCATCCTCACCGCCGCCAAGTCGATCACCCGCGCCGACGGCGGCACGCTGTACAGGCTGACCGAGGACCGCACGCTGCGCTTCGAGATCCTGCGCACCTCGAGCTTGAAGTACTACCTCGGCGGCACGACCGGCAACGCGGTGCCGTTCTACCCCATCCACCTCATCGGCAAGGACGGCAAGCCCAACCACAGCATGGTCGCCGCGTACGCGGCGCTCACCGGCAAGACCGTGAACATCGCCGACGCCTACCTGGCCGACGGCTTCGACTTCACCGGCACGCGCAACTTCGACAAGAAGACGGGCTACCGCTCCAAGTCCTTCCTCACCGTGCCGATGGCGAACCACGACAACGAGATCATCGGCGTGCTGCAGCTGATCAACGCGCAGGACCCCAAGACCGGCGAGATCGTGCCGTTCTCGCCCTCGGACCAGCGGCTGGCCGAGTCGCTCGCCTCGCAGGCGGCGATCGCGCTCACCAACCGCATGCTGATCAACCAGCTCGAGCAGCTGTTCGAGTCGTTCATCAACCTCATCAACTCGGCGATCGACGAGAAATCGCCCTATACCGGTGGCCACTGCCAGCGCGTGCCGGCGCTCACCATGATGCTGGCCGAGGCGGTCAACGAGACCTCGAGCGGGCCGCTCAGCGACTTCCAGATGAGCGACAAGGACCGCTACGAGCTGAAGATCGCGGGCCTGCTGCACGACTGCGGCAAGGTCACCACGCCGGTGCACGTGGTGGACAAGGCGACCAAGCTCGAGGCGATCTACGACCGCATCCACCTCATCGACACGCGCTTCGAGATCCTCAAGCGCGATGCCGAGATCGTCATGCTCAAGGCGGGCACGCCGGAGGCCCCCGCGGCCTACCGCGATCGCCTGCGGCAGATGGAGGAGGACCGCATGTTCCTGCGCGCCGCCAACATCGGCGGCGAGCGCATGCAAGAGGACGACATCGAGCGGGTGAAGCGCATCGCCGAGTACCGCTGGACTGACATCTCCGGGCACGAGGCGAAGTTCCTCAGCGATGACGAGCTGAAGAACCTGACCATCCGCGCCGGCACGCTCACCGCGGAAGAGCGCCAGGTGATCAACCACCACATCGTGGCGACCATCAAGATGCTGGAGGCGCTGCCCTGGCCGCGCCACCTGAAGAACGTGCCCGAGTACGCCGGCGGGCACCACGAGCGCATGGACGGCAAGGGCTATCCCCGGGGCCTGAAGCGCGAACAGATGTCGGTGCAGGCGCGCGTCATGGGCATCGCCGACATCTTCGAGGCACTCACCGCCAAGGACCGGCCCTACAAGAAGGGCAAGACGCTGTCGGAGTCCCTCGAGATCCTCGGCAAGTTCAGCCTGAACGGGCACATCGACCCGGACCTGTTCGACATTTTCGTGCGGCGCAAGGTCTACCGGCGCTACGCCGAGATGTTCCTCGACAAGGAACAGATCGACGAGGTCAACGAGTCGAAGATTCCGGGCTACGCGCCCTGAGCGAGGAAGTGCTCCAGCGCCAGGATCGGCGCGCGGTCCCCGTATAGCAGCGGCAGGCGCGCCGCCATGCGGTCGCGGACGCCTTCGCGCCAGGCGCGATCCCTGACCAGCCTGACCGCGAGCGCGGCGTAGCCGTCCGTATCCGTGGCGACCAGTTCCTGCAGTTCCAAACGCTTCAGGATCCCGCTTGCCAGCCTGCCGCGCAGGAAGCGGCCTTCACGCGTCACGACCGGCAGGCCGCATTCCACGGCCTGGAGGGCGGTGTTGAACCCGGAGAACCCGATCGTGTCGAGGAACACGTCCGCGCGCCGCAGCAACCCGTAGAACGCCGGCCGGCTTTGCCAGGGCACGAAGCGCATGAAGCGCGCCGCCTCCAGTCCCTCGCGCGCGAAGGCGCCGGCAATCCGCTGCTGCAGCCTGGCCGACAACGCGCGCGCCCAATGCGTGAAGAAGACAAACTGGCAGCGGCCCAGCGCGCGTGCGATCGCCGGCAGCACCGCGTCGTGTTCCGGCGCGTATTTGAACGGCGCGCCCGGGCAAAGGAGCAGCGGCACGCCGGCTTCGATTCCCCAATTCGCCGGGTCGATGTCCGCCTGGCCCACCGGCGCGCGCTCCAGGTAGCAGCCCAGGTTGGGCAGCGCCAGCAAGCGTTCGGCGTAGTGCGCCTGCGCACCGTCGGGCTCGAACCCTTGCGCCGACAGGTAGAAATCCATCGTGGGCAAGCCCGTGGTTTCCGGGTGTCCCCAGCCCGCTGCCTGCCGCGGCGCCAGGCGCAGGCTGGCGAGCTTTACGGTCATCGGGTCCATGCCGACCTCCGGGTAGATCAGCACGTCAGGCCGCGCGTCGCGGATCGCATCGATCCACTCGCGCAAGCCGCCCGCCGAGCGCATGAATCGCGCTGCGTGCGACCTTGCAAACTGCGTTTGCGCGTTTTCGGCCGCGCCCAGGCTGAACGCAGTGACCTCGAAGCGCCCGGGGTCGATCTGCCCAAGCCATCCCTTGACGATGGCATCCCACACGGAATGCTCGCGGAAATGCTGCGACACGATGCCGACTCGGATCCTCCCCCCCGCCCGACTGGCAGGGGCTGGGCGTGCAGACTGCGCCTGCCGCGACGCCATCAGCTTTACGCACAGCCGGCCATAACGCCGCAGCAGGTTGGCGTTGTCCTCCTCCTGGTAGGCCAGCCAGAAAGGCTGCTGCGCGCCGATCGCGCGATCTCCGGCGCCAGCGCGACCCGCGTCGAACCACTGCTCCAGCGCGGCAAGCTCCCTGTCAAATGCGTGGCGCGATTCTGCGAGCTCCGTTGCCGAATTTCGCAGCGCCGGAATGCAGCACATCGCCCGCGACCAGCGCGCTTCCACGTACTCGGGATCGATGGACAGCGCCGCGTCATAGGACGCCAGGGCGGCCTCGGGCCGGCCCGAGACGACAAGCAGGTGGCCAAGGTTCGTGTGCGCCTCGGCAAAACGCGGGTCGAGTGCGAGGGCGCGCCGATACGCATCTTCGGCGGCTTCGTACTGCTGGAACGCGTGCTGCAGGTTTCCCTGCCCAAGGTGCGCCTCGGCCAGCCCGGGCTTGAGAGCCACCGCCTTGTCCAGGTGGTCACGCGCCTCGTCGAAGCTGCCGCGATCGACGAGGAGGCTGCCGAGGTAGCAATGCGCCTCCGCGAGTCCGGGGTCGAGCCCCAGCGCGCGCCGGTAGCGCTCGGCGGCCTGCCAGGGCTTGCCGAGGCGCACCAGGTCGTTTCCCATCTGCGTCAGAAGCAGGCCCGCGTTTTGCACGGCCCCTGCATAGCCGGGGCGCGCGCGCATCGCTGCTTCCAGAAGGGACAGGGCCTGCGCCAGGTCGCCTCGGGACTCAAGTACCCCCGCGAGCATGACCAGGGCTTCGGGAAAATCCGGCTTGTGCTCCAAGGCGCGGCGCAACAGGCTTTCGGCGCGGTTCGCTTCGCCCCCCGCAAACAGCAGCTTGGCGAGGTTGTACCCGGCGTAGGCCTCTTCGGGATCAATGGCCAGGGCGGCCTCATAGGCCCGCATGGCGCCTTCACGGTCGCCCGTCGCCTCCAGGCCGATGCCCAGGTTCAGGTGGGCAGGCGCATGGTCGGGCGCAGCGGCTGCGGCCTCGCGGTAGCGCTGGCAGGCTTCGAGCAATTTGCCCGCTTTCTCCGCTTCGATCCCCAGGGCGATCAGGCGGTCGGCGTGGGAGGATTGGGCGCTCATCGGTGTCGGCCGGGATTATCGCCGGACCGGATTCGGGAACAGGGTGCCCAAAATTGTCATAGCCTGCCTCCGACGGGCACCGCATTGCAGCATTTCGCCCATAAGCAGGTGATTTTGTTGGCAACATGGGATGGCACGGGAGTTGCTGCCTATTCCATCGGCAGACATGCCTCAACTCTAGGAGAAACACATGAAACGCCTGCAACAAGGTTTTACGCTGATCGAGCTGATGATCGTCGTTGCGATCATCGGCATCTTGGCCGCGGTGGCGCTCCCCGCGTACCAGGACTACACCGTCCGGGCGAAGATGTCCGAAGTCATTCTGGCGCTGAGCGCCTGCCGCACCTCGATCACCGAGGTGTACCAGTCGGGCGGAACCTCGCCGGGCGCCGGCAACTGGGGCTGTGAAGCCGCCGCTGGTGGTTCGAAGTACGTCGGCGGAATCGTCACCGACGACAACGGCGCAGTCACGGCGACGACCGCGGGCGGCCTGCCGGCCGGCAACGTGTCCATCGCTCCGATGGCCGATGCCACTACCAAGGCGATCGCGCAGATCCCCGCCTCGGGCGGCAACATGGGCTCCGGCCTGCATGGCTGGCGCTGCGGTTCGACGGTCGACGGCACGTCCGTCTCGTCGAAGTACCTCCCCGGCTCCTGCCGCGGCAGCTACTAAGCCAACAGCAACTAGCAACAGAAAAAGGCGCCCTTCGGGGCGCCTTTTTTTTCGGCATCATTCGGCAGCGATGCTCTCCTGGATCCGAACCAAGCTTGGCGCAGCGGTGGCGGAACCCGCGGCCCTGCTGCGGCAGGCCGAAGCGGCCTACGAGCGTGGCGCGCTGGACGAGGTGCGCCGCGTGTGCGCCAGGCTCCTGCAGCAAAACCCGGACGACGCGCGCGCGATGTGCCTGCTGGGCGCAGCGGCAGCCGACGCCGGCCAACTGGAGGAAGGCTTGCGCTGGACGCAGAGTGCCATCGCTGCGGACCCGGCATCGGCATCCCCGCATTTCGTCGCCGGCAGGCTCTGGCAAGGCGCGGGTCGCCTGCCGGAAGCGGAATCCAGCTACCGCCGCGCTATCGCATTGCAGCCGCGGCATGCGCGCGCGCACAACAACCTGGGCAGCGTGCTGCACATGCAGGGCAGGCTCGAAGCGGCGCTCGCCGCGTATCGCCGGGCGCTCGACCTGGACCCCGGCCTGCCGCAGGCGAACCAGAACTACGCCTCCATCGTGCGCGACACCGGAGCACTGGCGCGGGCCGCCGAAGATTACCGGCGCCACACCGAAGCCCACCCGAACGACGCGATGGCGTTCAACGACCTTGGCAACACGCTGCGCGAACTGGGCCGGCATGGCGAGGCGCTCGCCGCCTACGCGCGCGCGCTGGCGATCGATCCGGACCTGGCGCACGCGCACTTCAGCCGCTCGTTCGTGCACTTGCTGCTGGGCGACTATACCGCGGGCTGGAAGGACTACGAGTGGCGCTGGCGCATCCCCGAGTTCAACGCACCGGCGCGCCGGTTCGCGCAGCCCATCTGGGACGGCGGCCGACTTCCGGGGGGCACGATCCTGCTGCACGCGGAGCAGGGCCTGGGCGACACCTTGCAGTTCATCCGGTACGCGCCGCTGGTGGCGCAACGCTGCGCCCAGGTGTTCCTGGAGTGCCAGCCTGATCTGAAGGACCTGATGCGCCGCGTCACCGGTGTGCACCGCGTGGTGGGCCAGGGCGAAGCGCTGCCCGCGTTCGACGCGCATGCGCCGCTGATGAGCCTGCCCGGGATTTTCGGCACCACCCTTGACAACGTGCCTTGGAGCGGACCCTATGTGCACGCCGAAGCGCAGCGCGTCGCCCAGCGGCCGCTCGAGGCGGCGGGCTTCAAGGTGGGACTGGTTTGGGCCGGCCGGCCGCAGCAATGGGACGACCGCAAGCGCTCGATCGCGCTGGACATGCTGGCCCCCTTGGCGCTGCTGGGCGCAACCTTCTTCAGCCTGCAGAAGGGCGACGCGGCGGCGCAGGCGGCGGCGCCACCCGCCGGCATGCGCCTCGTCGACCTTAGCGCGCGCCTGCGGGATTTTTCCGATACGGCGGCGCTCGCAAGCCAGCTCGACCTGCTGGTCACGATCGACACGTCGGTCGCGCACCTGGGCGGCGCGATGAGCCTGCCGACCTGGGTGCTCACGGCGCATGCGCCGGATTGGCGCTACCACCTCGGGCGCGGCGACAATCCCTGGTACCCCTCGATGCGCCTTTTCCGCCAAGAGCGCGACGGGGACTGGACCGGCGCCATCGCCGCGGTGGCGGCTGCGCTGGCCCGGCTGGTCCGCGAGTGAGCTTGCCTCGCGCTGCGGTTCTGCTCCTCGCTTGCCTCGGCGCCTACCTCTGGCTCTACCTGCCGCAGTTGCCCGCCAACGGCGCCTCCTGGGGCCACGACTACTCGCTGCACCTGCCCAACCTGCTCGCGGGGCAGTACTGGTTCCAGGCCAACGGCCCGTTCGCCGTGCCCTGGTTCAACCCGGGTCAGTGCGCCGGCGTGCCCTTCCTCGGCGACCTGAACGTCGCCTACTACTCGCTGCCGCAATGGGCGACCTTCGCCTTCGGGCCGATCGCCGCGGTTCGCATCACTTTCGCGGTATTCGCCGCAGCAGGAGCTTGTGGGTTCTACCTGCTGATGCGCGGCCCGTTTGCAGCCTCCCCCTGGGCCGCGGCAACTGCTGCGGCGCTGTTCCTGTTCGGCGGATTCTTTGCGCACCGCATGATCGTGGGCCACCTCACGTTCCACCCGTTTACGCTCGCGCCGTGGCTCGCCTGGACATTCCTGGCCGGCGGCGACGGCCGCCGGTGGTGGCCGGTGGCCGCGGGCGGACTGGTGTTCGCCTACATGTTCCACGCCGGCATGGTGCACGGCATCGCGCCGGTGGCGCTGGCGCTTGTCGCGATCCTGCTGGTGCACGGGCAGTCGCACGGTCATCGTTGGACGCCGTGGATTCTGTTTGCAGCCGCGGCAGCGGCAGCCCTGCTGCTGAGCGCCCAGCGGCTTGCCGCCGGCCTCGCATTCCTGCAGCAGTTTCCGCGCGACGAGTACGACCTGCCGGGATTCGCCAGCCTGGCCGATGCGCTGCAGATCGCGCTGCGCTCGCTGTTCTGGCGGCCGCCCGCCGCTGAAGCGGCGCCGCTGCTGACCAACCTGGGCCTGCCGCTCGAGAGGCACGAGTGGGAGTACGGACTGGGTCCTGCCGCTGCCTTGCTGCTGCTGGCCGGAGCGGCCACGCTGCGGCGCCCGCGCCGGTGGCCGGCACTCGTTGCGATCGCGGCGGTGCTCGCCGCGCCGATCCTGTTGAACTGGCACCAGGCGCATTGGCACGCCTTCCTCAAGGACTTGCCGCTGCTCGGCTCGAGCAGCAGCCTGGTGCGTTGGTATGCGCTCTACGTGCCGCTGCTTGCGCTGCTTGCCGGGCTGGCACTGGACCGCATCGCGGCGGCGGGTCGCTGGCGCGTGTTGCTTGCCGTGCTGGCCGCAGCGGCAACCGTGGCATGGAACGCGACGGCGCAGCGCTCGGTCGACCCGGCAGGCGCCTACAGCGCGATGGCGGTCGAACGGGGCTGGCTTGCGCTGCGCGCGGGCAAGCCGGTACCCGCCGTCACGCACCTGTCAGTGCGCCTGGACAAGGACAAGCGCCTGCTGGTGCCGCAAGACCGCAATGACGACATCGCTGCGGGCTATTCGCAGCTGCTGTGCTATCAACCGATGTTCGGCTATGGATTGGAGCGCCTGAACTATGGCGCCCTGCGCCCCGGGCCGGCACTCGAGGACCTGGGCGACGGCACGCTCAACCTCAAGAACCCTGCCTGCTACCAGTTCCCGGGCGCCAACGGCTGCGCGCCAGGGGACCACTTCCGGCTCGAACAGCGCGCACAAGCCGCACGGTTCCTTCGCTATGAGCCTTTCGAGTTCCACAGGCCGGCGTGGCAATGGGCTGCCGACATCGCCACGCTCGCAACCTTGTTCGTGTTGCTGGGGGGGATTGCCTGGCGCCTGCGCGCTATCGTTGCCGCCAGACGAGCGTCGCGCTGATGGCGTAGTTCCAGACCGTGCCGACCAGCGCGCCGGCGATCGCTGCCAGCCACCACAGCGTGTGCTGCTGGAACAGTACGCTCGCCAGGCCGACGTTGGCGATCACGCCGAATCCGCAGACCAGGTAGAAGAACGCCAGGCCGCGCAGCAGCGCGGCGCCGCGCAGGCGCCGGTCGCGATGCGTGATGGCGTTGTTGAGGTAGAAGTTGCTGGTCATGGCAACGACGGTGGCGCACAGCTGCGCCAGCGTGAACGACTGGCCGAACTGCAGCAGCGCCCACGCGGTGGCGAGGTGCACGACGATGCCCAGAGCGCCGACCACGCAGAACAGGATGAAGCGCAGCGGCAGGATGCCGCCGCTCAGCTTGGACAGCAGCAGTGCCGCAAACTCCAGGGCCACCTTGCCGTCGAGCTTGCTCTGGCCGTGCGCGCGCACGCCGAAGCGGTAGGGCAATTCCACGATCCGCGTGGAGCGCGGCGCGGAGATGACCAGGTCGGCGAGGATCTTGAAGCCGTCGGGGCTCAGGCGCCGCGCGACCTTCTCCACCAGTTCGCGGCGCACCATGAAAAAGCCGCTCAGCGGATCGCTGAGCCCAATGCCGAACAGCCGCCGCACCATTTGGCCGCCGAGTGCCGACAGGGCGTGGCGCGCGCCGCCCAGCGACTCGCCGCTGCCGCCTGCGGCGTAGCGCGTGGCCACCGCAAGGTCCGCCGGCCCGTCCTCCAGCGCCGCCTTCATGCGCGGCAGCAGCGTTTCGTCGTGCTGCAGGTCCGCATCGATGACCGCGACCAGGGGGGCCTGCGCCGAGAGCATGCCCTGCACCGCGGCCCCAGCCAGCCCGCGCTGGCCGCAGCGGTTGATCAGGCGGCAGCGCGGGTCTCCGATGGCGGAGGCGCGTACGGCTTCGGCGGTGCCGTCGGGGGAAAAGTCGTCGACGAACACCACCTCGTAGTCGATACCAGCGAGGGCTGCCGAAAGGCGCCCGACGAGGAGCGCAATGTTGGCGCGCTCGTTGTAGACCGGCACCACCACGGTGAGTTCGATCATCGGCGCGAGGCCGGCTTCTCGCCGGGCGATTGCAGGCGCTCCAGTTCGATGTCGGCGCCCTTGTAGCCGAGGTCCGACGCCCTGCGGTAGCTTGCCTGCGCCTCCTGCCTGAGGCCCAGGCCTTCGAGCGCCAGCCCGTAGCGGTGGTGCACGATGGCGCTGGCGGGCTGCAATTCCAGCACGCGGGCGAGGTCGGCGCGCGCGCCCTCGAAGTCCTGCCGGTGCAGGCGGATTGCACCGCGCGCGTAGCGGCACTGCGGCGTCTCCGGATAGCGCGCCATGCAGCGCTCGGCAACTTCGACCGCCTTGTCGGGGAGCCCGGCATACAGGTACTCCCTGCCGAGGTTGAACATGGTGCGCGATCCCCACGGCACCGTTTTCTCCGGGAGCTTCGCCACCGCGTCCTCCCACAGCAGCAGCCCGCTGGAGAAGCTGGTCAGCCGGTCGCGCGCGGCGTAAGCGAGCACCAGGCAGGCGGCGGCGCCGGCCACGATCGCCACGCGCCGCGGCACCTGCGCCAGCGCGGCCACCACCAGGCACGCGATGCCGGGTGCCCACAGGTAGCTGCGGTAGAGCGCGAGCGGTTCCTGGAAGCGCACCACGCTGAACTCCACCAGGTAGAGCAGCCAGAAGTAGAGCAGGCCGAATCCCGCGATGCGCGCTGCACCGCGCCGCCGCAACAGTGCGACGCCAAGGGCGCCGCAGGCGAGGAAGCCGAGCACTTTGGCAACGATCCAGCCTGCCGACCAGGTGCCAAGAAAGTCCACGCGCAGGTCGACGGACATGGCACCCGGATCGGGCCACAGCCAGATCGCGAGGTACCAGAAGAACAGGCCCGCCTGGGTCACCATGCTCATGGCGAGGGGATAGGCTGCCGCGCTTTCCCCGCCCGCGGCTTCCATCTGCGAGGCAATCGCCTTGAAGGCATCCTCGTAGGCGGAGCCGATCAGTCCCGTGCTGAGGAGCAGGGCGAAGATGGCGGCGGGCGCGCAGGCCGCAAGGTAGATCGCCATGTGCCGCAATGCGAAGTGCTTCGGCGTGCCCGCGAGCACCAGCAGGGGCAGGGCGGCGGCTGGCAGGAGCAGCGCGTGTTCCTTGGACAGCACGGCAAGCGAGTAAAGCACCGCGGCCGCGATCGCGTCCGAAACCGTGCCGCGGCGCAGTCCGCGAAGCAGCAGGAGCAGCGAGAGCAGAGAGAACAACGTTGCGAACAAGATGGTGCGCTGGACCAGGTAGCCCGCGCCGTACACGGCGACCGGGTGGAGGGCGAACGCCGTGGCGACGATGCCGGCGCGAACCGCCGTGTCGGTTTCTTCGGCGCCCGGCGCCGCCAGGCGCTGCAGGTCGCAAAGCAGCCGGTACAGCGCCAGCGCGCAGGCGACATGCAACAGCAGGCTGATGCCGCGATGCACGTGCATGCTGCCGCCCAGCGTCTCCGTCATGGCGAGCGAGAAATATGGCGGCAGCCGCAAGCCCTGGCCGAGGGGCGTGGTCGCGTGAAAGTAGAAGACCGGTCCGCCCGAGAAGAACACGCGGTCGTCGAACACCCAGGGATTGCCCAGGAAGGGAACGTACAGCGCCGCGGCAAGCACCGCGATCACGCCCGCGGCGGCGAGGTGGCGGGGCGCGATGCGCGCGCTCATTCGAAGCGCAACGCCTCGACCGGGTTGAGGCGCGCCGCCTTGCGCGCCGGGTAGAAGCCGAAGAACACGCCGATGGCGAAGGCGAAGGCCACCGCCAGCAGCACGGCTTCGGGCGCCAGCACGATGCGCCAGCCGGCCAGCTGCGCGACGCCGAACGCCGCGGCCACGCCGAGCGCCACGCCGACCAGCCCGCCGATCAGCGATAGCGTCACCGCCTCCACCAGGAACTGCCCCAGGATGTCGCGCGTGCGCGCCCCGACCGCCATGCGCAGGCCGATCTCGCGCGTGCGCTCGGTGACCGACACCAGCATGATGTTCATGATGCCGATGCCGCCGACCACCAGCGACACCGACGCCACGGCGGCGAGCAGCAGCGCCAGCACGCGGCTGGAGGCTTCCTGCGTGGCGGCGACCTCCTCGAGGTTGCGCAGCGAAAAATCGTCGTCCTGCCCGGGCTGCAGGCGGTGCCGCTGGCGCAGCAGCGAGCGCACCTGGTCTTCGCCGGCCTTCATGCTGGAGCCCTCGCGCACCTTGACCCAGATGGTGCTGACGCTGCGCTGCTTGGCGAGGTTGGAAGCCCCCAGCACGCGCTTGCGCGCGGTGGTGATCGGCATGAGCACCAGATCGTCCTGGTCCGTGCCCATCATGCTCTGGCCCTTGCCCTCGAGCACGCCGACCACCGTGAACGGCACGCGGCGCACGCGGATCTGCTGGCCGAGCGGGTTGACGCCGCCAAAGAGCTGGCGTGCCACGGTCTGGCCGATCAGGCACACCTTGGTGGCGCCCGCCATATCCGAGGCGTCGAAGGCCGCGCCGGCGGCGAGCTCCCACTGGCGCACCTCGAGGTACTCGGGCGTGACACCGAAGATCACCGTCGACCAGTTCTGGTTGCCCCAGACGATCTGCGCGGTGCCGCGCAGCGCCGGCGCCGCCAGGGCTTCCGGGATCTCCCGCGAGATCGCCGCCGCGTCGTCCTCCGAGATCGTCAGGTTGGAGCCGAAGCCCATGCGCACGCCGCCCGCGGTGGTGGTGCCCGACAGGATGAGCAGCAGATTCGACCCCAGCGAGCGGATCTGCTCCTCGACGCGTGCCTGCGCGCCGGCGCCCACCGCGATCATTACGATCACCGCCGCGACGCCGATGATGATGCCGAGCATGGTGAGCGCGCTGCGCAGCTTGTTCACCGCCAGGGCGCGCATCGCAACGCGCAGCAGGCCGAGGAGGTTCATGCGGGCAGGGCTTCGGCCTGCAGCAACGCGAGCGCGTCCTGCGGCTGGGCGTTGACGTGGTCCTCGACAACCCGCCCGTCGCGAAAGCGCAGGATGCGCCGGGCGAAGCAAGCGACGTCGGGCTCGTGCGTCACCAGCACCACCGTCATGCCCTGGCGGTTGAGGTCCTGCAGCAGGCCCATGATCTCCAGGCTGGTGCGCGAATCGAGCGCGCCGGTCGGCTCGTCCGCGAGGATGAGCAGCGGGCGCGTGACCAGGGCGCGCGCGATGGCCACGCGCTGCTGCTGGCCGCCGGAGAGCTGCGCGGGCTGGTGGTCCGCGCGCTCGGCGAGGCCCACCTTGGCCAGCATTTCGAGCGCGCGGCTGCGGCGTTCGCCCGCGGCGACGCCGGCGTAGACGAGCGGCAGCTCGACATTCTCGACTGCGGCGGTGCGCGCCAGCAGGTTGAAGTTCTGGAACACGAAGCCGATGCTGCTGTTGCGCACTTCGGCGAGCTCGTCGCCGGCCAGCGCGGAAACGCGCCGGCCGCCCAGCACGTACTCGCCCGAGGTCGGGCGGTCGAGGCAACCCAGCATGTGCATGAACGTGGACTTGCCGGAGCCCGAGGGGCCCATCACGGCGACAAATTCGCCCTGCGCGATGTCCACGCTGACGCCGGCCAGCGCATTGATCACGTTGTCGCCGATCCGGTAGACCTTCACCAGGTCGCGCGTGTGGATCAGCCCCGCCGCCATCAGAACATCCGCGGCCCGGAGGCGGCCTTCTTCGCCGCAGCGGGCGCTTCGCCCGGGCCGAGGATCACTTCATCGCCTTCCTTCAGCGGGCCCTCCAGCAGCTCGGTGCTCGTGCCGTCAGTGAGCCCGGTGCGCACCTCCAACGGGGCGGGCTGGCCGTCCGCACCCATGACCCAGACGCGACCCGCGGCAGTGGGGGCGGACCTGGCGCCGCCCAATTCGGACAGCAGCCGCTCGTAGACCGGCTTTTGCGCGTCGGTGAGCACGTCCATGACGCGCGCGCGCGATTCGGCGCGCAGGCGCTCGCCAGCCTTGCGGCGATCGGCTTCCTGGGGCAACTCGCGCAGCGCGGCCATCTTCAGGCGCACGTCGTCGAACACCTGCTCGAGCTTCGCCTTCTGCGACTCGTCGGGCTTGAGTTCGGTGAACACGCGCTGGCGAAACAGCTTGGCGACGTCGGTGCCGGGGCTTTGCGCGGCGGCCGGCGCGCTGTCGGCGGCGCCGGCGGGGCGAAAGCGCAGCGCCGCATTGGCCACCTTGAGGACGTCGTCGCGCCGGTCCACCACCACGCGCACGTTGGCCGTCATGCCCGGGAGCAGCGACAGGTCGGGGTTGGCGGCGGAGATCACCACGGTGTAGCTGATCACGTTCTGCACGTTCACCGGGGACTTGCGGATCTGGCGGATCTCGCCGCTGAAACTGCGGCGCGGGAAGGCGTCCACCGTGAACGTGGCCGGCTGTCCGACGCGCAGGCGCCCGACATCGGCTTCATCGATCGCCGCCTCGACCTGCATGTCGCGCAGGTCCTGCGCGATGGTGAACAGCACGGGCGCCTGCAGGCTGGCGGCGACGGTCTGGCCGGCGTCCACGTTGCGCAGGATCACGGTGCCGTCCACCGGCGCGCGGATGATGGTGCGCTCCAGGTCCACCTGCGCCTGGCGCAGCAGCGACTCGCGCTGCTTGACGGCGGCCAGCGCGCTGCGCACCTGCGCCTCATTGACCTGGATCTGGGCCTCGACCGACTTCAGCTGCTCGCGCGTCGCCTCGAGCAGGCTGCGCGCCTTGTCGAGCTCGGCGCCGGAGATGAAGTTCTTGTCCACCAGCGCCCTCTTGCGCTCGTAGTCGCGCTGCGCGTCGCCCAGCGTCACCTTGACGCGGCCGACTTCGGCCTGCTGCGCGATGAGTCCGGAGCGCGCCACGGCCACCGCGCTGTGCCCGGCGTCGAGGTCGGCGCGCGCCTGGTTGACGCGCAGCTCGAAGGTTTCCGGGTCGATGCGCGCGATCACCTGGTCTTTCTTCACCGCGGTGTTGAAGTCAGCGTGGATTTCCTTCAGCTGGCCGGAAATCTGCGAACCCACCTGCACCGTGGTCACCGCGTTCAGAGTGCCGCTCGCCGCCACCACGGCCTGCAGGGCGCCGCGCTCCACCTTCACCACGCGCAGCCTCTGCTCGCCCGCGCTTCCGCGAGACTGCAGCCAGGCGTAGCCTCCCGCGGCGAGGACCAGCACCGCGAGGGCGGCGAGCAACTTGGTGAAACTGAGCTTCAAGTCTTCTTTCCGCGCGGCCGCCGCCAGTTGCCGGAACGGCCGCCGCGCTTTTCCTCCAGGCGCAGGTCGGTGAGTACCATGCCGCGATCCACGGCTTTCAACATGTCGTAGACCGTGAGCAGCCCGACGGCGGCCGCGGCGAGGGCTTCCATTTCGACACCGGTCTGGCCGAAACATTCCACCGTGGCCGTGATGCCGACGGCGTTGCGCCGGGTGTCGAGGTGGAATTCGACCGCGCAACGCGTGATGGCGATCGGGTGCGCCAGCGGGATGAGGTCGGGGGTGCGCTTGGCGGCCTGGATCGCCGCGATGCGCGCCACTCCCAGCACGTCGCCCTTCTTCGCGCTGCCCGCCGCCACGGCGCGCAGCGTCGCGGCGCGCATCAGGATGTGCCCGGAGGCGACCGCCACGCGATGCGTCTGCGCCTTGGCGCCGACGTCCACCATGTGGGCGCGCCCGCGCGGATCGAAATGCGTGAGTTTGCTCGGCGGTATGCGAGCCATGCTTCACTCCGGAACTTGCAGGGGGCGACGGTATCATATCCCCATGCGCCTCACGCTTGTGCTGCTTGCCGGGCTGCTTGCCGTGCTGTTGCCGGCGGTGCAAGCGCCTGCGCAGCCGCAGCCGCAGCCGCTGCCGGAGCTCGGCGACGCCTCCGGCGCGGCGCTGCCGCCGCAGTTGGAGCGGCGCATCGGCGAGAGCATCGTGCGCGAGATCCGCCAGCGCGAGCCGGCGTACATCGACGACGCGGAGGTGGCGCGCTATGTCGACGGCCTGGGCCGGCGCCTGCTCGGGGTGGTGCCCGGGGCGCGGCAGGACTTCGAGTTCTTCGTCATGCGCGACGCGACGATCAACGCCTTCGCATTGCCGGGCGGGTTCATCGGCGTGCACACCGGGCTGCTTACCGCCGCGGAGAGCGAGTCGGAGGTTGCTTCGGTGCTGGCGCACGAGATCGCGCACGTCACGCAGCGCCACATCGCGCGCATGATCGGCACGCAGCAGCAGATGCAGCTCCCGACCATGATCGCGCTCGCCGCCGCCATCCTGATCGGGCGCTCGCGCCCGGACCTTGCGGCCGGCGCCGCGGCCGCGGCGCAGGCCGGCGCCGTGCAGCAGCAGCTGGGCTACACGCGGGATTTCGAGCGCGAGGCCGACCGCGTCGGCTTCCAGACCCTGGGCCTGGCCGGGTTCGACGTGCATGCCATGCCGGCGTTCTTCGAGAAGATGCAGCGCCAGGCGCGCGTCGTGGACGACGGCACGATGCCGAGCTACCTGCGCACGCACCCGATGACCGCGGAGCGCATCGCCGATACCGGCGGCCGCGCCGCCTCGGCGCCGTACCGGCAGCACCTCGACAGCCTGGAATTCCACCTGGTACGGGCCAAGCTGCGCGCGGAGGGGACCGAGCCGACGGCCGCGGTCGCGCTTTTCGCCGCGTCGGTGCGCGACCGGCGCTACGCCAACGAGGCTGCCGCGCGCTACGGGCTGGTGGTCGCGCAGCTGCGCGCGCGCCAGGTGCGCGAAGCGCAGGCCTCGCTTGCCGCCCTGCGCGCCGCGGGAGCATCGAGCCCGATGATCGAATCGCTGGCGGCGCGGGTGCAGCAGGCCGCCGGCGACCCGGCGGCGGCGCTGGCCACCCTGCGCCAGGCGGTGGCGAGCTTTCCGGACTGGCTGCCGCTCGCCTACGACCTCGCCGACGCCCTGAACCGCGCCGGGCGCCAGGCGGAGGCGCTCGCGGCGATTGCCGAGCCGGTGCGCCTCAATCCGCGGGAACCGCGCCTGCGCGCCCTGCAGGCACAGATCTACGCCGGGCTGGGCAAGCGTCTGCTGCAGCACCAGGCGCAGGCCGAGCTCTATGTTCTGCGCGGGAGCCTGCCGGCGGCGGTCGAGCAGCTGCAGCTGGCGCAGGCCGCCGGCGACGGCAATTTCTACGAGCAATCGGTGGTGGAGGCGAGGCTGAAGGAACTGCGCGCGCAGCACGCGCAGGAAATGCGCGACCTGAAGAAATAGCTAGGCGCGCGTCGCCTCGCGCGTGTCGGAATACGCGTCGTAGAGCAGGTCGAAGGTCTTCTCCGCCTCGCGCAGCAGCTCGTCGTCGCTCGCCGCCCGGCGCGACGCGCCCTGCAGCAGCGTCTGCACGCCGGCGGCCTCCGGCACCGGCGTGCCGCGCACTTCGAGGAAGTGGACGATGCCGCCGATGCGGGCGAGCGCGACGTTGGCGCCCAGGCCGAGTGCCGGGAGCATCTGCTCGAACGTGACGCGCTCCTCGCTGTTGGCGAAGCGGGCGCCCTCGTAGGCGTATCCCACGGCCCCTGCGGGACACTCCGCGCCTTTGTCCAGCCACAGCAGCTTGGCGTCCGGGTCGACGAAGCGGCGCACCAGCCAGGCGCAGGCGAGGCGGTCGGCCCACAGGGGCCGCCGTGTCGCCCAGGTGCGCCCCTGCATCGGCTCGCCCGGCGCCGGCGCGACCGCGGAGTGCGCCGGGAACAACAACTCCTTCACCGCGGATTCGGCGTCGACCAACGCGCCCTCGGCACGGCCGCGCGCGGCGGTGGGAAAGAAATCGAGCGCGGCGATGGACTCGAACTCGCGCCGCTGCTTGTGCAGCACGCGGGCCAGTGCGCTGGCATCGGACACGCCGAAGCCCACGCGCAGGCTCTCGATGGTCTTGGTGAGCTCGTCGTAGCGCGCGGAGCAGTCGAACAGGCGCATCAACTGCTCGCCCTGCGCGGCACCCGCAGCCTCGACGCGCAGCACGTTGGCGATGCCGGCGTTCTGCGCCACGTAGCGCGCCAGTCGCTCCAGCGCGTGGCGGTTCTCCGGGGAGTCGGGCAGCACGTACACGCCCTCGCGCATCACCGCCGAACCGAGGGACTCCAGCGTGCGCAGCATGCGCATGCGCGCCGCGGGATCCTCCGTGGGCAGCTGGGTGACCGTGACCAGCCAGCGGCTGCCGGCGGGCGGATCCTGCGGCGCCGTCGCGCTGGGTTCGTTGTCCATGGTGCGTGGCGATTATTGCACAGCGCCGCCGCTCTGATATAACTAGGCAGGGTCAGGAAACGCAAAGGAAACGCAATGCATGTCGACAATGAGTTCGACGCGCGCGGACTGAAGAAGATCTTCACGTTCTCCATGCAGGAGAAATAGGCATGGCGCAGGCGGCGCGCTGGATGCGCATGCAACTGGCCGACGGCGGCGGCGCTGCCGCCGCGCTTGCCGCCGCGCAGCCGGCGGCGGCCGATCCGATCCTGGTCTGGCTGCGTGCCGCGGGCGAAAGCGCCTTCGCGCTCATCGCTCCGCAGCGGCTGGCGCCGGGACGCGTGCGCCGCTGGCTCGCCTGGGGCGCCATGCCGGCGATCGCCACTTGCCGGGGCTTCGGCCTGCCCGCCTACCTGGAAGAGGAGTCCATCTGGCTGCACGGGCGCCGCGTTGCGCGCCTCAGCGCGGCCCGCGTCGGCGCGTGCGCGTTGATCGAGGGAAGCTTCCCGCCGTCGCTGGCGGCCGAGCCCGGGCTGGAAGCGGCATTCCGCCAGCGCATCGAAGCGCAGCATGGCTGGCAGTTCGACACCGCCTGGCCGGGCGCCGAAACCTCGCGCGCATGCTGAGCCGTCGCCGGCTGCTGCAGGGAGCCGCAGCGTTGCTGCTGGTGCGCGACGCGCTCGCCGCGGGAAGCATCGAGAAGGGTGTCTACCGGGTGCGCGGCGATGCGCGCCTCAACGGCACGCTCGCCCGGGAAGGCATGGACGTGAAGCCAGGCGACGCGGTCACCACTGCCGTCGGCGCCCAGATCGTTTTCGTGATCGACCGCGATGCCTTCCTGCTGCGCGCCAACTCGCGCCTCGAGGTGGGCAGCGGCGCGGCGGACGTGTTCCGCATCGTCACCGGGGCGCTGCTCTCGGTCTACCAACCGGGCAAGCCGAAGACCTTGCACGCGCAGACCGCCACCATCGGCATCCGCGGCACCGGCATCTACGTGGAAAGCGCTGCGGACAGGACCTACGCCTGCACCTGCTACGGCGAGGCGGAGCTGGTGCCGGTGCACGATCGGGCGGCGCGCGAGACGGTGCGGACCCGGCACCACGACCAGCCGCGCTACATCATGGCGAGCGGCGCGCCGCAGATGATCATGCCGGCGCCGGTGGTGAACCACACGGACGCCGAGCTGGTGATGCTCGAGTCGCTGGTGGGGCGCAACGTGCCGTTCAGTCCGGAGAGCTACAAGACTCACTGATCCGGCGGCAGCATGGGCACGATGCCCAGCTGCTGGTACACCGGCCGCATGGCGCGCCGGACGGCCGGCAGCCTGGCGAGGTAGAGGCAGGCGGCGCCGAGGGCGAGCAGGCCTCCGGCCGCGAGCGCCGCCGGCGGGCCCACGTAGTGCGCCGCCCAGCCCGCCGCCAGCGCGCCGAGCGGGCTCATGCCGAGGAAAGACATGATGTAGATCGCCGCAACGCGCGCGCGCAGCCGGTCCTCGACGATGGTCTGCAGCAGCGTGTTGATGGAACCCGCGGTGAGCATGATGCCCATCCCTGTGACGTACACCAGTGCGAGCGCCGGCCAGAGCTGCGTGGTGTAGGCAAAGCCGATGAGGGCGAGGCCGGCCGCGGCGGCGGCATAGCCGATCACGCCGAGCAGGCCGCGCACCGTGGGACGCAGCGCGAGGTACAGCATGGCGCTCACCGCGCCGAACCCGCCCGCGCCGATGAGCCAGCCCAGCGTCTGCGAGTCGCCGCCGAACACGTCGCGCGCGAAGTAGGGCGCCAGCGACATGTAGGGTTGCGCTCCCAGGCTCACCATGGCGAGCAGCAGCAACATGCTGCGCGAGGGCAGGAAACCGTACGCCCAGCGAAAGCCCTCGGCGAACTGCCCCAGCCAGCCGGTGTGCGCCGGTTCGGGCACGCGCGCCTGCACGCGGATCACGGCGAGCGCCGCCAGCACCGCCAGGTAGGAGGCGCTGTTCAGCGCGAAGCCCCACACCTCGCCTGCCAGCGCGATCACCGCGCCGCCGATCATTGGCCCGACAAAGCGCGCGCCGTTCATCAGCACCGACTGGTAGGCGATGGCGTTGGGGAGGTCCTCGCGCCCCTGCACCAGCTCGATGAGGAAGGACTGGCGCGCCGGGCTGTCGAAGGCGTTCACCAGGCCAAGCACCGCGTTGCCCGCGATCAGGTGCCAGGGCTCGATGTGCCCGCTGGCGACCAGCGCCAGCATGGCGAGCGCCTGCGCGAAGGCGATGGTGTTGGTCGTGAGGAGCACCTTGCGCTTGCTCAAGCGGTCCACCCACACGCCGGCGAAAGGCGCGAGGACGAGGAACGGCAGCTGCAGCGCGAAGGTGGCGAGGCCGAGCCAGAAGGTCGAGCCGGTGAGACGGTAGACGAGCCAGCTGGTGGCGATGAGCTGCAACCAGGTGCCGAACTGCGAAACGCCCTGGCCGAGGAAGAACAGGCGGAAGCTGCGGTGGCGGAAGGCGCGCAGCGCGCGCGGCAGGGTCACGTCTTGGCGGAGAGCTTTCCGAGCGTCGCCTCGAAGGCGGCGAGGCGCTCGCGTTCCTGCGCCACCACCGCGGCGGGAGCGCGCTCGACGAAGGAGGCGTTGGCGAGCTTGGCGCGCGCCTTGGCGATCTCGCCCTCAAGGCGCGCGATTTCCTTGCCGATGCGCTCGCGTTCGGCGACCGGGTCGACTTCGATGTGGGGCATCAGCCGGTGCGGTCCGGCCACGGCCACCGGTGAGTCGGACGCCGGGAACTCGTTGACGATGCGCAGTTCCGAGGCCCGTAGCAGCGCGGCGGACGCAGCGACGGTCGCCGCGTTAGGTTGACCGACCACGTAGAACGGGATGCGGTCCTTCGGCGGCACTTTCGCTTCGCTGCGCAGGTTGCGCCCGGCGTTCACGAATTCCTTGGCGAGCGCGACCTCGCGCTCCGCGGCGGCGTCGATCTTCTCCGGCTGCGACTTCGGGTAGGGCGCGAGCATGATCGTTTCCCCGGTCTTCCCGGCGAGCGGCGCGACGATCTGCCAGAGTTCCTCGGTGATGAAGGGAATGATCGGGTGCGCCAGCCGCAGCGAGGTCTCGAGCACGCGCACGAGCGTCCTGCGCGTGCCGCGCTGCGCGGCCTCGCCGCCCTTCGCGAGCTGCTCCTTCGCGACCTCCAGGTACCAGTCGCAATATTCGTCCCAGACGAAGCGATAGACGGCGCCGGCGGCGTTGTCGAAGCGATATTCGTCGAACCCTTTCGCCACTTCCGCCTCGGTGCGCTGCAGCGTGCTGACGATCCAGCGGTCCCAGTCCGAGAGTTCGACCGGCAGCTTGTCGTCGTGACCGCAGTCCTTGCCCTCGGTGTTCATCAGCACGAAGCGCGTCGCGTTCCACAGCTTGTTGCAGAAATTGCGGTAGCCCTCGCAGCGCCCGAGGTCGAAGTTCAGCGTGCGCGCGAACGTGGCCTGCGCCGCGAAGGTGAAGCGCAGCGCGTCGGCGCCGAACGCTGGGATGCCCGCCGGGTAATGCGCGCGCACGTACTTCTC
>JANMUO010000322.1:0-9515 GCA_031391655.1 Betaproteobacteria bacterium
CCTTCTCGCCCTGTATCAGGCGCGTGAGGACGTCGGACTCGAAGTCGCCGGGCCGCCGGCGACGGTCCGCGATCAGCACTTTCAGGAAGGCGATGAACTCGGTCACCGCGCGGTTGCCGTTCGCGAACATCTCGGGCGTGAGCTTGGGTTCGAGTCCGGTGAGGATGGCCACCGACCAGCCGCGCAGGGGACCGCGCTCGCCGCGCGGGATGTCGAGCAGGTTGCCGATCACCTCGATCGGGATCTGCGCGGCGAAATCGTCGATGAAATTCACTTCGCGCTTCGCCGCCATCGCGGCGAGCAGCGCGTCCACCAGCCGCGCCACGTCGGCTTCCATGCGCGCGATCGCCCGCTGGTTGAGCGCGCCCAGGATGATGCGCCGCACCCTGGTGTGCAGCGGCGGGTCGTTGAACACGAGGCTCGTCGTGTGGTGCTCGTAGAGCGGCGAAGCGCCGAGCTTCGGACGGAACTCGGCCTTCTTGTCGGAACTGGCGTGCGCGTCGCGGTACACGGCGATGACGTCGTCGTAGCGGGAGAGGAACACGCCGCTTTCCATCTGGTGCACCGGGTCCTGCTCGCGCAGCAGGGCGTAGACCGGATACGGATCGTCGATGAAGCCGGGTGGCGGCCGCGTCAACTCGAACTCGATCATTCGGGCATACTACCGCGATGCAAAGAATTCCCAACGCCGAGTTCGCGCCGGTCCTGAAGCAGCGCCTCGAGGAACTTTGGGGCCAGCCGCCGAATCTGTACCGCGCGCTCGGCAACCATGCGCCGCTGTGCGCCGCGTGGACCGAGTTCGCGCGCGCCATCCGCTTCGACAGCCGCAGCCCGCGCGAGTTGCGGGAACTGATGATCCTGCGCGGCGCCCAGGTGATGCGCTCGGAGTACGAGTGGGCGCAGCACCTGAAAATGGCCCGCAAGTTCGGCGTGCGCGAGGCCCAGATCGCGGCGCTTGCCGACTGGCGCAACTCCAAGGAGTTCGACGAGCGCGAGAAAGCGGCGCTGCTGCTGGCGGAGGCGGTGACCAACGGCAATGTCACCGACGAGGTGTATGCCACGGTATCAAGGCACTTCGGGCACTCGGAATTCGTCGAGCTCGCGCTGGTGCCTGCGTTCTACTCGATGGTGGCGCGCATGCTCGATGCCATGCGCGTGCAGCTTGAGCCTGAAGCCCGGGACTACTCCCCGAAGCTGCCATGAGCACCGCAGGTCCGAGCGGCAGTCCGCCGCGCCAATACCGCTACTACGAGTTCGTCATGGCGGCGTTCGTCACGGTGCTGATCTGCTCCAACCTGATCGGCCCGGCGAAGATCGCGCAGGTCGACCTTCCTCTCGTCGGCGCAATTACCTTCGGCGCGGGCGTACTGTTCTTCCCCATCTCGTATGTCTTCGGCGACATCCTCACCGAGGTCTATGGCTACGCCCGTGCGCGGCGCGTGATCTGGGCGGGATTCGCGGGCCTAGCCTTCGCCGCGTTCATGGCCTGGGTGGTTGTGGCGCTGCCGCCGGCTCCGGTCTGGAAGAACCAGGTGCCCTATGAGATCGCTTTCGGCAATACCTGGCGGATCGCCGGCGCCTCGATGATCGCGTACTTTTGCGGCGAGTTCGTCAACTCCTTCGTGCTCGCCAAGATGAAGATTGCGACCGCGGGAAAATGGCTGTGGACGCGCACCATCGGCTCGACCATCGCCGGCGAGGCGGTGGACTCAGCGCTGTTCTACCCGCTCGCCTTCTACGGCACCGGCATCATCCCAAACGAATCGCTGATCCCTTTGATGCTGTTCCAGTTCGTCGCCAAGGTCGCGGTGGAAATCTTGTTCACCCCGGTGACCTACAAGGTCGTAGCGGCGCTCAAGCGCGCCGAACAGGAAGACTTCTACGACCGCAACACCAACTTCACGCCGTTCACTTTGAAGACCTGAAAATAGGGACAGACCCTATTTTTCACGTTGCGATAAATAGGGTCTGTCCCTAATTTAGGCCGCTGCCCTGATTGGGATCGTGCGGTAGCGCTGCAGGATCTCGGCCTGTTTTGTGCGCGCAGCTTGCACGCTTTTTGCCTTGATGTGGCCGTAGCCGCGGATCAGCTCGGGGATCGAGGCAACTTCGATCGCGAGGCCGTGGTTCCCCTTCGTCAGCCCGGCTAGCAAGGTCTCGATGGTTTTCTCGTACTCCACGACCAGCGCGCGCTCCATGCGTCGCTCCTCCGTGCGCCCGAAGATGTCGAACGCGGTGCCGCGCAATCCTTTCAGCTTCGCCAGAACCCCGAACGCGCCCATCATCCACGGCCCGAACTGCATCTTGCGCGGCTCGCCGGTCTGCGGATCGAGCCTGGCCAGCATGGGCGGCGCCAGGTGGAAATTCACCTTGTAGTCGCCCTCGAACATGCCCTCGATCTTCTTCAGGAACGCACCGTCGGTGTACAGCCGCGCCACTTCGTACTCATCCTTGTACGCCAGAAGCTTCGCGTAGTAGCGCGCGACCGCCTCCGCCAGCTTCGTGCCACCGACCTTGTCCTGCTCCGCAACCCGCACGCGCTCCACCAGCGCCTTGTAGTGCGCCGCATACGCCGCATCCTGGTAGCCGGTGAGGAACCGGGCGCGCCGCTCGACCAGCTCCTCAAGATTGCGCGAGAAGTGCTCGCCGATGGCGACCACGTCCGCCGGAATCGCGATGCGTCGCACGCGCTCCAGGTCCACGGCCGCGCGCCGTCCCCACACGAAGCTCTTCTTGTTGAATTCCACCGCCACGCCGTTCAGCTCGATGGAGCGCTCGATGGCCTCGCGACCGAGCGGAACCCAGCCCTTTTGCCAGGCGTAGCCGAGCATGAACATGTTGGTGGCGATCGAATCGCCCATCAGCGCGGTGGCGAGTTCGGCCGCCGGCACGAACTCGGCGTTCTTCCCGCCGCAGGCCGCCGCGATGTCGTGCTGCAAGTTCGAGCCCGGCAGCTGCCAGTCGGGGTTCTTGACGAACGCGGCGGTGGGCGAGGTGGTGCCGTTCACCACCGCGCGCGTCTTGCCGGTATCCATCTTGTCCAGCGCGTCGCCGCTTGCGGTCACCACCAGGTCGCAGCCGATCACGAGGCGCGCATCGCCTGTGCCAAGGCGCGCGACGTGCACCTGGGCGGCGTTGGAAGCGATTTTCACGTGCGACATCACGGCACCGTACTTCTGCGCAAGGCCCGACATGTCGAGCACTGACACGCCCTTGCCCTCCAAGTGCGCTGCCATGCCCAGGATCTGGCCGATGGTGATCACGCCGGTGCCGCCGATGCCGGTGATCAGCACGCCGCAGGGCTGATCGAGCGAAGCAGGCGTCGCCTCAGGCAGCGCCGGGAAATCATCGCCAGCGACGCGCGCGCCCGACTTGCCCTTCTTCATCTGCCCGCCTTCCACCGTGACGAAGCTCGGGCAGAACCCCTTCACGCAGGAATAGTCGTTGTTGCAGGTGGACTGGTTGATGGTGCGCTTGCGGCCGAACTCGGTCTCCAGCGGCTCGACCGACAGGCAGTTGGATTTCGCGCTGCAATCGCCGCAGCCCTCGCACACCATCTCGTTGATCACCGCGCGCTTGGCGGGGTCGGGGAAGGCGCCGCGCTTGCGTCGCCGGCGCTTCTCGGAGGCGCAGGTCTGGTCGTAGATCAGCGCCGACACGCCGGGCATCTCACGCAACTCGCGCTGCACGGCGTCGAGCTCGTCGCGGTGGCGGATGGTCACGCCCGGCGCCCAGTCGGTGCCGGCCGGGTATTTGTCCGGCTCGTCGGTGACGAGGATGATCGGCTTCACGCCCTCGGCGGCGATCTGCCGCGAAATCATCGCCGGGTCGAGCGGCCCGTCGTGGTGCTGGCCGCCGGTCATTGCCACGGCGTCGTTGTAGAGGATCTTGTAGGTCATGCTGACCCTGGAGGCGACCGCGGCGCGGATCGCGAGCAGGCCTGAATGGAAGTAGGTGCCGTCGCCGAGATTCGCGAACAGGTGCTTCTCCTCGGTGAACGGCGCCTGTCCGACCCAGGTCACGCCTTCCCCGCCCATGTGCGTGAAGGTGGAGGTGCTGCGATCCATCCACACGGCCATGAAATGGCAGCCGATGCCCGCCACGGCGCGGCTGCCTTCGGGCACGCGCGTGGAGGTGTTGTGCGGGCAGCCCGAGCAGAAGTACGGCTGGCGTATCGTGGTGACGCGGGGCTTGGCGAGCGCCTGGTCCTTGAAGTCGAGGAAGGCGAGCCGTTCCTTGAACTGCGAGCCCAGTTTTGCTGCGAGGCCGAGCTTTTCCAGCCGCTTGGCGATGGCGCGCGCCACAATCGCCGTGTTGTGCTCGTAGTGCGCGGGTAGCAGCCAGGTGCCGGCCGGCTGGCCCTCGGCGCGGCTCCACTCGCCGTTGTCGTCGAACTTGCCGACCACGCGCGGGGGGCGCCTGGACGCTTCCCAGGAGTAGAGCTCTTCCTTGATCTGGTACTCCATCAGCTGGCGTTTTTCCTCGATGACGAGGATTTCCTCCAGCCCCTGGGCGAATCGCCGCGCGCCCTGCGGCTCGAGCGGCCAGGGCATGGCCACCTTGTAGATGCGCAGGCCGATGTCGCGCGCCACGCGCTCGTCGATCCCCAGGTCGGAGAGCGCCTGCATGGTGTCGCCGAAGCTCTTGCCCGTGGTGACGATGCCGAGCTTGGCGTTGGGCGAGTCCCAGACGATGCGGTCCAGCCCGTTGGCACGCACGTAGGCGAGCGCTGCGTAGACCTTCCAGTCGAGCAGGCGCGCTTCCTGCTCAAGAAAGCCATCGGGCCAGCGGATGTTGACGCCACCCGGCGGCAGCGCGAAATCTGCCGGCAGCTTGATCTGAACGCGCTCCGGGTCCACGATCACCGAGGCGCCGGACTCCACGACGTCAGTGACGCACTTGAAGCCGATCCAGCAGCCCGAGTAGCGGCTCATGGCATAGCCGTGCAGGCCGAAATCCAGGTAGTCCTGGACGCTGGCCGGGTTGAGTACTGGAATGCAGCAGGCCTTCAGGATGTGCTCACTCTGGTGCGCGAGCGTCGAGGACTTGGCCGCGTGGTCGTCGCCCGCGAGCACGAGCACCCCGCCGTGCTTCGAGGTGCCGGCGGAGTTGGCGTGCTTGAACACGTCGCCGCAGCGATCCACGCCCGGGCCCTTGCCGTACCACATGCCGAAGACGCCGTCGTACTTGGCGCCGGGAAACATGCCGACCTGCTGCGTGCCCCAGATGGCGGTGGCGGCAAGGTCTTCGTTCACCCCGGGCTGGAACTTCACGTGGTGCGCGTCGAGGTGCTTTTGCGCGCGCCACAGCGACTGGTCCAGGCCGCCGAGCGGCGAGCCGCGGTAGCCGGAAACGTAGCCGGCGGTGTTGAGTCCCGCGCGCAGGTCGCGCTCGCGCTGCAGGAACAGCAAGCGGATCAGCGCCTGCGTTCCGGTGAGGAATACGCGGCCCTTCTCCAGCGTGAACTTGTCGTCGAGGGAAACCTCGGCGAGCTTGGCGGGATCCACCGGTGCGTTCATCGGCTAGCCTCCGTTAACGCCGTTCTAACACAAGCTCAGACAGCTGCGGTCGACTTGGTTCGGTTGGCCGGCGGATTTTCCGCAGGAAGGTCCCAGTAGGGCTCGGGCCCGAAGGACTCGGCGAGAAAATCGATGAACACGCGCGTCTTCGCCGGCAGGTGGCGGCGGTGCGGGTAAACCGCGTAAATACCCACGTCGGTCCCGAAGTCATAGCCGGGCAGCAGCGGCACGAGCGTGCCGTCCTCGAGGTGCTTGCGCACGTCCCACGTGGACTTGAGCGCCACGCCCAGGCCCGCCACCGCCCATTCCCGCAGCACTTCCCAGTTGTCGCAGGCGTAGCGCCCGGTCACGCGCACCGAACTGCGCTTGCCGACCGGGCTCTTGAACTCCCAGGTCATGGCGAGCCCCTGCTCCCAGGTCGCGATCAGGCAGTTGTGCTTGGTGAGATCCTGTGGGCTCTTCGGCTCGCCGTGCTGGCGCAGGTAGGCGGGGCTTGCGCACACCACGCGGCGATTGGGCGCGAGCTTGCGGGCAGCCAGCGACGAATCCTTCAACTCCGCGATGCGGATCGCCAGGTCGTAGCCTTCCTCGATCAGGTTGATCGAGCGGTCCGAGAGCGACAGCGCGAGCTCCACTTTGGGGTAGCGCTCGGCAAAGCGCGGGATGAGCGGCGCGATGTGCTTGTGGCCGAAGGAGGCGGGCAGCGCCACCCGCAGCATGCCCTGCGGCTCGACGCGCCCCGCCGTGACCGCGGAATCGGCTTCGTCGATCTCGGCCAGGATGCGCTGGCAGGTCTCGAAGTAGCTCGCGCCTTCGTCGGTCAGGCGCAGGCTGCGCGTCGTGCGGTTCACCAGGCGCACGCCGAGGCGTGCCTCGAGCGCCGCAAGCGTCCGGCTGACCACCGCGGTCGAGATCCCGAGCTCCCGCGCGGCGGCCGACAGGCTGCCCGCCTGGACCACCTTGGAGAAGACCGCCATCCCGTGGACTACGTCACGCATATCTTTGCGATTCTAGCAAAGGAGTTTTGTGTTTAGTGCCTATTCAAAACATCCCAGCAAAGCCGTATATTTGCTGCACCGCACTACTAGCGGACCAAGGAAATAACGTGAACGCGTATGAGATTGAGCAGATCGAGAAGCAAATGAGGGCCGGATTCCGGCTCCCCCTGGACCTGCATGACTGGTCCGTTGTCGAGCGTCAGGCCCGCCAGGAGCGCGCCCGCATCCTCGGCAAGATGTTCAGCGGGCTCTTCGCGGCAGCCTACGCGAAGCTCACGGGCGCCGCGGGCCAGATCCGCAGCACCGCCGCCGATTGCACCGGCGCCCGCCTGCGCCACGATCACTGAAAGGTTAGGCAGGCCCCGCCGCGGTTTCCTCCTCCCTCCTCCTCCGCGGCGGGGCTGCGCCTATCCGGCCTGACCACCAACGGTCAGCCAGGTCGATAGCGCGCGATTCACTTCGAGGGGTTTTTCCAGCGTAGACATGTGGCCGCACCCGGGGAGCACGACGAGCGTCGAGCCCCGGATGGCAGCAGCGATTTCTTCATGCCGGTCCTTGGGCGTGAGCATGTCGGCCTCGCCGCACAGGACCAGCGTGGGGCAGCGGATCTTCCACAGCGATTCGCGCGAGTCCGGACGGTCCATGATCGCTCGCTGCTGGCGCAGGAACGCGTCCTTGCCCACGTTCTTCGCCATGTCCTTGATCAGTTCGACCAGCGGCGCGTCGGCGAGGCGCGAGCCGTGCACGAAGAGCGGCATCAGGCGGTCGGAGACGCCCATGAGATCGCCCTTCTCCGCCAATTCCATCAGCACCAGGCGCCGCTCCCTCGCCTCCGGCGTTTCCGGGCGCGCCTGGGTGTCGAGCAGCGCCAGCCGCTCGACGCGCTCGGGCGCCTGGCGCATGATCTCCTGCGCCACGTAGCCGCCCATCGACAGTCCGGCGAGCGCGAATTTCGGGAACGGCGCTTCGGCGAGTGAGCGCCGCGCCATGCCGGCGATCGAATCGTCGCGCATCAGGTCCGCCACCCAGGGCTCGATGCTCGGGCCCAGCCCCACCACCTGCGGTTGCCAGAGCTGCGCGTCGCACAGCAGCCCGGGAAGAAACACCACCGGGGTCTTCACGCGATCTCCTTCCACATCTCGATGTCGCGCCGCGCGGTCCAGATGCGCGGATGCTTGATGCCGCGCGCCTCGTCGTAGGCGCGCGACACGTCGAAGGGCATGCAATGCTCGTAGATCGGGAAGCGCCCGTACACCGGGTCCAGCTTCTTCTTCGTCGCCTGGTAGACCTGCTTGAGCGACTGGCGCGCCGCCGCGCCACGCCTGGCGGCGGCGAACAGGCCGCGCACGAAGTCCTGCGTGTAGCCGATGGCTTTATGGCATTGCGCGGGCGTGGTGAGCGCCGGGCCGCGGCCCGGCACCAGGGCGCGGGGTTTCAGCGCACGCAGCTTGTCCAGCGTGTGCGGCCACTCTTCGAGGTGCGCGTCCCCGGTGTAGATGCCGGCGTTGTACTCGACCAGGTCTCCCGAGAACAGCACGCGCTCCTGCGGCAGCCACACGATGCTGTCACCGCCCGTGTGCCCGGGACCGACGTGCAGGATGCGCACTTCCAGCTTGCCCATCATGACAGTGAGGGAGTCCTCGAACACCATGGTGGGCCAGGTAAGGCCGGGGATGGATTTCGCGCCGCGGAACAGGCGCGGAAAGCGCCCGATCTCGCTCGCCATGTCCTGCTTGCCGCGCTCCTTGATCAGGCCGAGCGTCCTGCGGCTGGCGATGACCTGCTCGGCCTTGTAGGCGGAGGCCCCCAGCACGCGCACCGCGTGGTAGTGCGACAGCACCACGTACTTCACCGGCTTCGCGGTCACGCGGCGGATGCGCCGGATCACCTCGCGCGCCATCAGCGGCGTGGCCTGCGCGTCGATCACCATCACGCCGTCGTCGCCGACGATCACGCCGGTGTTCGGGTCGCCCTCGGCGGTGAAGGCGTAGGCGCTCCTCGACAGGCGCTGGAAGGAGATCTTCTTCGGCTTGAGGTCGGCTTGGGAGGCGAAGGCTTTCATTGGCTCGCTTTCTAGAAAAGCTTGTCAGGCAAAGCGCATCATAGTCGCTGCGCGCGAGGCGGAAAAGCACGGCGCATCGGATTGGCGGATAATGCTGCCGCCCTCTCTCGGTGGGAGTTTGCAATGGGACGCCCGGAAAAGATACGCCTAGGCGACGTACTGGTCGCGCAGAAGGCGATCTCGCTGGACCAGTTGAAAATCGCGCTCGAGCAGCAGAAGAAGAGCGGGCGCAAGCTCGGCCGCGTGCTGATCGAGCAGGGCTTCGTCAACGACGACCAGATCTGCGAGGCGATCTCGCGCCAGCTCAACATTCCCTATATCAACCTGAAGTTCTACAACTTCAACCAGGAGGTGGTGCGGCGCCTGCCCGAAGCGCAGGCACGGCGCTTCCGCGCCATCGTGCTGGAGGACCGCCGGCGCGCCAACGTCCTCGTCGGCATGGTCGATCCCACGGACCTCTTCGCCTACGACGAGCTGGGCCGCATCCTGCAGAGCGAGGTCGAGGTGGCGGTGGTGAACGAGGCGCTGCTGCTGCAGACCATCGACCGCGTCTACCGTCGCACCGAGGAGATCAGCGGCCTCGCCAAGGAGCTGGAGCGCGACATCGGCGACTCCTACGTGGACTTCGGCGCGCTCGGCGCCGGCGTGGGGGCGGAAGAGGCGCCGGTGGTGAAGCTGCTGCAATCGGTGTTCGAGGACGCGGTGCAGGTCAACGCCTCCGACGTGCACATCGAGCCGCAGGAAGGCAAGGTGCAGATCCGCTTTCGCATCGACGGTGCGCTCAATCCGCAGACCGACGCGGACAGCCGCATCGGCCCCGCGCTGGTGCTGCGCCTCAAGCTGATGGCGGGGCTGGACATCTCCGAGAAGCGCCTGCCGCAGGACGGTCGACTGAACGTGATCGTGCGCGACCAGAAGATCGACGTGCGCATGTCC
>JANMUO010000390.1:0-3473 GCA_031391655.1 Betaproteobacteria bacterium
CGCTGTCCGACGACGCGGCCACCCTTGTGCGGCGCGACCACTTCGGCTTCGTGTTCCAGGCTTTCCACCTGCTGCCGCACCTCAACGCCGAGCAGAACGTGGGCCTGCCCCTCCTGCTGCGCGGCGTGGCGCCGGCGGAAATCCACAGCCGGGCGCTCAAGCTCCTCGGCGCGGTGGGCCTCGGCGGGCGCGAAACCGCCATGCCGCGCGAGCTCTCGGGCGGCGAGCTGCAGCGCGTCGCGATCGCGCGCGCGCTGGTCGGCCAGCCCAAGCTGGTGCTCGCCGACGAGCCAACGGGCAACCTCGACCCCGACAACGCGCGCCAGGTGCTGGAAGTGCTGCGCGGCCAGGTGAAGCACCATGGCGCCGCCGGCATCCTGGTCACGCATTCCGAGGCCGCCGCGGCCACCTGCGACCGCCAATACTGGCTAGGCGTCGACGGCCTCAAGTTGGTGGAAAAATAGGGACAGACCCTATTTTTCACATGGTGATAAATAGGGTCTGTCCCTATTTTCTGAACAGTTTGCGCGCGGGGTAGGGAAGGGCCTTGGCGCCCAGCGCTTCTTCGATCCGCAGTCCCTCATTCCACTTCGCCATGCGCTCGGAGCGCGCGAAGCTGCCGACCTTGAGCTGCGGCACGCCCCAGCCCACCGCGAGGTGGACGATGGCCACGTCCTCGGTCTCGCCCGAGCGCGCCGAGACGATGGCGCGCATGCCTTTGGCCTGTGCCGCGCCCCAGCAGGCGAGGGTCTCCGTCACGCTGCCGATCTGGTTCGGCTTGAGCAGGACGGTGTTGGCGAGTGCCGGGTCGAGCCTCGCCGCGTCGGTGACGAAGAGGTCGTCGCCCACGATCTGCACTCGGGTGCCCGCCGCCTTGGTGAAGGCCTTCATCGCCTCGATGTCGCCCTCGGCGAACGGGTCCTCGATCGACACGATTGGGTAGGCGTCCAGCCAGCGCAGCCACATGGCGTGCAGCTGGTCGGCCGAGAGCGAGCGGTTTTCCAGCGAAAGCAGGTATCGCCCTCCCTGGTGGAACTGCGTGGCTGCCGCGTCGAGCGCGATGCCGATGTCCGTACCGGGCTCGAAGCCCGCATCGCTGATGGCACCGACCAGCTCCACCAGGCCTTCTTCGTTCGACTTGAAGGAGGGCCACCAGCCGCCCTCATCTGCAACGCCCTGCAATGCGCCTTTCTTTGCCAGCCGCGCGCCAGCAGCGCGATACACCTCGGCAGTCCACTCCAGGCTCTCGGCGAAGCTGCCTGCGCCGGTGCAGATCACCATGTAGTCCTGGATATCCACCCTGCCGCGCGCGTGCGCGCCGCCGCCGAAGATCTGCACCTGCGGCACGGGCATGGCGACCCGGCGCTCGCCCGCCAGGTGTTGCCAGAGCGGTTTCCTCGCCGCCGCCGCCGAGGCCTGGGCGCAGGCGAGCGACACAGCCACGATCGCATTGGCCCCGAGGCGCGACTTGTCCGGCGTGCCGTCCAGCGCGAGCAGCTTGCGGTCCACGATGGCCTGGTCGCGCGCATCCACGCCGAGCAGGGCGTCGCGGATGGCCGTGTTGACGTTGTGCACTGCGACGGCGGCCTCCAGGCTCTTCGCTTCGCCCGCGCCGGTGGATGCGCCGGCCGGGGCGATGGCGCGTCCGCGCGCGCCCTTGAGATGGACTTCGGCCTCGACAGTCGCGCGACCGCGCGAATCCCACACCCGGCGCGCAAGGACTTCTACGATTCTTGCCACGCCTGCCTCACTTGGGCGAGCCGCGACGGTGGGGCGAGGAGCAATGCCCGCGCCACGCGCCGCACGCGCTCTTTCTGCGTTTCTTCCGTCAGATACTCGACAGGCGACTTCCCGTCCACCCTCGCCAGCAGCAATCCGGGCAGCAGCGTTGCGGCGCGCAGCTCGAGGCCCTCGGGCGCATGCACCCGCAGGTAGCCGTCCGCGAGCGCGTCGAAGCACGCTAGGAAGCGCTCCTGCGCCCGCGGCACCCAACAGCCCTTGAGCAGCAGGTGGTTGAGGCAGAAGGCGAGGTCGAAAGCCGGGTCGCCGTACCAGGCGCATTCGGCGTCGAGGAACACCGGCCCCTGCGGCCCGAGCAGAATGTTCTTCGGGCTCACGTCGCCATGTACCAAAGCGATGCGCGTTGCTGCGGTGCGCTTGGCGAGCGCCTGCAGCCGGGTTGCGAGGTCCGGATGCGCCCGCGCCGTGGCAAGCAGGTAGGGCTCCAGGCGGATGGCGTGGAAGCCCGCGTCGGTGGCGAACTCCCTGGCGAAGGTCGCGTCATCTGCCGTCGCGGCGTGGATGCGGGCGAGGCGCTCGCCGACCTGGCGGGCAAACGCCGGCTCGGCGCGACCGGCGCGCAGTTCGTCCTTCCACAGGGGATGGCGCGCGCCGTCGAGGAACTCCATGGCGAAGAACCCCGCCTCGTCGTGCGCCAGGACGCGCGGAGCGCTGCCGGGGGCGATGCGCGCCGCTGCCTGCATCCAGCGCCACTCGTAGCGGTTGCGCTCCACCGGCGCCTCCCACAGCTGCGCCACGCGCAGCCGGGGCAGGGCGCGCTTCACGCACACCGGCCCGGACCGCAGCTCGACTTTCCAGATGTCCGAGGACACGCCGCCGGTGAGCGCGGTGGCCACCGGCGCTTCGTCCGCCGCGGCGAGCGCTGCGCCGCGCAGGAACGCGAGCACGGGCTCAGGGAGCGAGGCGCTCAATCTTCCAGCCTGCGCCGGTGCGCCGGTACAGCAACCGGTCGTGCAGGCGGTCGGCGCGCCCCTGCCAGAACTCGATCGCCTCGGGCAGCAGGCGGTAGCCGCCCCAGTGCGGCGGGCGCGGCGGGTGTTCCCCGTGGCGCCGCGCCATCTCCTCGAGCGAACGCTCCAGCGCGGGGCGGTCGGCCACGCGCGCGCTCTGTTCCGATGCCCAGGCCGACAGGCGCGCACCGAGCGGCCGGCTGGCGTAGTAGGCATCCGACTCTGCGGCGGCGACCTGCTCGATGCGGCCCTCGACGCGCACCTGGCGCTCGAGCTCGGGCCATAGGAACACCAGGCAGGCCTGCGGCCGAGCAGCGAGCTCGCGCCCCTTTCGACTCGCGTAATTGGTAAAGAAAACGAAACCACCGTCCTCCAGGCCCTTGAGCAGGACCACGCGCGCCGATGGTGCGCCGCCCTCGGCCACCGTGGCGAGGGTCATCGCATTGGGCAGCGGCAGCTGCGCCGCCTGCGCGTCGGCGAACCAGCGCTGGAACTGGGCCAGGGGGTCGGCGTGCGCGTCGGCCTCTGCGAGCCCGGCACGCATGTACTCCTGGCGCAGGTCGGCGAGTTTCATAGGGGGGATTCTATAAGAATGGACGCGGAAATCAGCAGCTTGCTGAGCGCTGCTGAGTGCCGATTGCATGATTTTCCGCAACTGCGAGGCGCGTGGGCGCCATGAGCGCCCGCCACAAAGCGAGGGAAAATTTAGTGGATTTTCAAAGG
>JANMUO010000408.1:0-1590 GCA_031391655.1 Betaproteobacteria bacterium
CTCCACGATACGGGCGCGAAGCACTCCGCCTTCCTCGAGCCGGCGACAGAGCGTCCGGCCGAGGAGGTCGCGCGCCACCTCCAGGGCGTCGCGCCGGTAGAAAGCCGCCCCGACAAAGGCCTGCATGCCCCATTTCATGAACTGGTAGCGCTCCTTGTTGCGGGAGAACTCCAGCTTCATGTTGAGGTCGAGCGCGTCCTTGTTGCCGTAGTGGTCGATCTGCACCGAGTGATCCACCACGAGGTCCACGGGCACGAGCGGCTCGATCAGCTTCGGATTCTTGCCGAGGCGCTTCGCGACGCCGCGCATGGCTGCGAGGTCCGCCAGCAAAGGCACGCCGGTGAAGTCCTGCAGCACGATGCGCGCGAGCACGCAGGGGATCTCGTCGGTGCGCGCCGCGTTCGGCTTCCACGCGGCCAGCTGCTTCACGTGCTCCTCAGTGACTTTCTTGCCGTCGCAGTTGCGCAGCACTGATTCCAGCACGATGCGGATCGAGACAGGCAGGCGCTCGACCTTCAGGCCGAGGGCCCTGCCCAGTTGCGGCAGCGAGTAGAACTTCCCGCCTGTCATCGGCTGGAGCGTGTTGTGCAGGTTGTGCATGAGCATCTTCCCTATTTGGTTCGGATCTGTACGTCGTAGACCAGGCCCTTGTCGTCCTGGCAGGTGCCGCTGCCGCTGGCGGTATTGGCGCCCCGCAGGTCGCAGCGCAGTCCGCTGCCGTCGTCGGCGCGCAGCAGGGCCTTGGCCTCTGCCTGGTCCACGACGACGGCGCCACCCGTGCTGACGCCCACGCCCACCCCGCCGCGGCGGCCGCCGCTGCCGCCGAAGCCGAAGCCGCCGATGCCGAAGGAGGTGGTCGGCGGGGTCTGCGCGACGACCCAGTTGCCCTTGTAGACACGCTCCTCGATCGTGACAGCGAGTTGCGTTTCGCTGCCGGTGGCCGACACGGCCTCGCCGGTGTAGATCTTGCCGCTGTTGCGCGGCATCAGCGTGAGCGAGTAGGTCGAGGTGCACCCGGCGAGCGCGAGCACGAGGAGGGCCGGCAGCAGGCGCACGCTCAGGCCACCATCAGGTCGACGAACGCGTCCACCGGCGTGGCGTCGAGGCGCGGCGCATCCAGGCACAGCTCGAGGATCGCCTTGCGCTGCGCCTCGGGAAAACGGCGCGCGAGGTTGGTGCGGAATTTCTCCACCAGCACCGGCATGCCTTCCTTGCGCCGGCGCTTGTGTCCGATCGGGAACTCGCATAGCACCTCCTTCAGTTTGGTGCCGTCCTTGAATTCCACCGTCAGGGCGTTGGCGATGGAGCGTTTCTTTGGATCGTGGTAGTCCCGGCTAAAGCGCTTGTCCTCGCGGCAGACGATCTTCGCGCGCAGCAGGTCGATGCGCGGGTCCTTCGCCACTGCATCCTCGTAGTCGCCGGCGGTGAGCCGGCCGAACAGGAGCGGCACCGCCACCATGTACTTTATGCAGTGGTCGCGATCTGCGGGATTGCTCAGCGGGCCCTTCTTGTCGATGATCCGGATCGCCGCCTAGTTCGTGCGGATGGATATCCGCTTGATGTCCTGGATACGGTCCTTCACCAGCGGGT
>JANMUO010000073.1:0-10760 GCA_031391655.1 Betaproteobacteria bacterium
GAAAGACGCAAACTTCTTTTCGGCTGCGCATTGCCCAGTCGCACGTAAGGCACGATTTACTTCCAAGCTACTTGTCACCGAGGCGATCGTGACGTGCGTCAACCCCAGGGCCACAAGTACGAGGCCCCACCAGGGCAGATCGAGGATTCCGGAGAAAATCATTAGTTCTTTCTGATAGTTATGTGCGAACCGTGGCTTGGATTGTACGCGATTGGACCCCCCGCGCAACCAGAAAATCCCCTATGCGCTCAGGCATTTCCTTACAGCAGCTAACCTCCCGTTGCGCAACGGGAATTTCTAGCGTCGCTCGAAGGCGGCGGCAAAGAAGCCATCACAGCCGTGGCGATGGGGCCAAAGGCGCAGGCGTTGCCCGCAGTCCAGGTCGATGCGCTGCGCGTGCAGGAGTTCGCCGCAGGAGAGCGGCGCGAACTCCGCATGCGCCGCGCTGAAAGCGTCTGCGACGGCTTCGTTCTCCTCAGGCAAGATGCTGCAGGTGGCATACACCAGCCGCCCGCCGGGTTTAACCAATCGCGCTGCCGCCTCCAGGATGCCCGCCTGCTTGATCGCCAGTTCCCCGATTGCCTCCGGCCCGTGGCGCCACTTGAGGTCCGGATTGCGGCGCAATGTGCCGAAGCCGCTGCAAGGCGCATCCACCAGTACGCGGTCCAACTTGCCGGCCAGGCGCTTCGCACGCGCATCCCCCTCGCCCGAGAGCACCAGCGGATGCACGCTGGTCACGCCGGCGCGCGCGGCGCGCGGGGCGAGCTCCGCCAACCGCTTGGCAGACACGTCCAAGGCATAGATCCGCCCGGTGCCGCGCATCAGCATGGCCAGCGCGAGCGTCTTGCCGCCCGCGCCCGCGCAGTAGTCGGCGACCATCTCGCCGCGCCGGGGCGCCACCAGGTAGGCGAGTACCTGGCTGCCTTCGTCCTGCACTTCGACCGCGCCGCTGGTGAACAGCGGGTGCCTGTTGATCGCCGGCTTCGCGGCCAGGCGTATTCCAGCCGGCGAATAGGGCGTAGGCGAAGCTTCGATGCCGCTCGCTTTTAGCCGCTCGAGCGCTTCTTCGCGGCTCAGCTTGGCAAGATTGACACGCAAGTCGAGTGGAGCAGGATTGAGCAGGCCCTGCGCGATGCGCAAAGCCTCCTCTGGGCCATACAGCGCATCGAGCCTCTGCCACAGCCAATCGGGTAGATCCGCGCGCACGGCGGGTGGAAAACCTTCGGCTTTGGCCGCCTTCACGCGCGACACGAGCGCCTCTTCGCCATCGCGCAGCGCGCCCTCCAGGGCCCTGCCCGAGAGTCCGCGCACGCGTACCAGCGCGGCGATCGCCAGGTCGCGCGGCGCCACGGATTGCGCGGCAGCCTCCAGCGAGCGGCGCCGGCGCAGGACTGCATACACCGTCTCCGCCACGAATGCGCGGTCCTGCTGGCCGAGATTGCGATGGGCCCGGAAGTAGCGTGAAACGGCGGCGTCCGCCGGCCCGGAAGTCGACAACAGCTCTCCCAGCAGCGTTTCCGCGCGCGCGAGTTGGGCGCGGTAGACGATCATTGGAGAGTGAAGCGCGTGGCGACCTGGTCGATGCGCGTGCCGTCCTTCTGCACCACCAGGACGCGCAGCGGAAGGTAGGAACGCGCCGGGTCCAGCCAGATTTCGCTGCTGCGGTCTCCCGCGGATTCCTTGCGCTTCACCAGTCGCAGGGCCTGGAACTCTCCTGCCGGCACCTTGATGCGCTCGACGCCCGCATTGTCGAAGGCGTAGTCGGCCACGCCCTTGCCATCGACGACATTGAACTCGGTAGCCTGCTTGCCCGGCGCGCGGAACGCAAACGCGTAGGCGAAGCTGAGCCGGTCCTGGGCATGCGCGGGCATCGGCCGGGGTTGCGGGCCGTCGCGGAACTGCAGCGTCACCATCATCTTCGTCCAGTCGAAACTCGCGCGCGAAGGCTCGCGGCGGCTGCGCACGTCCTCGAACTCGAGCGGACGCAGTCCATCGGCGGCGATGGTGCCTCGGCTCGAACGCTGCGCCTCGCCAAGCAGCGCGTAAACGCCCCTGCCCTTCCAGCGCTCGGTCAGCTTGTAGTTGACGCCGTCGTGCTCGAGCAGGTGCGTCACGTCGGCGACTACGCCGTCATTGTGCATCACTTCAAAAGCGATCTCGACGCGCGCGGGCGGGGCGGCTTGCGCCGCCGCGCACAGGCTAAGCCCGATCGCTATCGACCATTTGTGCATGGTTACCCTTAACGCGCACGGTGTCCCCCTCGATGACCAGCTCGCCAGCGAGGAACCAGCGGATGGCGCGTGGGTACAGCTGGTGCTCCTGCTGCAGCACGCGGGCCGCCAGTGTATCCGGTGTATCGCCCGGCAGCACGGGAACCGACGCTTGCGCGATGATCGGACCATGGTCGAGTTGCGCCGTCACGAAGTGAACAGTGCAACCGTGCCGCTTGACGCCGGCAGCCAGCGCCCGCGCGTGCGTGTCCAGGCCGGGAAACTCGGGCAGCAGCGAAGGGTGGATATTGACCAGGCGCGCGGCGTAGCGCGCGACGAAGCCGGGGGTGAGCACGCGCATGAAACCCGCCAGCGCAACCAGGCGTGGCGCATGCCTGTCGATCTCCGCCGCAAGCGCGGCTTCGAAAGCCTCGCGGGTAGGGAAGCTGCGGTGCTCGACGACGGCGGTGGCCACTCCCCGGCGCGCCGCCACCTCGATCCCCGCGGCCCCTGCCTCGTTGCTGATGACCGCAGCAACCGCGATCCCTGCATCGAGAATCGCCTGCATGTTGCTGCCACGGCCGGAGATCAGGACGACGATTGGCATGAGGCGCGCAGTCTAATACAGGCGCTTTGCCCGGTAGCCGTCCTGCTCGAGCAGCGCAAGGACGCCCTTTTCGCCATACAGGTGCAAGGCGCCGAGCGCCACGAAAGCGCGTCCGCGCCGCAGCTCGCGCTGCATCCGGTATGCCATCACCACGCTGCGGTCGAGCACCACCCGCTTCACCAGTTCAGCATGGTGCGCTGCGATCCCGGGATGGCGCTTTGCAAATGCTTCCTGCTCACGCCAGATGGCGCGCAGGTCGCGCGCCAGGTAGGCCTGCAGCGTGCGCTCCGCGAGCGCGGCCAATTCCTCGCGATGCGCAAGACCGTGCTTGAGCAAGGCCACCTGAGACGCCATCGGCAGTTCGTCGAACGTAAACACCTGCTCCTCGGTCTCCTCGACCTGCACCACTGCCATGCGCCGCGACAGGGCAAGAGCGTGCAACTGGCGGTCCGGCGTTGCCGTCGAGGACGGCTGCCACGAACTGCGCAGGTTCAGCAGCACGCCCCAAGGCTTCATCTTGTTGACGAACTCGCGCGCCAAGCCGACTGGCCGGAGCATCTCGTAGGCGCGCTCGAAGTCCTCGCGCCCGATGGCCTGCTCGAGCGTCCCGCGGTCGAGGAACATGGCCGCTTCGAGAAAGCGCTCCTTGCCATAGGGATCGGGGACGTACTCGAGCATCAGCGACTTCGAGGCGTCAAAGGCCTTGCGCACGGCGGCGGGAAGGTCGCCAAGGCGTGCATCGGCCGCATGCAAGGTGCCGAAAACGTGGCTGGGAGGCACGCCCGCCGCGCTAACCTGCCACAGCAGCCCCCTTGCAAAGCGTTCTCCGGCGGCCGCCGGCAGCGCCGCGAACGCCGCTGCGGCCAGCAGGAACCGGCGCCGCTTCACGCGGCAGGCTTGGTCATCGCTTCGGGCCGCACCCAACGATCGTAGTCGGCCGCGCTCACATGGCCGAGCGCCAGCGCCGCCTCCTTCAGCGTGCAGCCGTCCTGGTGGGCCTTCTTGGCAATTTCGGCTGCCCGGTCGTAGCCGATGTGCGGCGCCAGCGCAGTGACCAGCATGAGCGAGCGCTCGAGCAGGTCGCGGATGCGCCCCTCGTTGGCCTGGATGCCGCGCGCGCAGTGCTCCTCGAACGAAGCGCAGCCGTCCGCCAGCAGGCGCACGCTCTGCAGGAAATTGTGGATCAGCATCGGTTTGTACACGTTCAGCTCGAAATTGCCGGATGCGGCGCCGAAAGTTATCGCCGTGTCGTTGCCAAATACCTGCGCGCACAGCATGGTGAGCGCTTCAGCCTGCGTTGGATTGACCTTGCCGGGCATGATCGAGCTGCCGGGCTCGTTCTCCGGGATGCTCAGTTCGCCCAGGCCCGAGCGCGGCCCCGAGGCAAGCCAGCGGATATCGTTGGCGATCTTGGTCAACGCCACCGCCAGCGTTTTCAGCGCGCCATGCGCGAATGCCAACGGCTCGTGGCCGGCCAGGGCCGCGAACTTGTTGGGCGCCGGTTCGAAGGACATACCTGTCGCCTGGGACAGGTCCTGCGCCACGCGCGCGCCGAACTCGGGGTGCGTGTTGAGGCCGGTGCCGACGGCAGTCCCGCCGATTGCCAGCTCGCACAATCCAGGCAACGCAAGCTCGATCGCCGCTTCCGCCTGCGCGAGCTGCTCGACGTAGCCGGAAAACTCCTGCCCAAGCATGAGCGGGGTGGCGTCCTGCAGGTGGGTGCGGCCAATCTTGACGATGCCTGCGAACTCTTCGGCCTTCGCGGCGAGGGTTGCCTCCAGCCGCTCAAGCCGCGGCAGCAGGTCATGTTCGATGGCGCGCGCGGCGGCGACGTGCATCGCGGTCGGGAAAACGACGTTCGACGACTGGCCGAGATTGACCTCGTCGTAGGGGTGCACCAGCCGCTTCTGCCCGCGCTCGCCGCCGAGCAGCTCGGAGGCCCGGTTGGCGAGCACCTCGTTCACGTTCATGTTGGTCTGCGTGCCCGACCCGGTCTGCCAGACGACCAGCGGGAACTCTTCGTCGTGGCGTCCCGCCAGTACCTCGTCGGCGGCGCGCTCGATGGCCTCGGCCTTCCTCGCCTCGAGCAGTCCAAGCGCCCGGTTGACGCGCGCAGCGGAGCGCTTGGCGAGCGCCAGTGCGTGGATCACCGCGAGAGGCATGCGCTCGCCGGAAATGCGGAAGAAGCGGCGGCTCCTCTCGGTCTGCGCCCCCCACAGCCGTTCGGCAGGGACTTCGATCGGCCCGAAGGAGTCCTTTTCGAGGCGCGTGGCCGGCAAGGCTATTTCTTCAGCAGGCTCCTCAGCATCCAGGCGTTCTTCTCATGGATGTCGAGGCGCTGCGTCAGCAGGTCGAGCGTCGGCTGGTCGTTGGCCCGCTCGGCGATCGGCAGCACCGAACGCGCGGTGCGGGCTACTGCCTCCTGGCCTTCGATCAGTTCGCGCACCATCGTCCCGGCCTTCGGCACGCCGTCGCTTTCCTTCACCGTGGCGAGCTCGATGTACTGCCTATAGCTGCCCGGCGCATAGTGGCCAAGCGCGCGGATGCGCTCGGCGATCGGGTCGACTGCGTTCCACGCCTCGGTGTACTGGGTCATGAACATCAGGTGCAGCGTCTGGAACATCGGTCCTTCGACGTTCCAGTGGAAGTTGTGCGTCTTCATGTAAAGGATGTAGGTGTCCGCAAGCAGGCGCGACAAGCCGCCTGCGATCGCCGTGCGGTCCTTCGCCGAAATGCCGGTATCCATCGCCACTGCCATCTGCGCCTCTGTGCGTACCGAAAAACGCTAGTCTACCCCGCCAGTTCGCCCATCCTTCCGGACTGGTATGCCTGTTCGGCGGCGAGCAGCGCGGTAGCGCTGTCCATCACGAACGGGCCGCGGAACACCATCGGCTCATCGAACGGCGCGCCTCCGAGCAGGATCACGTCGGCGCGCTCCTCGAGATCGTTGGCGACTTCGAGCTGCGCGCCCGCCTGGGCGAACTTCACCAGCTTGCCGGCGTCGGCCTCCACTTCGCCGAAACGCGCCTGGCCAAGCGCGACATAGGCCGCGAGGTCGAACCCGGCCGGCACTTCGAGGCACGCGCGCCCGCGTGCCGTGAACGAAACGTGTGCCAGGAGCAACGGCCAGCGCACTGGCGCTGCGCTGCTGTGCCCCATCAGTTCGCCGCCCACCACGCGCACCTGCGCGTCGCCGGCACGGAACACCGGCAGCTCCTCGTCGCTGAGGTTCCGGTAGGCTGGGTCGGTCAACTGGAGCGCGCGCGGCAGCTTGGCCCACATCTGCAATCCGTGCAGTGCCCCGGCCGCCGGGCGCTCGGCATGCACGATGCCGCGCCCCGCAGTCATCCATTGCGCGCCGTGCGCGCCGACTGCACCTTCGTGGCCAAGTGAGTCGCGATGGTGCATGCCCCCCTGCAGCAGGTAGGTCACCGTCTCGATGCCTGCGTGCGGGTGCGGCAGCGTGCCGCGGTCCCCCTTGCCGACCTGCATAGGGCCGAAATGGTCCAGGAATACCCAAGGCCCGACGTTGCGCAGGCCCGCATCGGGCAGCGCGCGGCGCACCAGCAGGGTTGGCGTGACCGGGGTGAAATGCGAGGCAATGATGCGCGTCACTTCGCGCGACGCGGTCGCGCTGCGAATCCTGTCGAGGTTGGCGGCCACGATGTCCTCCTAGGGAAGATCGAACAGCAGCACTTCCGCGCCGGCGCCGTTCTCGAGCGCGATTTCGTGGGTATCGGCAAACTTGAGCGCGTCGCCCGCACCAAGCGCCTGCCCGTTGACCTTAAGGCTGCCGCGCGCGACGTGCAGGTAGGCGCGGCGACCCTTCGCCAGCCGGTGCACCGCACGCTCCACGCCATCGAGCAGCGCGGCATACACGCGCGCGTCCTGATGGATGGTCACCGAGCCCTCAGCCCCGTCAGGCGACGCAATCAGGCGCAGCCGTCCGCGCTTGGCGGCGACGTCGAAGTGCTTCTGTTCGTAGGACGGCGCAATACCGGTCACGCTGGGCTCGATCCAGATCTGCAGGAAATGCGTGGCGTCTGCCTTCTCGTGGTTGTACTCGCTGTGGCGCACGCCATCGCCAGCGCTCATGCGCTGCACGTCGCCCGGCACGATGGTCGAGCCGTTGCCCATCGAATCCTGGTGGCCAAGCGACCCCTCCAGCACATAGCTGATGATCTCCATGTCGCGGTGCCCGTGCGTGCCGAAGCCAGTGCCTGGCGCGACCCGGTCCTCGTTGATCACGCGCAACGGCCCGTATCCCATGTGGCGCGGGTCGTGGTAATCGGCGAAGGAAAAGCTGTGGTAGGACTTCAACCAGCCGTGGTCGGCATAGCCGCGGTCGCCCGCCGGGCGCAGTTCAGTCATATTAGTTTCCTCGACGCAGTGCGTTGGAGCAGGATCCCGCCCACAAGGTTCCCGGGCTTGCCCGGGGTCCAGGACTGCCTCAGGCCTGCTTCTGCTCGCCCTGCTGGTCGCGGGCTGCGATTTCCTGGTGCACCTGGGCCATGTCGAGCGACTTTGCCTGGCCGATCACCTGCTCGAGGGCCGAGGCCGGCAGGGCACCTGCCTGCTGGAACAGCACGACCTTCTCGCGAAACACCATCAGCGTTGGGATCGAGCGGATGCCGAATGCGCCAGCCAGTTCCTGTTCGGCGTCCGTGTTCACCTTGCCGAAAACGACGTCCTGGTGCGCTTCGGCCGCTTGGTCGTAGATCGGTGCGAAACCGCGGCAGGGACCGCACCACGGGGCCCAGAAATCCACGACCACCATTGGGCTGTCGGTGATCACCTTCTCGAAGTTTTCCTTGGTCAGTTCGACCGTTGCCATGGGCCGCCTTTCGTCGCAAATCCCCTTCCTGCGCGCAGTGTAACCTAGTCCGCATGAGCTCCTACGTGGGCCGCTTTGCCCCATCGCCGACAGGGCCTTTGCATTTTGGTTCGCTGGTTGCGGCGCTTGCCAGCTACCTGGAGGCGAGGGCCGCGAAAGGCAAGTGGCTGCTGCGCATGGAGGACCTCGACGCGCCGCGCGAGCAGCCGGGCGCCGCCGACCAGATCCTGCATGCGCTGGACCGATTCGGCTTCGAGTGGGACGGCCCCCTCCTGCGGCAAAGCGCCCGCATCGAGCGCTATGCCGCTGCGATCGAGGACCTGGCGCAGCGCGGCTTTGCCTACAGCTGTGGCTGCACCCGCAAGGAACTGGACGATTCGGCGCTCGCCATCGACGGCTCGCGGATCTATCCCGGTACCTGCCGCCACGGGATCGCCGCAGGCAAGAGTGCCCGCGCGGTGCGCCTGCGCACGCACGCGGCCCCCATTGGTTTCGTCGATCGGATCCAGGGCAGGATTGAGCAGCGCGTGGAGAAGGAGGTTGGCGATTTCGTCCTGCTGCGCGCCGACGGCATCTATGCCTACCAGCTCGCAGTCGTGCTGGACGACCTCGACCAGGGCGTCACCGACGTCGTGCGCGGCGCAGACCTGCTCGACTCGACCGCGCGCCAGATTCACTTGCAGCGCATCCTTGGCGCAGCCATGCCCAGGTACGCACACGTTCCAGTGGCGCTCAACGAAGCCGGCGAGAAGCTGTCCAAACAGACCGGCGCGCGACCGCTCGACCTCTCGGACCCGAAGCGCGAACTCGCGCGCGCGCGGCGGTTCCTGGGGCAGGACGACGAGGGCTGGGACCTCGCCCGCGTGCCGCGCGCCCGATGCCTGCCGGCGCCTATTTCCTGACCGGCAGCACCACCGTCGCAAGCGACGACAGCACGAGGCAAAGCGCGCCGAACTCGAGCCACCCGGGCCGCTCGCCGAGGAACAGCATGCCGGAGAACACACCCACGACCGGCGTCATCAGCATGGCGAGCGAAAAGGTGGTCACCGACACCGAGGTCGCGAGCTTGATCCAGGCCCAGTGGGCCCAGGCAAAGGAAAAGAGCACGTTGTAGACCACTGCCAGGGCCGGCCACAAGCCCACCTCGCCGAGGGCGGCAAAGTCCTCGAAAATCAGCGCGCCGAGGTAGATCGGCACGCCGCCCGTGAGCATCATCCATGCTGTCAGCGCAGCGACCGGCGCGCGCACGGGGTACTTCTTCTGCAGCACGGTGCCGAGCGCCCAGGTCGACGCCGCGCCCAGTACCAGAAGTGCGCCCATCGGCGCGCCGGCCAGGTTGGCGAATTCCTCGAAAAGCAGCAGCGCCATGCCGGCCATGCCGAGCGCCAGGCCAAGCAGCTTCCTGCCGTTCATCGGCTCGTGCAGCAGCCACACGGAAAGCGGAATGGCGAGCGCGGGCATCGTGTAGGCGAGGATCGCCGCGCGACCGGAGGGAATCAGCCGCAAACCGAATACCACCAGCACGTTCCAGCAGGTGATCGAGAAGAAGGCGATGAGCACGAGGCGCTTCCACTGGTCCCGCGGAATGGCGAGCGGCTGGCCGCTTGCCCGCAGCGCCGCGAACAAAACGCCGGATCCGGCAGCGAGGCAGAAAGTACGGAAGGTAAAGGGCGCAACCTCCGAGATCGCGACTTTCATCGCTGTCCAATTGAAGCCCCAGACCAGCGTGATGCCGATCAATACCCACCACAGGCTGCGCGGCAGGTGCTCGCCAGGCTGCCCAGCGCTCATGCGCGGACTTGCACCGGCATCGCTTTCATGCCGCGGAACACCATCGAATTGAGCCATTCCAGCCGGTCCCCCGCCAGTTCCATGCCGGGCCGACGCGCCAGCACGGCCGGCAGCGCGATCTGGCCCTCCAGACGCGCGAGCGGAAAACCCAGGCAGATATGCAGCCCGAACCCGAACGCGAGATGCGGTGGCCCGTTGCGCGAAAGGTCTACGCGGTCGGGATCCGCATAGGCGCGCGGGTCGCGGTTGGCAGCGTTCAGCAGGATGAAGACCCGCTCGCCCGGCTTGAGCTGCTTGCCGTGCAGCGCATGCTCCTGCTGCACGATGCGCACCTGCGCGCCGTTCGGGCCGTCATAGCGCAGCAGTTCCTCCACCGCTACGGCTGCAAGGGCCGGATCGTCGCGCAGCTGCGCCTTCTCCTGCGGAAAGCGCAGCAGCCCAAGCAAACCGTTGGCGATATGGTTGGTGGTGGTCTCGTGACCGGCGAAAAGGAGCAGGATGCAGGTCGCGACCAGTTCGTCATCCGTCAGGCGGTCGCCGGCGTCCTCAAGATTCACCAGCTCGGATAGGAGGTCGACCTGCGGCGCGGCGCGGCGTGCGCCAATCATGCCGCGGAAGAATTCCGCCATCTCGCGCGTTGCGGCTTCGGCAATGTCGTACTTCTCCTGCGCCATGCGCGAACTGCCGATGAACAGCGCCATGTCGTCCGAGAGCCGCTTGACCCTGGCCAGTTCGGCGCGGGGCACCCCGAGCATGTCCATGATCACCAGCGCCGGCAGCGGCCCGGCAAACTCCCCGATGAAGTCAAACTGCCCGCGCGGGCCGATGCACTCGAACAACCATTGCATCAGCGCTTCGATGCGCGGGCGCATCGCATGCATGGATTTGACGTGGAACACTCTACTGGTCAGGCGGCGCAGGCGCGTATGCTCGGGCGCGTCGCGGAACACCATCCACAGCGTCAGGTAGCGCATCAACTCGGCGATGCGCAAGGCCTCGGCCGGCGGCAACGTCGCGAAGTAGGGCCGCAGGCGGTCCGAAGACATGTCTTTGTCGAGGCAGACGCGGCGCACGTCCTCATAGCGGGTCAGCACCCAGGCCTTGAGGCGCGGACTCCAGTGGCAGGGGTCCTCGTCCTGCATGCGGCGAAACAGCGGGAACGGGTCGGCGAGGAACGCCGGGTCGTCGGGCCGGTAGTCGAGCGTCATCCCTTGCTCACGAGCCATACGGCCAGCATGGCGAGCGCCATTCCGGCCGCCGAGAACGCAGTATAGGTCTCGCCGAACAGCGGCCAGGCCACCAGCGCAGTGCAAGGCGG
>JANMUO010000135.1:0-6566 GCA_031391655.1 Betaproteobacteria bacterium
CATGGCGGGCTTCGGCGGCGTCGCCGAGTACGGCATCACGGTGCGCTGGGACAAGAACTTCCTCAAGATCATCCGCCTGCTGCTCGAACGGCGGCGGCAGTTCGCCATGTTCGGCGGCGTGCGCTTTGGCGGCACGCTCACCATCGATGAGGCCTTCGCCGACGGCTTCGATCACATCGCGCTGTGCGCCGGCGCCGGCCGGCCGACGGTGCTCGAGACGATCCCGAACGGCTTCGCGCGCGGCGTAAGAGCGGCGTCGGACTTCCTGATGGCGCTGCAGCTTACCGGCGCCGCCAAGCGCGAGTCGATCGCCAACCTGCAGATTCGCCTCCCGATCGTGGTGATCGGCGGCGGCCTGACGGCGATCGACACGGCGACCGAGTCGCTCGCCTACTACGCGGTGCAGGTGGAGAAGTTCCTCGCGCGCTGCGAGGCGCTCGAGGACAAGCCCCGGTGGAACGCCGAGGAGCGCGAGATCGCCGAGGAGTTCATCGCGCACGCCAAAGCGCTGCGCGCCGCCAGCCCTTCGCAGAAACTGGAATTGTTGAAATCGTGGGGCGGAGCAACGATCGCCTATCGGCGCCGCATGGTCGACAGCCCCTCCTACACCCTCAACCACGAGGAAGTCGCCAAGGCGCTCGAGGAAGGCATCGTGTTCTCCGAGAACCTGACGCCTGAGCGCATCGAGGTGGACAAATACGGCCACGCCTCCGCCGTCAAGTTTTCGGGAGGGATTGAACTGACAGCAAAATCAGTCCTCATCGCCGCCGGCACGCAGCCCAACACGGTGCTCGCGCGCGAGGAAGGCGTGAGCCTCGCGCTCGACGGCAAATACTTCCTCGCCTGCGACGAGTCCGGTGCCCCGGTAAGACCTGAGCGCCACACCTCCAAGCCCGCGCTCCCCGAGGTGCTGCTGCACCGCTACCCCGACGGTCGATTCATGAGCTTCTTCGGCGACCTGCACCCGTCCTACTTCGGCAACGTAGTGAAGGCGATGGGGAGTGCGAAGCAAGGGTTTCCAGTTGTATCCCGGGTTTTATCTCAGCGGGAACCCGCCTCGAAGCTTGATGATTCGAAATTCCTGTCAAATCTGAATCGCGATCTTCGCGCGGTCGTGCATGAGGTCAGGCGCCTTACGCCCGCCATCATCGAGGTCGTGCTGCGAGCGCCGGTCGCCGCGCGCCGCTTCCGGCCTGGCCAGTTCTACCGCATGCAGAACTTCGAGGCTTTCGCGCTGCACGTGCCCGGCACCACGCTTGCCATGGAAGGCCTCGCGCTGACCGGCGCCTGGGTGGACCGCGAGAAGGGCCTCATTTCCGTGATCGCGCTGGAGATGGGCGGCTCGGCCGACCTGCTCGCGTACCTTCAGCCCGGCGAGCCCGTCATCCTGATGGGCCCTACCGGCACTCCTACCGAGATCCCGCAAGGCGAGAACGTCGTGCTCGCTGGAGGGGGCCTCGGCAACGCAGTTCTGTTTTCGATCGGCCGGGCGATCCGCGCCGCCGGCTCCAAGGTCGTCTACTTCGCCGGCTACAAGCACCTCGGCGACCGCTACCGCATCGAGGACATCGAGGCCGCCTCCGACGTCGTCGTCTGGTGCTGCGACGAGTCGCCCGGCTTCACCCCGCGCCGGCCGCAGGACCGCGCCTTTACCGGCAACATCGTCCAGGCCATGCACGCCTACGCCTCCGGCGCGCTCGGCGCCCAGGCAATTGCGTTCAGCGCCACCGACCGCATCATCGCCATCGGCTCCGACCAGATGATGGCGGCGGTCGCCGCGGCAAGGCGCGGCGTCCTGCAGAAATACCTGAAGCCGACCCACCGGGCGATCGGCTCCATCAACAGTCCGATGCAATGCATGATGAAAGAAATCTGCGCCCAGTGCCTCCAGCCCCACGTCGACCCGCAGACTGGCAAGACCACCTACGTCTTTTCCTGCTTCAACCAGGACCAGCCCCTCGACCAGGTCGATTTCGGCGCCCTCGCCCAGCGTTTGGCGCAGAACGGGGTTCAGGAAAAACTCACCGCGCTCTGGATTGGCCGCTGCTTGAAGCAACTCCCGCCGCCCGCCGAGCGCAAGGCGGCTTGAGCTGAAATAAAAAGCCCGCGCTATTTCAAGCCGCGACGGAAACTGTATCCCTTGTAGCCGAATATCATGCCATCCGGCGTGATCTGCTCGAGCTTGAGACCGGGAACCACGTATCCGCCTTCCCTTAGTATCCGGTTGTTGATGCTGACCAGGCGGTCCCCGGGATTGCCGGAATAGGCATGAACCGAAATTGTCATTGGCGGAAGCTCCTGCTGGACCGAGAGCGGAAGTTCGGCCACCGATATCACCGTTTGTGCACGCGCGGCATCGGCGGCGGCGGTGCCGACAGGCTGCTCCGGTGCTGGTGCCGCTGTTTTCGGCATCGCGCGCACGGGCCGTTGCGGCTTCCTCGGAACGAGCGCAGGCACTGGTTGCGCGGGCGGCTTCGCGTTCTGCACCTGCAGTTCCGGCTTCGGCTGCGGCGCCATTTCAGTTGGTGCAGGCGCCGGTTGGCGCGGGGTCGATGCGGGCGACTTGGCGGCGACGTGCTCCGCCCTGCCGGGAGCCGCTTGCTCCGGTTGCCATGGGCGCAGCCAGCCGATCACGATGCCCGCGCCCACGAGGACCGTCGCGAGCAGGCCGTAAGCCAGAGGCCCCGGCCGTTTGCGTTCCGGCGCCGGCTCCTGCACCGCGAGCAGCGTCGGCGCCGCGCCACGCTGGCGCTGCAGATCGGATTTTCGCAAAGCGTCGAGGATATAAGACATGCCTATCGTCCCGGTTGCCGGGGTCGCAGTTCCGGCCCCGCACGATCCCCCACGCCTGCGAGGCGCATCACCGTCTGCGGTCCGACAAGGCCGTCCGGAATCAACCCACGGTCGAGTTGAAATTGTTTCACCTGACGCTCCACAGCGTCATCGAACAGCGCCGCCTTTCCGGGTTCGGCAACCTTTCCCTGCGCCTGCGCGAGTTGGCCAATCAGCCATTGCACAGCCGGCCCACGCTCTCCCCGGAAGATATTCGCGCGCGCATCCGGCGGTATGCGCCAAAGCAATGTGTACTGCCCCGTCCATTGCTCCGCCAGGGCGCCAAGCGCGACTTTCCGGGTTTCGGCGCCGATTGCGAAAGTAGCGCTCCCGTCGTCGAGCGCAATCAACTCGGCATGGAACTCCTTGCCCTGGCCGTCGCGCATCAGCAGCACTGCGGGCCGGTTCAATCGATGCAGTTCATCCAATCCACCGCGCGCGCTGCGACAGCGCAGCCCCAGACTTTCAGCCTGACTGCAAGCGTCAGACCCTGCGTAATTCGCGCCCCATGCCCGGAACAGCGAGGCGTAGGCAAGCTCCTGGCTGCGCTCGCGAGGTTGGTCCGCCGGCCATTCCAGCTTGTCCGGCAGCACCGCTGCGGGCCTGGCCTCATCTACCGGAGCCAGTTTGGCCGGCGCCATTGGTCCCGCGGCAATTGTTGCCGCTGCGGTCTTGCCCTGTTCCCGCTGAACCAGCATCATCGCCAGCGCACCGCCCAGCACAACAATCAGGATCGTAAGCAAAGGCCCCACCAGGCTGCGGCGCTGGGCCTGGTGGAAGACCTCGCGCGCTGCTTGCGCAAGCGTCCCGCGATCAACCCGCTCCTTGCCTTGCACGTAGGTGCCAAGCAGCGCGCGGTCGCACAGCACGTTGATGACCCGTGGAACACCGCCGCTCAAGCGGTGCACGCGGCCCATCAAGGCGGCCGGAAACAGCTGCCGCTGCGCGCCCGATACCTCGAGTCGATGCCGCACATAGGCTGCGACTTCCGCCCTGGTCAGCGATCCCAGGTGATAGCGCGCGACAATGCGCTGGCTGAGTTGGCGCAGTTCCGGCCGATCGAGCATCAGCGCCAGCTCGGGCTGGCCAAGCAGGATGATCTGCAGCAGCTTGCGCTCGTTCGTTTCCAGGTTGGTGAGCAAGCGCATCTGCTCCAGCACGTCGGCCGAGAGATTCTGCGACTCGTCGATGATCAGCACCGTGCGCCTGCCCCTGGCATGAGCGTCGAGCAGGTAAGCGTTGATGCAATCGACGAACACCTTGATGCTGGCATTGCCGGACGGGCAGGCGATGCCGAATTCGACGCAGATGGTCGAGAGCAGTTCCTCCACCGTCAGCTTGGGATTGAAGACATAGGCCACATCGCAAGACGCAGGAATCTGCTGCAGCAGGCAGCGGCATAGCGTGGTCTTGCCCGCTCCCACCTCGCCCGTGAGCAACACGAATCCGCCGTCGCCGCTCACACCGTAGAGCACATGCGCCAGCGCCTCCTGGTGGCGCTGGCTCAGGTAAAGATAGCGTGGGTCCGGCGCAATGGAGAACGGCGCCTCGGCGAGGCCAAAGTAATGTTGGTACATGGAACGACAGGAGATTCTATCCCGCCTCCTGGATTGGCCGCTGCCTGAAGCTGCTGCCGCCGCCTGCCGAGCGGAAGGCGGCTTGAATTCATCGGATCGGAAGCCGGCGGATCCGATAGCGCACGTCCTCGACCAGGATCAGCGCACCTGACGCGAGCGCTTCGCCCTGCTCGGAGAGCACCCCTTCAAGCCTCCGATTGACGGAGCCGGCCCGCTCGTCCGTCAGCCGGAAGATCACGACACTCGGGCGAGTGAGGACCCCGAGCGCGAGAATCTCGCCAAAGTCGAGATCGAAGGTGAGCACGATCCGGTCATCCGTCCGCGCTTTCTCGACAAGCAGCCGGTCCGGGACGCGCTGCATAGCGAGTTCGCAGACATGAACCGCCTCATGGCCGGTCCCGCGCAGGAACTCTACGGTCTTGGGCGAGATCCCCGCGTCCGCGAGGAACCGCATTACTTCCCGGCAGGAATGGGGTGGACCTGGTCCTCGGCGATCGCCGCTGCGTAGCCGAGCGCCTGGCGGACGTCCTCTTCCTCGAGGTCGGGATGCTCGGCGACGATCTGCGCCGGCGTCATGCCGTTGGCGACGAGGTTGACCACGTGGGCGACCGAGATCCGCAGCCCGCGCAGCGTCGCGCGCCCGGCGAGCAGGTTGGGATCATGCGTGATGCGATCGAACATGTTCAGGCCGCCAGTCTGGTAGTCCGGAAAGAATAGCATGCTGAACCTGCGGCCCTCCTCCCGCCGAGCGTAAGGCGGCTAGAAGGGCAGTACGGCAGGGGCGCTCCTCTAGGGACCGTTCCGCACTGCTATCCTCTCAGGATGCTGGTCGAAGTCGAAAGCCTGGCGACGCTGGCCGACCGCTGGCTGGCCGGGCTGGAGCGCGCCCTCGCGACGCGCGACGAGGCGGCGCTGGAGAGCCTGTTCGTCGCCGACGGCCATTGGCGCGACATCCTCTCCCTGAGCTGGCGCATCGCCACGGTGAGCGGCGCGCGTCCGGCGGGACCGGCGTCGCGACGATCGCGCGCAGATCCTCGCGGATCGCCTCGAACGCGCCGTCGCCGCGGCGCAGGAGATCCAGGTCGCGCGTGGCACGGTAGGGTTGTTCCGACCACAGTCGCAGGAGCATCGCGCCTTTCAGCACGAAGCGGTCGCGGCGGTCGGACACACCGAGGCGATACAGAAAGCGCTCCAGGCAATAGCTCGTGAGCAGGGTCTGGTGGTCTTCACCGGTTTCCCCTGCCCGGTTGAGCAGCCGCCGGGCGATGGACGCGGCGAGGTCGGCCTTGCCGGTCATGCGATCGCGTCGAGGTAGGGCTGCATGACACGCGAGACCCGGCAGATGCGCGCGAAGCGGGCAAGCTCGTTGGCGCCGCCGCGGTGCTTGCGGATGAAGTCGCGCAGCGCTTCGACCGCGACGTCGACGCCCACCTTGTTGCGGTACTTGAAGCAGTCGGCGACGGTCTTCGCGGCGGAATACACGCGGATGCGCACGCCCTCCACGCGGTGCTCCGCGACGCCTTCGGTCAGCGCGGGGCCCGAGAAGCGGGCCACGCGCAGGCGCGGATGGTCGAGGCGCGGACGACGCGCCTTCTCGGGCAGCGCGATCCAGACCTCTGCCGGCGATTGGGTCGTCAGGCTGTGGAAACGCAGCGCCGTGAGCAGGCAGAACACGGCTTCGGGCACCCGCTTGGCGACTTGCGCGAGCGTGTGCGCTTCGGTGGGAGCGTGGCGCGCCGCGACATAGATTCCCCGCGCCTGTCGGAGCACCAGGCCCTCGTCCACGAGGCGTGAGAGCTGCGCGCGCGAAACGCCGTGGGCTTCGAGCTCACGCGGACGCGCGAGCCCCAGCTTCTCGATCACCCGGATTGCACGCTCCTGGCTTGTCTCTGGCATGGTGATGGGGTGATACGAAACGTCGGGGGTTAATAGCAAGTCCCGACGTATCGTCATGCCGTGTCGGCACTTCAACGGCGCACGCCCGGGAGCTCGACAAGCCGCCCCTGGACCGGCTGGAGAACAAAGGCTTCCGGCTCGACTGGGGCGAGGACGGTACCGGTTGGCAGTTCCTCTACTTGAGGCGCGGCGGCGGCTACTACTTCAACGTCGGCTGCTCGGAGCTGATCGTCGAGGGCAAGATCGGTCTGGCACAGTTTT
>JANMUO010000160.1:0-4769 GCA_031391655.1 Betaproteobacteria bacterium
CATGGCGGGCCATCTGGGCGACGTCAGGCGCACGGTGCCCAACCTCGTGGTGGTGCGCGTCGATACCGAGCGGCAGTTGCTGCTCATCAAGGGCGCCGTACCCGGCTCCAAGGGGCGCGACGTCGTCGTGCGCCCGGCGGCGAAGGCCTGAGGGGCGCGCCATGGAACTCAAACTCATCAGCGACAAGGGCGTGGCGGGCACGACCAGCGCGCCGGATGCCATCTTCGGCCGCGACTTCAATGAGGCCCTCGTGCACCAGGTGGTGGTGGCCTACCAGGCCAACGCGCGCATGGGCACCCGCAAGCAGAAGGAACGCAGCGAGATCGCCAAGTCGACCAAGAAGCCCTGGCGCCAGAAGGGCACCGGGCGCGCCCGCGCCGGCATGGCTTCCAGCCCGCTGTGGCGCGGCGGCGGCAAGATCTTCGCCGCCAGCCCGGACGAGAACTTCTCGCACAAGGTCAATCGCAAGATGATGCGCGCCGGCATGATGTCGATCCTTTCGCAGCTCGCACGCGAAGACCGCATCCGCGTGGTGGAGGAATTCAAGCTGGAGGCGCCCAAGACCAAGCTGCTGGCGCAGAAGGTGAAGTCGATGGGCTTCGAGGAAGTGCTGGTGATCACCGACGAGGTGGACGAGAACCTCGAGTTGTCCTCGCGCAACCTGAGCAACGTCGTGGTGATCACCGCGCGGCAGACCAACCCGCTCGCCCTGGTGCGCTTTCCGCACGTGCTGCTGACCCGCAAGGCGCTGGCGCGCTTCGAGGAGATGTTCAAATGAGCGCGCCGAAGAAGTACGCCGCCGACAGGCTGATGAATGTCGTGCTGGCACCGGTGGTGTCGGAAAAGAGCACCCTGGTGGCGGACAAGAACCGGCAGTACGTATTCCGCGTCGCCGACAACGCCACCAAGCCGCAGGTCAAGGCTGCCATCGAACTGCTGTTCAAGACCAAGGTGCAATCGGTCACTGTGCTCAACGTGAAGGGCAAGGAGAAGCGCTTCGGGCGCTTCATGGGCCGGCGCCGCAATTGGAAAAAGGCGTATGTGCGCCTGGCGGCCGGGCAGGAAATCAATTTCGCGGCGACGGAATAACAGGAAAAGCCCGCCATGCCACTGATCAAAGTCAAACCCACTTCCCCCGGGCGCCGCGCGCTGGTGAAGGTGGTCACGCCCGAGCTGCACAAGGGCGAGCCGCACTGGCCGCTGACCGCCACGAAATCGAGGACCAGCGGCCGCAACAACCACGGCCGCATCACCGTGCGGCACCAGGGCGGCGGCCACAAGCAGCACTACCGCATGGTGGATTTCCGCCGCAACAAGGACGGCATTGCGGCGACTGTGGAGCGCCTCGAGTACGACCCGAACCGCAGCTCCCACCTGGCGCTGCTGCTGTATGCCGATGGCGAGCGTCGCTACGTGCTGGCGCCCAAGGGCGTGAGCGCCGGGACGCAGCTGATGTCCGGCGCGGAAGCGCCGATCAAGTCGGGCAATACGCTGCCGCTGCGCAACATCCCCGTCGGCACGACGGTGCATTGCATCGAGATGCTGCCGGGCAAGGGGGCCCAGCTGGCGCGTTCGGCGGGCGCTTCGGCGCAGTTGCTGGCGCGCGAGGGCTCCTACGCGCAGCTGCGGCTGCGTTCGGGCGAGATCCGCAAGGTGCATGTCGATTGCCGCGCCACCATCGGCGAAGTCGGCAACGAAGAGCACAACCTGGAATCCATCGGCAAGGCCGGGCGCAAGCGCTGGCGCGGCATCCGTCCGACGGTGCGCGGCGTGGCGATGAACCCGATCGACCACCCGCACGGCGGCGGCGAAGGCCGCACCTCGTCGGGGCAACCCCCGGTGTCGCCGTGGGGCCAGCAGGCCAAGGGATTCAAGACCCGCCGCAACAAGCGCACGCAGGTGATGATCGTGCGCGACCGGCGCACGAAATAAGGAATAGCTAGAGGTCCGCCATGGCACGCTCAATCAAGAAAGGTCCCTTCGTGGACCACCACCTGATGGACAAGGTCGCAGCGGCGCGCGCCGCCAGCGACAAGCGTCCGATCAAGACCTGGTCCCGCCGCTCGACGGTGATGCCGGAGTTCATCGGCCTGACCATGGCCGTGCACAACGGCAAGCAGCACATTCCGGTGTACATCACCGAGAACATGGTGGGCCACAAGCTGGGCGAGTTCGCCCTCACGCGCATTTTCAAGAGCCACTCGGCGGTGGGCAAGCGCACCGACGAAGCGGTGGGCGGCAACCGGGCCCCCGTCGGGGCACCCGGGGCTGCGACGCCCGCTGCCGCTGCGCCCGCTGCTGCCGCGCCTGCGGCGAAGAAGTAAGGGATCGACATGGAAACCAAGGCGATTCTGCGCGGCGTGCGGCTCTCGGCCCAGAAGGGCCGCCTGGTGGCCGACATGGTCCGCGGCCAGCCGGTGGACAAGGCGCTCAACATCCTCGCCTTCACGCCGAAGAAGGGCGCGGCGATCATCAAGAAGCTGCTCGAGTCGGCAATCGCCAACGCCGAGCACAACGACGGCGCCGACATCGACGCGCTGAAGGTGAAGAGCGTGCTGGTCGAGCGCGGCTCCTTTCTCAAGCGCTTCCAGGCGCGCGCCAAGGGCCGCGGAAACCGCGTGCTCAAGCATTCCTGCAACATCTACGTCACGGTCGGAGACTGACGAGGGCTTATGGGACAAAAAATCAATCCGATCGGCTTTCGCCTGGCGGTCAACCGCAACTGGAGCTCGCGCTGGTATGCCAGCAGCCGCCAATTCGCGGGCATGCTGGCCGAGGACATCAAGGTGCGCGACTTCCTCAAGAAGAAGCTGGCGCACGCCTCCGTCGGCCGCGTGCTGATCGAGCGGCCTGCCAAGGACGCGCGCATCACCATCTTCTCCGCGCGCCCCGGGGTGGTGATCGGCAAGAAGGGCGAGGAAATCGAGGCGCTCAAGGCGGAATTGCGCCGCCTGATGGGCGTGCAGCAGGTGCATGTCAACATCGAGGAGATCCGCAAGCCCGAGATCGACGCGCAGCTGATCGCGGATTCGATCGCGCAGCAGCTGGAGAAGCGCATCATGTTCCGCCGCGCGATGAAACGCGCGATGCAAAACGCCATGCGCCTGGGCGCGCAGGGCATCAAGATCATGAGCGCCGGGCGCCTGAACGGCATCGAGATCGCGCGCACCGAGTGGTACCGCGAGGGGCGCGTGCCCCTGCACACGCTGCGCGCCGACATCGACTACGGCACCGGCGAGGCGAAGACCAATTACGGCGTGATCGGCATCAAGGTCTGGGTCTACAAGGGCGAGATCCTGTCCAAGGCCGAGATGCTGGCTGCGCTGCCCGGCGCAGTCGCGCCGTCGGCAGTGCCCGCGGCGGCGCCGAGCGATGCGCCCGCGGAACCGCGCAAAGCCAAGAAGCCGGCGCCCAAGCCCGGCGCACGCCGCGCACCGCCGCGCGGCAAGCCCGACGGCGACAGGAAGGCCGCGCCGAGGAAACCCGATGCGGCTGCGCCCAAGACCACCGTCAAGCGCGCCAAGAAGGTCGTCAAGGACGACGGCGACAAGAAGGAATGAAGAGGAACTGAGCAATGCTGCAACCCGCACGCACCAAGTACCGCAAACAGCAAAAAGGCCGCAACACGGGCGTCGCCACGCGCGGCAACAAGGTGTCCTTCGGCGAGTACGGCCTGAAGGCTGTCGGCCGCGGGCGCCTCACCGCCCGTCAGCTCGAGGCGGCGCGGCGCGCGCTTTCGCGCCACATCAAGCGCGGCGGCCGCATCTGGATCCGCGTGTTCCCGGACAAGCCCATCTCCACCAAGCCGGCCGAGGTGCGCATGGGCAACGGCAAAGGCAATCCGGAGTATTTCGTGTGCGAGATCCAGCCCGGCAAGATCATCTATGAGATGGATGGCGTGGATGCGGCGATCGCCAAGGAAGCGTTCGCCCTGGCCTCGGCCAAGCTGCCGTTCAAGACCATCGTCGTGCACAGGATGCTGGGGTAAGCCATGAAGCCAAGCGAGCTGCGCGCAAAAAGCGGTGACGAGCTGAACAAGGAGCTGAGCGAGCTGCTCAAGGCGCAGTTCGGCCTGCGCATGCAGCTCGCCACGCAACAGCTGGGCAATACCAGCCAGATGAAAAAGGTGCGCCGCGACATTGCGCGCGTGCGAACCGTGCTCAAGGAGAAGGCGGGCAAATGAACCAGCCAGCGACGCAGGAAGCCACGGGCCGCGCCCGCACCCTGGTGGGACGGGTGGTCAGCGACAAGATGCAAAAGACCGTCACGGTGCTGGTCGAGCGCCGCGTGCGGCACCCGGTGATCGGCAAGACCATCACCCGCTCCAAGAAGTACCACGCGCACGTGGAGGAGGGGGGGATCAAGGAGGGCGATCTGGTGGAGATCGCCGAGTGCCGGCCGATTTCGCGCACCAAGGCCTGGAAAGTGACCCGCCTGATCGAGAAGTCAAAAGCGGTTTGAGTTTGCCCAAGGCGCGGAATCCACGTTAGAATTCGCGCCCTTCGACGGTCCGGCCAGGCCGGACCGCAACCACCCCGTACGGGGTCCAAGACTGCCCGCATTGCGGTGCAAGTTGGATGGAGAGTTACCGATGATTCAGATGCAGTCGATTTTGGACGTTGCCGATAACACCGGCGCGCGCTCGGTCATGTGCATCAAGGTGCTCGGAGGCTCCAAGCGCCGCTACGCCAGCATCGGCGACCTGATCAAGGTGAGCGTCAAGGACGCCGCGCCGCGCGGCCGCGTGAAGAAGGGCGAGATCTACGAC
>JANMUO010000201.1:0-6663 GCA_031391655.1 Betaproteobacteria bacterium
GTGCGAAACCGGCACGCCGGACCTCGAGTTCGCGCGCCGGTTCGCCGAAGGCGTGCAGAAGAAGTTCCCGGGCAAGATGCTCGCCTACAACTGCTCGCCCTCGTTCAACTGGAAAAGAAACATCGACGACGCAACCATCGCGAAGTTCCAGCGCGAGCTCGGCGCCATGGGCTACAAGTTCCAGTTCATCACGCTGGCCGGCTTCCACTCGCTCAACTACTCAATGTTCGACCTGGCCTACGGCTACGCGCGCGACAACATGAGCGCGTTCGTCGCGCTGCAGGAGAAGGAGTTCGCCGCCGCGGAGAAGGGCTTCACCGCGGTCAAGCACCAGCGCGAGGTCGGCACCGGCTATTTCGACCAGATCACGCAGGTGGTCACTGCCGGCAAGGCCTCCACCACCGCGCTGCACGGCTCCACCGAAGACGAGCAGTTCTTCGGCGAAGACGCCCTGTCGCTGTCCAAGCAGGCCGCGAAAAAAGCTGCATGAGGTGAGCGCCCCGGCGAAGGTCGTCGCGATCCACGAGCCCCGGTCGGAGCGGGCCGTGGACGTGGCGCGGGCGATCCTCGCCGGTTTCGACAGGCACTACCAGCTGTTCCGCGAGGCGGCGCGCGAAGCCAAGCGCCACTTCGAGGCCGCGCGCTGGGACGACATGCAATCGCTGTCGCGCGAGCGCATCGAACTCTACGACCGCCGGGTGCAGGCGACCGTTGAGGCGGTGCGGGCGCGTTTCCCGGAGGCGGAGACCGACGAGGCCCTGTGGCCGGCGATCAAGCTGGCCTACATCCCGCTCCTGCACGAGCACCGCCAACCCGAATGCGCCGAGACCTTCTACAACTCGGTGGCCTGCGCGGTGCTGCACCGGCGCTACTACCGCAACGAGTTCATCTTCTGGCGCCCGGCGGTGGCCACCGAGCACCTGGAGGGCGAGGAGCCGGCCTACCGCAGCTACTACCCGCGCCCCGGCGCGGGCCTGCGCGCCACCTTCGCCCGCATCCTGGGCGACTACGGCCTCGCCAATCCCTTCGAGGACCTGCCGCGCGACCTGAAGAGCCTGCTGCGCGCACTGCGCGCCCATTTCCCGCGCCCGACGCGCGCACGGCCGAACCTGCAGATCCAGGTGGTCAATTCCCTCTTCTTCCGCAACAAGGCCGCCTACGTCGTCGGCAAGATCGTGAACGGCCACCAGGAGCTCGCTTTCGCCGTGCCGATACTGCAGAACGAGCGCCGGCAGCTGTACCTGGACGCGCTGCTGCTGGATCCCGGCCAGATGGTCGTGCTGTTTTCCTTTGCGCGCGCCTACTTCTTCGTCGACATGGAGGTGCCGGCCGCGACCGTATCCTTCCTGCGCACGCTGATGCCGAAGAAGCCGCGCGCCGAGTTGTACAACTCGGTGGGCCTCGCCAAGCAGGGCAAGACGCTGTTCTACCGCGACCTCTTCTACCACCTGAAGCATTCCACCGACAATTTCGTGGTCGCCCCGGGCATCAAGGGCATGGTGATGCTGGTGTTCACGCTGCCGTCGTTTCCCTATGTGTTCAAGGTGATCCGCGACAACTTCGCGCCGCCCAAGGAAATGGACCGGCAGACGGTGAAGGACAAGTACCGGCTGGTAAAGCGCCACGACCGCGTCGGGCGCATGGCCGACACGCTGGAGTACTCGCTGGTCGCGCTGCCGCTGGAGCGCTTCGCACCCGAGGTGCTCGAGGAACTGAAGTCGGAAGCCGCCTCCAACATCGAGTTCGAGGGCGACAAGGTGGTGATCAAGCACATGTACATCGAGCGGCGCATGCAGCCGCTGAACCTGTACCTGGAGGAGGCCAAGGGGGACCGCGACGCCGCGCGCGTCCGCCAGGCGCTGCACGAGTACGGCTGGGCCATCAAGGAGATCGCCGGCGCGGGCATTTTCCCCGGCGACATGCTGCTGAAGAATTTCGGCGTCACGCGGCACAACCGCGTGGTGTTCTACGACTACGATGAGATCGCCTACATGGCGGAGTGCAACTTCCGCCACATCCCGCCGCCGCGCACGCCGGAGGACGAGATGCAATCCGAACCCTACTGGTCCGTCGGCCCGAACGACGTGTTCCCCGAGCAGTTCGCCAGGTTCCTCGTCACCGACCCCGCCGCGCGCGAGATCTTCCTGGAGCAGCATGCGGACCTGATGGAACCGGATTTCTGGACCGGCAAGCAGGCGCGGGTGCGCGCCGGCGTGCACGAGGACGTGTTTCCCTACCCCGAGGAAATCCGCTTCAAGCGCTGAACAGACCGCCCGCCATGCCGCGCAGGTGCGCGAGCGCGATCAAGGCGATCTGCAGGAGGACCAGCAGCACCAGCGGCGAGAGGTCCACGTTGCCCAGCAGCGGTATCACGCGCCGCAGCGGACGCAGGAAGGGCCGCGTCATGGCGTCGAACAGCGGCTGCACCGGCGAGTGCGGATTCACCCAGGACAGCACCGCCTGCACGATCACCGCGAAGATCAGGATGTAGAGGCTGAAGCGCAGCAGGTCGAACGCGGCGCCGACCATCAGGATGGCGATCGTGCGCCCGGGCTCGGCGCCCAGCCCGGCGCCGGCGATGGCGCCAAGCAGGTACAGCGCCAGCGCCTGCAGCAGCCAGGCCGCGAGCAGGGTGGCAAGGTCCAGGCCAGCGAGCGGCGGGATGATCTTGCGCGCGGGGCGCACGATCCAGTTGGTGGTGGCGACGACGAACTCGCCGATCGGGTTGCGGAACGGAACGCGCAGCCACTGGAAATGAAAGCGCGCCAGCAGCAGGTAGACGAAGAATGCCGCCGCCACGTCGATGACCAGCTGGCCGATCTGCACCAGCATCAGTCCTTGCCCGCCTCTTTTCCGAATTCTTCGCCCATCTCAGCACCGCGGCGGCTGGCAGCCTCCACGGCGCGGCGGAAATGCTCGGCGAGGCGCGCCTCCTCGAACACGGCAAGCGCTGCCGCGGTGGTCCCGCCGCGCGACGTGACGCGCTCGCGCAGCACGGCGGGCGATTCCTTGCTGCCTGCAGCGAGCATCGCCGAGCCGAGAACGGTCTGCTTCGCCAGCTGCATCGCCACCTCAGGCGACAAGCCGAGCGCTTCCCCGGAACTCGCGAGCTGCTCGATGAACCAGAACACGTAGGCCGGGCCGCTCGCCGAAACCGCGGTCACCGGGTCGAGCAGCGCTTCGTCCTTGACCCAGATGACCTTGCCCACCGCAGCAAGGATGCGCGCGGCGTTACGTCGGTCGGCCGCGCGAATTCCTGGCGGCGCATAAAGTCCTGCAATCCCGGCGCCGATCAGCGCAGGAGTGTTGGGCATGCAGCGAACGAGCTTCGTGCCTGCGCCCAGCCAGCGCGACAGGTCCTTCAGGCGGATGCCCGCCGCCACGCTGACGACCAGCTTTCCGGCAAGCCGGCCCGCGAGCGGTGCGACGGCCGAGCGCATGTCCTGGGGCTTGACCGCCAGCACCAACGTGTCGGCAGCCAGCGTGCGTGCGTCCGGCGCAGCGCTCGCGCGCACGCGGAACTTCGCGGCGATGCGCCTCCGCGCGGCCGGCACCGACTCGACCACCGAGATAGCGGAGGCCCTGGTCTTGCGCGCGATCAGGCCGCCGATCAGCGCGCTCGCCATGTTGCCGCCGCCGATGAAGGCGATGCTCATGCCGCGTCCCTGACTTTGCCCCGCGCGCCGAAGATCGCGGTGCCGATGCGCACCATGGTCGAGCCCGCGGCGATCGCCGCCTCCATGTCGTCCGTCATTCCGAGGGACAGCGTGTCCATGTCGAATTCTCCGCGCAGCCGGCCGAACAACTCGCCGATTTCGCGCATGCGGGACGCCGGCGCGCCCGGCTCGGGGATCGCCATCAATCCGCGCAGGCGCAGGTTCGCCATCGCCCTGACGTCTGCCGCCAGCGCCGCCGCCTCCGCAGGTGCGACGCCACTCTTCGACGCCTCGCCCGAGGCATTCACCTGGACCAGGACGTTGAGCGGTGCCATGCCCGCCGGGCGCTGCTCCGCCAGGCGGCGCGCGATCTTCACCCGGTCCACGGTATGCACCCAGTGAAAGCGTTCCGCCACCAGGCGCGTCTTGTTGCTCTGGAGCGGCCCCACCAGGTGCCATTCGATCGGCCGCCCCGCGAGCGCGTCCATCTTGTCGAGCGCCTCCTGCACATAGTTCTCGCCGAACGCGCGCTGGCCGGCGGCAAACGCCTCTCCGATCAGCGCCGGCGCATGGGTCTTCGACACCGCGAGCAGGCCCACCGCAGCCGGGTCGCGCCCGGCCGCGCGCGCCGCCGCGGCGATGCGCCCTTTCACGGCTTGCAAGTTGTCGTGGATTGACCCCATACTTTGCCCATTCGCTTCGCGGGGGATTGTAATGGATCTCACTGAATTACTTGCGTTTGTCGTCAAGAACAAGGCTTCCGACCTGCACCTGTCCGCGGGCCTGCCGCCGATGGTGCGGGTGCATGGCGACGTCAAGCGCATCAACGTGCCGGCCCTGGAGCACAAGGACGTGCACGGCATGATCTACGACATCATGAACGACGGCCAGAGGAAGTTCTACGAAGAGAACCTGGAGTGCGATTTTTCCTTCGCGGTGCCGAACCTGGCGCGCTTTCGCGTCAACGCCTTCGTGCAGCAGCGCGGCGCCGCCGCGGTGCTGCGCACGATCCCGACCAAGGTGCTGTCGCTGGAGGAACTCAAGTGCCCGAAGATCTTCACCGAGATCTCGGAGTACCCGCGCGGCATCGTGCTGGTGACGGGGCCCACGGGCTCGGGCAAGTCCACCACGCTGGCGGCGATGGTCAACCACATCAATGAGAACGAAGAGGGGCACATCCTCACCATCGAGGACCCGATCGAGTTCGTGCACGAATCGAAGAAGTGCCTGATCAACCAGCGCGAGGTCGGCCCGCACACGCTGTCGTTCTCCAACGCGCTGCGAAGCGCGCTGCGCGAGGACCCGGACTCGATCCTGGTGGGCGAGATGCGCGACCTGGAAACCATCCGCCTCGCGCTGACCGGCGCGGAAACGGGCCACCTGGTGTTCGGCACGCTGCACACCTCCTCGGCGGCGAAGACCGTGGACCGCATCGTGGACGTGTTCCCGGCGGCGGAAAAGGAAATGGTGCGCGCGATGCTCTCCGAGTCGCTGCGCGCGGTGATCTCGCAGACGCTGCTCAAGACCAAGGACGGCGCGGGGCGCGTCGCCGCGCACGAGATCATGATCGGCACCCCCGCGATCCGCAACCTCATCCGCGAGAACAAGATCGCGCAAATGTATTCGGCCATCCAGACCGGCGCGCAGATCGGCATGCAGACGCTGGACCAGACGCTGCAGGATCTCGTGCGCCGCAACGTGGTGTCGATGGGCGAGGCGCGCGGCTAGGCGTCGAACAAGGACAACTTCGCCGGCTGAGCGCAGGCTCGCCGGCCAGGAGGAAAGCATGGAACGCGAACAAGCAACGAAGTTCATGTACGACCTGCTGCGCGCCCTGGTGGCCAAGAGGGGCTCGGACCTGTTCATCACCGCCGGCTACCCGCCGGCGATGAAGATCGACAGCAAGATGACCCCGGTGTCGCAGCAGGGGCTGTCTCCCCAGCACACCGCCATGCTGGCGCGCTCGATCATGAACGACAAGCAGGCGGCCGAGTTCGAGTCGAAGAAAGAGGTCAATTTCGCCATCAACCCGGCGGGCATCGGGCGTTTCCGCGTCAATTGCTTCGTGCAGCAGAGCTACGTCGGCATGGTGCTGCGCGTGATCACCACCACCATCCCCAACTTCGAGGACCTGAAGCTGCCGATGGTGCTGAAGGACGTGGCGATGACCAAGCGCGGCCTGGTGCTGTTCGTCGGCGGCACGGGTTCGGGCAAGTCCACCTCGCTCGCCGCGATGATCGGCTATCGCAACGAGAACTCGCACGGCCACATCATCACCATCGAGGACCCGGTAGAGTACGTGCACCCGCACAAGAACTGCATCATCACCCAGCGCGAAGTCGGCGTGGATACCGACTCCTGGGAGGCGGCGCTGAAGAACACCCTGCGCCAGGCGCCGGACGTGATACTCATCGGCGAGATCCGCGACCGCGAGGTGATGGAGCACGCCATCGCCTTCGCCGAGACCGGCCACTTGTGCCTGGGCACGCTGCACGCCAACAACTCCAACCAGGCGATGGACCGCATCATCAACTTCTTCCCCGAGGAGCGGCGCCAGCAGCTGCTGATGGACCTGTCTTTGAACCTGAAGGCGGTGATTTCGCAGCGCCTGATCCCGGTAAAGGAAGGCCGCGGGCGCGCGGCGGCAATCGAGGTGCTGCTCAACTCGCCGCTGATCTCCGACCTGATCTTCAAGGGCGAGGTGCACGGCATCAAGGAGATCATGAAGAAGTCGCGGGAACTGGGCATGCAGACCTTCGACCAGGCCCTGTTCGACCTGTACGAGGCCGGCCGCATCGGCTACGAGGACGCGCTGCGCTTCGCCGATTCGACCAACGAGGTGCGGCTGCAGATCAAGCTGCACGGCAAGGAATCCAAGGACAAGGACCTGTCCAAGGGCATCGAGCACCTGGATATCGTGTAGCAGCCGGCCGTCCGGCATTGCAACAGAAGCTGGGGCTCTGCATGGACTACCGCTGCCCGATCTGCGCCAAGGATCTCAGCGATC
>JANMUO010000304.1:0-8949 GCA_031391655.1 Betaproteobacteria bacterium
GCTCCATGTACGGATAGTCGTACGACCAGCCGGGATAGCTCGAATACCACAGGCGGACAATGGTGAACTGACCGTCGTACTCGATGTTGGCCGGAATGGGGACGCGCCGTCCGAACCGTCCCCGCTGGGCCAGCGCGGGCAGCGCCACCGTGAGGACCGTGAGGACCACGAGGGCGACGACGGCGAGGCGGCGGAATCGAGTGTTCATTTATTTCGTGAACGTCACGCGCGTTTCCGCGCTTTCCTTGTAGCCGTAGCGGATGGCCTTGGCGCGCAGCGTCAGTGGCCCGTCGACCAGGATCGGTCCAGTGTAGAGACGCCACTTCGCCGCCGGCCCGTCCTCGGTAGTGTAGCCGACGGAAGCGCCCTGGGTCGGGACGTAGATGACGATCTCGGCTGGCCACACAATTTTCACGGATGCCTGGCGCGACGGCGTCTCGGTGGTCCGGCGCGGGACGATGTAGGGCTGAGCGGTCTCGGGCTGCACGCCGCCGGGCCACATGCGCTGAATCATCTCGGGCTCGTTGATCAGCCCCTGGTCGCCGGTACGAGACATCCACTCCGTGACCGCCCCGCGCATCCGCGTCAGCGTGGCGCGATGCGCCGGATCGCCGGATAAATCGCGGACCTGGTGCGGATCGGCGGCCGTGTCGTACAGCTCCTCGGCCGGACGCCGGGTCCGCATCCATAGCGCCGCCGGTCCGGTCAGCTTCCGCTCCGCCTGCAGCCGCAGCCACTCCTGCATGATGGCGCTCTGGTTCCGGTACGCTCGCCTATGCCAGGGAACGCGTGCAGGGACGGGACCTCGCGGGCGGCGGCACGGTGCCGATCATCCGGCACCCGGACGTGCGGCGCATGCTGATGCTGATGAAGTCGCAGACGGAGGCGGCGCGCGCGCTGGCCTACGTGGTGGCGGGGGCGCTCGACGCCGCATCGCGTCATCCGGACGCGAAGCTGCGGGCGCAGAACCAGGCCTTCGTCGACCTGATGATCCCGGTGGTGAAAGGCTGGAGCACCGAGACCGGCATCGATGTCGCGTCGCTGGGCGTGCAGGTGCACGGCGGCATGGGCTTCATCGAGGAAACCGGCGCGGCGCAGTATCTGCGCGATGCCCGCATCACCACCATTTACGAGGGCACCACGGGCATCCAGGCCAACGACCTCCTCGGGCGCAAGATCGCGCGCGAGGGCGGGGCGACGGCCAAGGCCTGGCTGCAGCACCTGAAAGGGTTCGACGCGGAACTGGCGAAATCGTCGAACGCGGACGTGAAGGCGATCCGGGCTGCGTTGAGTGCGGGCGCGGCAGCGGTCGGGGAAAGCATCGACTACATCGTCGCCAACGCCGGCAAGGACGTGATGTCGGCGTTCGCGGGCGCCGTGCCGTTCCTGAAACTCATGGGCATTGTCGCCGGCGGCTGGCAGATGGCGCGCGCGGCGCTCGCCGCGGAGAAGAAACTGGACGCTGGCGACAAGGCCTTCTACGCCGCCAAGATCGCCACCGCGCGCTTCTACGCCGACCAGGTCCTCGTGCAGGCCCCTTCGCTCCGCGACACCATCACCAAAGGCGCCTCCGCCGTGATGTCGGTCCCCGAAGACTCAATGCTGGCCGCGTGAATAATTAGGAAGAAATAGGGACAGACCCTATTTATCACGATGCGATAAATAGGGTCTGTCCCTATTTGTTTATCGGTGAAGGCCGAAGAAGCGGCGCATGCGCGCCAGCAGGTCAGGCTGGGAGGGGGGCTGGGGATTGGCCATTTCGAGGGCTGCCTCGGCGCGCGCGGTCTCGAGCCCGGGTTTCCTGGCGGCGATGACGCGGCTCACTTCGTTGGCGATCTCCGGGCGCGCGAGCAGCAGGCCCTGGAACGAGGCGCGATCCAGGCGGTAGCACTCGACGTCGGTGCGCGCGATGACCGTGGCGTTGCGCGCTTCGCCAGTCAGCAGGCCCATCTCGCCGAAGAACTGCCCCGCGCGCACGCTGCCGATGATGCGCGGCGCGCGCCCGGGCTGCTCGTAGTGCACCTCGGCCTCGCCGAAGGCGATGATGTAGAGCCAGTGCGCGATGCTGTCCTGCTTGGTGATCACGTCGCCGCGCGCGAAAGGCGCGTACTGCAGGCGGTCGGCGATCACCACGCGCTCCTCGTCCGACAGCGGCGTGAGCAGGTCGATGGACTTGAGCATCTGCAGCCGGCGCGTCAGTTCGCGCTGGCGCACGGTTTCCGCGTGCGCCTCGTCCTTGGCCACCGCGTGCACGGTGGACTGCTGCTCGGCGACGCGGATGCCGGCGCGCTGCAGCGAGGCGAACAGGTGCACGCGCACTGCGGAATCCGTGAGTTCGTCCTCCAGCAGCGACGTCAGGAAGTAGCGCAACTGGTAGCGCAGGTTGCCCTGCGCGAACTCGAGCAGGATGCAACTCGGCGCGGGCGCGCGCGCCACGTTGGCGATCATGATCTCGCGCATCTCCTCCTCCACCAGCGTGATGACGCGCGCCGGCGGCACCGCCGGGTCGACCATGAAGTTCAGGCCGCGGCGCAACTGCAGCGGAGCGCCCTCGCGCCGGCCGAGGATGACGAACCTGGCCTTCATCAGCGCGCTGTTCGGGATCACCACCGTCTCCCAGTTGCGCGTCTCGATGGTGGTCGAGCGCCAGCGGATGTCGGTGACGCGCCCGCTCAGCGTGTCCACCTGGATCCAGTCTCCCACCCGCACCGAGCTGTCCAGCTGAATCGCCAGTCCCGCCAGTACATTGCCCAGCGTGTCCTGCATGGCGAAGGCGAGCACCGCGGTGATCACCGCCGAGGTGGCGATGATGCCGGTGAGGTCCACCCCGAGCGCGCGCATCTGCGTCAAGCCATAGACTGCGTAGAGGACGATGATCGCCAGGTCTTCGATGATCTGCGGCATCGCCTTGCCCAGCTTGGGGAGCACCAGGCGGAACAGGGCGAAGCCGGCGATACGGATCAGCGCGATCGACCAGACGATGCGGAAGAACGTGTCCAGCACGCGCGCCGCGGTGTCGAAGCCGAAGGCGCCGGCGCTCAGGCCGGCCAGCACGCCGAGCACGCCGATCAGGAACAGCCACAACGTGTTCAGGTAGGTCGAGCGCTCGGCCGGCCGTGCCCGCAGCAGCAGGACGGTCAGGACCAGCACAATGACTGTGACGTAGGGGAGCTCGGAGCTCCAGAAGCCGGTATGCACGGGCGTCATCGGCGCCTTAGATACGGATCCTGCCGGTGAGGATCTCTTTCCACATCACCCAGTCGCCCATGAAGGACCACAGCGGGTAGGTGAAAGTGGCGGGCCGGTTCTTCTCGAAGAAGTAGTGCCCGACCCAGGCGAAGGCGTAACCACAGACCAGCGCGGCCAGCAGCCACCAGAAATTCAGGCTCGACAGCGCGTGCAGCACGAAGGCGAGCGCGAGCGTGGTGCCGGCGAAGTGCAACCGGCGCGAGGTGCGGTTGGCGTGCTCGGACAGATAGAAGGGGTAGAACTCGCGGAAGGATTTGTAGGCCATGCTCACATGTTGGGGTAGTTGGGTCCGCCGCCGCCCTCTGGTACCACCCACACGATGTTCTGAGTCGGGTCCTTGATGTCGCAGGTCTTGCAGTGCACGCAGTTCTGCGCGTTGATCTGCAGCCGCGGCTCGTCGTTGTCGCGCACGATCTCGTACACGCCCGCCGGACAGTAGCGCTGCTCGGGCGCGTCGTACAGGGCCAGGTTCACGTCCACCGGCACGCCCTGGTCCTTGAGCGTGAGGTGGATCGGCTGGTCCTCGGCGTGGTTGGTGTTGGAGAAGGACACCGAGGTGAGTCTGTCGAAAGCGATTTTCCCGTCCGGCTTCGGGTAGCTGATCGGCGCGACTTCGGTGCGCCTGCGCAGCGTCTCGTGGTCGGCATGGGCGTGGCGCAGGGTCCAGGGCGCCTTGCCGCCGAACACGACCTGGTCGATGCCCACCATCAGGGTGCCGAGGTAAAGTCCCTTGGACATCCAGGGCTTGAAATTGCGCGCGCGGTAGAGCTCATCGAACAGCCAGGAGTTGCGAAAGGTTTCGGGATAGGCCGCAAGCTCGTCCGCCGCCCGCCCGGCTTGCAATGCCTCATGCGCCGCCTCCGCCGCCATCATCCCCGACTTGATGGCGCCGTGGCTGCCCTTGATGCGCGAGGCGTTGAGGAAGCCGGCGTCGTCGCCGATGAGGCAGCCGCCCGGAAACACCAGCTTGGGCAGCGACTGCAGCCCGCCGGCAGTGATGGCGCGGGCGCCGTACGCAACGCGCTTGCCGCCCTCGAAGAAGCCGCGGATCGCCGGATGCGTCTTGTAGCGCTGGAACTCCTCGTAGGGCGAGAGGTAGGGATTGGTGTAGCCCAGCCCGACGACGAAGCCCACTGCGACGAGGTTGTTCTCGAAGTGATAGAGGAACGAGCCGCCGTAGGTGCCGGTATCGAGCGGCCAGCCGGCGGTGTGCACCACCAGGCCGGGCTGGTGCTTCTCGGGCTTCACCTCCCAGAGCTCCTTCAAGCCGATGCCGTAGACCTGCGGGTCGATGCCCTCCCGCAGCCGGAACTTCTCCTCGAGCTGCTTGCCCAGGTTGCCGCGACAGCCTTCCGCGAAGAACGTGTACTTCGCCACCAGCTCCACGCCCGGCTGGAAGGCGTCGGACTTTTCCCCTTTTCGGTTCACGCCCATGTCGCCGGTGGCCACGCCGCGCACCGCGCCTTGCGCGTCGTAGAGAACCTCCGCGCCGGCAAAGCCGGCGAAGATCTCCACGCCGAGCGCCTCGGCCTGCTGCCCAAGCCAGCGGCAGACGCTGCCCAGGCTGATGATGTAGTTGCCGTGGTTCTTGAAGCAGCCGGGCAGCATCCAGTTCGGCGTGCGCACCGCGCCCGCCTCGCTGAGGAACAGGAACCGGTCTTCGCTCACCGGGACGCTCAGGGGCGCGCCCTTGGCCTGCCAGTCCGGGACGAGTTCGGCCATGGCGCGCGGATCCATCACGGCGCCCGAGAGGATGTGCGCGCCGATTTCCGAGCCCTTCTCGATCACGCAGACCGAGGTGCCGGGCGAGAGCTGCTTCAGGCGGATCGCCGCGGCGAGGCCGGCCGGGCCTCCGCCGACCACCAGCACGTCGTACTGCATCGATTCGCGCGACATGCGGCGAATTATAATCGCCGGCAAATGACTGAAGAGCGCAAGCTGGTGCACGTCGAGCGCATTCCCATCCGCTGGGGCGACATGGACGCGATGGGCCATGTCAACAACACCATCTATTTCCGCTACATGGAGCAGGCGCGCATCAGCTGGTTCAACGCGCTGGGCGTGATGGCGGGCCCGGATGGCGAAGGCCCGGTGATCGTCAACGCGAGCTGCACTTTCAAGCGCCCGTTCACCTATCCGGGCACGGTGGAAGTGCGCACCTACGCCGGGAAGCCGGGCGGCTCGAGCATTCCTACGTTCATCGAAATGGCGCTGGAGAGCGATCCCGCGAACATCTACGCGGAAGGCGCGGCAGTGGTGGTGTGGATGAATTTTCCCGCCAACAAGCCGATCCGCGTGCCCGATCGCATCCGCGCCCTGCTGCCGCGATGAACCCGCTCTGGACCCCCGACCCGGAGCGCGCCGCGAAGACCGGCATGGCACGCTTCATGCGCCTGGCGGGCAAGCGCGACTACGCCGAGCTGCACCGCTGGTCGATCGAGCACAGCGAGGACTTCTGGGAGTTGATGTGGAAGTTCGGCGAGGTGCGCGGCACGCCGGGACTGCGGCGTCTGATCAACGCCGATCGCATGCCCGGCGCGCAGTGGTTCCCCGAAGCGACGCTCAATTTTGCCGAGAACCTGCTGCGCGAGCGCGATGCCTCGCTCGCCATCTCCTTCTGGGGCGAGGACAGGGTCAAACGCCAGCTCTCGCGCCGCCAGCTCTACGACCTGGTGTCGCGCCTCGCGCAAGCGCTCGCCGCGGCGGGCGTGAAGAAGGGCGATCGCGTCGCCGGCTACCTGCCCAACCTGCCCGAGTCGGTGGCGGCGATGCTCGCCACCGCCAGCCTCGGGGCCATCTGGTCGAGCTGCTCGCCCGACTTCGGCGTGCAGGGCGTGGTGGACCGCTTCGGCCAGATCGCGCCGAAGGTACTGTTCTGCGCGGACGGGTACCTGTACAGCGGCAAGGAATTCGATACGCAGGAGAAGACGAAGGAGATCCTGGCGCAACTGCCTTCGGTGGAGCGTTGCGTGGTGCTGCCGTACCTGCATGCGGCCCCCGTCGCGGGCGTCGGGCTGGACGAATTCATCGCGCCGTACACCGCGCACGACATCCGCTTTGAGCAGGTGGAGTTCAACCACCCGCTCACCATCCTGTATTCCTCCGGCACCACCGGGGTGCCGAAATGCATCGTGCACGGCACCGGAGGTACGCTCCTGCAGCACTTGAAGGAGCACCGCCTGCACAGCGACGTGCGCCCCGGGGATCGACTGTTCTACTTCACCACGCTGGGCTGGATGATGTGGAACTGGCTGGTGTCGGGCCTGGCGAGCGGAGCGGCGTTGCTGTTGTACGACGGCTCGCCCTTCATCGGGCGCGGCAAGCTCCTGTTCGACATGGCGGACGCCGAGGGCATAACGCACTTCGGCACCTCGGCCAAGTTCATCGACGCCATCGCCAAGATCAACTTGAAGCCGAAGGACACGCACCGCCTGGATCGCTTGCGCGTGATCCTCTCCACCGGGTCGCCGCTGGTGGCCGAGGGCTTCGACTATGTCTACGCGAACATCAAGGACGACGTCTGCCTGTCGTCAATCTCGGGGGGCACCGACATCGTGAGCTGCTTCGTGCTCGGCAACCCGATGCTGCCGGTGTGGCGAGGGGAGATCCAGTGCAAGGGACTGGGCCTGGCGATCGAGGTGTTCGACGAGCAGGGGCGCGCGGTCGAGGGCGAAAAGGGAGAGCTGGTCTCCACGCGGCCTTTTCCCTGCATGCCGATCGGCTTCTGGAACGACCCTGACGGCGCGAGGTACCACGCCGCCTATTTCGAGCGGTTTCCCAACGTCTGGCGGCACGGCGACTGGTGCGAGGTCACCGAGCATGGCGGCATCGTCATCTACGGGCGCTCCGACACCGTGCTCAACCCGGGCGGGGTGCGCATCGGCACCGCCGAGATCTACCGCCAGGTCGAGCAGCTGGAGGAGGTGCTGGAGTCGATCGTCATCGGCCAGGACTGGCCGCCGCGCAACCCGGACGACGTGCGCGTGGTGCTGTTCGTAAAGCTGCAGGAAGGCCTGAAACTCGACGAGGCCCTCGCCAACCGCATCAAGAAGCGCATCCGCGACAACACGACGCCGCGCCACGTGCCGGCGAAGGTCGTGCAGGTGCTCGACATCCCCCGCACCAAGAGCGGCAAGATCGTCGAGCTCGCCGTGCGCGACGTCGTGCATGGCCGACAGGTGAAGAACCTGGAAGCGCTCGCCAACCCCGAGGCGCTGGAGAACTTTCGCCAGCGGCCCGAGCTGGCGGATTTGTAGGGGCGGGGGAGTTCCTGTAGACTCCTCCATCCCTACACGCCGTGGGTCAATGACCAAGTATGTCTTCGTAACCGGTGGTGTAGTTTCCTCTCTGGGGAAAGGCATCGCCGCCGCCTCCCTTGCCGCGATTCTAGAATCGCGCGGCATCCGCGTCACCAACATCAAGCTGGACCCGTACATCAACGTCGATCCAGGGACGATGTCTCCGTTCCAGCACGGGGAAGTGTTCGTCACCGAGGACGGCGCGGAGACCGACCTGGACCTCGGGCACTACGAGCGCTTCCAGAGTGCCAGGATGCGCCGCGCCAACAACTTCACCACCGGCCAGATCTACGAGTCGGTGATCAAGAAGGAGCGCCGCGGGGATTACCTCGGCGGCACGGTGCAGGTGATCCCGCACATCACCGACGAGATCAAGGCCTTCATCAAGCGGGGCGCCGGCGACGCCGAGGTGGCGATCATCGAGATCGGCGGCACGGTCGGTGACATCGAGTCGCTGCCCTTCCTCGAGGCCATCCGCCAGATGGGCCTGGACCTCGGCCGCGACAACGTCTGCTACATCCACCTCACGCTCGTTCCCTACATCGCCAGCGCCGGCGAGATCAAGACCAAGCCCACCCAGCACTCGGTGAAGGAGCTGCGCGAGATCGGCATCCAGGCCGACGTGCTGCTGTGCCGCACCGACCGCCCGCTGCCCGACGACGAGAGGCGGAAAATCGCGCTCTTTTGCAACGTGCAAAAAGAGGCCGTGATCTCTGCCTGGGACGTGGACTCGATCTACAAGATCCCGATGATGCTGCACAACCAGATGCTCGACGAGATCGTGTGCCACAAGCTGCACATCCTGGCGCGCGCGGCGGACCTGTCGGCGTGGAGCAAGCTGGTGGACGCGCTCGAGCACCCCGAGCACGAGGCCGATATCGCCTTCGTCGGCAAGTACGTGGACCTGCAGGATTCCTACAAGTCGCTGAACGAATCGCTGGCCCATGCCGGGATACACACCCGCAGCAGGGTGAAGATCCATTACCTGGATTCCGAGGATATCGAGACCGGCGGCATTGCCGCGCTCGAGAAGATGGACACGATCCTGGTGCCGGGCGGGTTCGGCAAGCGCGGCACCGAAGGAAAGATCCGCGCGATCCGCTACGCTCGGGAAAATGGCGTTCCTTACCTCGGCATCTGCCTCGGCATGCAGCTCGCGACCATCGAGTTCGCGCGCAACGTCTGCGACCTGGCCGGCGCGAACAGCACCGAGTTCGATCCCGAAACGCCGCACCCGGTGGTCGCGTTGATCACCGAGTGGCTCGACCGCACCGGTCGCATCGAGCGCAGGAATGAAACCTCCGACCTCGGCGGCACCATGCGCCTCGGGGCGCAGAAGTGCCCGGTGGAGAAGGGCACGCTGGCCTTCCAGATCTACGGGCCGGAAGTGAACGAAAGGCAT
>JANMUO010000355.1:0-1635 GCA_031391655.1 Betaproteobacteria bacterium
GCAATGCCCATCCCCACATCGTCGGCGGGGTGGCGCTCGTCCATAACGGCATCATCGAGAATTTCCGGCCGCTGCGCGAAGAGATGCAGGCCGCGGGGCGAACCTTCCAGTCCGAGACGGACAGCGAAGTCGTCGCCCATCTGATCGATCACCAGCTCGAACAGGGCAAAAGCCCGAAGGACGCGGTCGCCGCGATCCTCCCCGCCTGCACGGCGCCTTCGCCATCACCATCCTCTTCCGCGACCATCCCGATATGCTGATCGGCGCCCGGATGGGCGCCGCATGGTGACGCAATGGGGCATGTCCGACGAGCTGGGCCCGATGGTGTACGGCGAGAATGAGGGCGAAGTGTTCCTCGGCCGCTCGATCACCACGCACTAGAACGTGTCGGAGGCCACGCTGCAGAAGGTGGACCAGGAAATCCGCCGCATCATCGACACGCAGTACAAGCTCGCGCGCCGGCTGCTGGAGGCGAACCGCGACAAGGTCGAGGCGATGGCGAAGGCGCTGCTCGAGCTGGAGACGCTGGACGCCGAGCAGCTGAGCGACATCATGGCCGGCAAGCCGCCGCGCCCGCCCAAGCCCAGCTCCAGTCCAGCCAAGCCCGGCGACGGCGCGGCGAACGACGGCACGCAGGCCGCCACGGCGGCTCCAGCGCCCACCGTTTGACCCTGCGCTGCGGCCGCTTCGAGCTCGGCCTCGAGCGGCCGCTCGTGATGGGCGTGGTCAACGTCACGCCCGACTCTTTTTCCGACGGCGGGAAGTACCTCGATCCCGAGGTAGCCGTTTCGCGAGCGCGACAACTGATCGACGAGGGCGCCGACCTTCTCGATTTGGGCGGCGAATCGACGCGCCCCGGCGCGGCGCCGGTTTCTGAAGAGGAGGAATGCAGGCGCATCGTGCCGGTGGTAGAAGCGCTGCGTGACTTTCCGCTCTCGGTGGACACCCGGCGGCCGCAGGTCATGCGGGCAGCGCTCACCGCCGGCGCCGTGATGATCAACGACATCCAGGCGCTGCAGGCGCCTGGCGCGATTGAGGCGGTGGCGAAGGCCGACTGCGGCATCTGCCTCATGCACATGCAGGGCGAACCCCAGACCATGCAGCGCGAGCCGCGCTACGCCGATGTGGTGAACGAGGTGAAGGACTTCCTCGCCGGCCGCATTGCCGCCTGCGAGAAAGCCGGCATCTCCCGCAACCGCCTGGTGGCCGACCCCGGCTTCGGCTTCGGCAAGACCCCCGAACACAACCTGGCCCTGCTCAGGCGCCTGCCTGAATTCTCCAGCCTGGGCGTGCCGATCCTTGCCGGCTGGTCGCGCAAATCCTCCCTTGGGCGCATCACCGGGCGCGACGCAGGCGAACGCCTCGCCGGCAGCCTGGCCGCCGCTTTGCTCGCCCTGCTCGGAGGGGCGAGAATACTGCGCGTGCACGACGTGAAGGAAACCCGGGATGCGGTCCTGATGTTCCAGGCTTGGAGCAGGGCATGACGCGCAAGTACTTCGGCACCGACGGCGTGCGAGGCACGGTGGGGCAGGCGCCGATGACGCCGGATTTCGTCCTGCGCCTGGGCTACGCCGCGGGCAAGGTGCTCGCCGGCCAGGCCAGGAACCCGGCGGTGCTCATCGGCAAGGACACGCG
>JANMUO010000017.1:0-6859 GCA_031391655.1 Betaproteobacteria bacterium
GCGCCTTCCTGGAGGGGCGGATCAGCGAGCAGCAGTTGACGAACTTCCGCCAGGAGTTGCAACCGGGCGGCGGGGTGAGCAGCTACCCGCACCCGTGGCTGATGCCCGACTTCTGGCAATACCCGACCGTCAGCATGGGCCTCGGCCCGATCATGAGCATCTACCACGCCCGGTACAACCGCTACCTGCGGGACCGCGGGCTGAGCCAGACGGACGGGGTGCGGGTGTGGGCGTTCCTGGGCGACGGCGAGTGCGACGAGCCGGAAAGCCTGGGGTGCATCACGCTGGCGGCGCGGGAGAAACTGGACAACCTGACGTGGGTGATCAACTGCAACCTGCAACGGCTCGACGGCCCGGTGCGCGGCAACGGCAAGATCATCCAGGAGCTGGAGGGCGACTTCCGCGGCGCCGGCTGGAACGTGATCAAGCTGATCTGGGGCGGCTACTGGGATGCGCTGCTGGCGCGCGACAAGGAAGGCCTGCTCCTGCGCGTCATGGAAGACACCGTGGACGGCGAGTACCAGAACTACAAGGCCAATGACGGCGCTTTCGTGCGCAAGAATTTCTTCGGCAAGCATCCCAAGGTGCTGGAGATGGTGTCGCGCATGAGCGACGAGGATATCTGGCGGCTGAACCGCGGCGGGCACGACCCGCACAAGATCTACGCTGCCTACGCGGCGGCGGTGAAGCACCAGGGCCAGCCCACCGTGATCCTCGCCAAGACCATCAAGGGCTACGGCATGGGCAAGCAGGGCCAGGCAAAGAATCCGACCCACCAGTTGAAGAAGGTCGATATCGCGACCATCCGCGAGATGCGCGATCGCTTTCACATTCCCGTTCCCGACGACAAGCTCGAGGAGTTGCCGTTCTACATTCCGCCCGCCGATGCTCCCGAAATGAAATACCTGCACGAACGCAGAAAGGCTCTGGGCGGTCTCTTTCCGCAGCGCAGGAGGACAGCGCAAACTTCCCCTGCCGTGCCGCCGATCTCGGCGTTCGAGCAGGTGCTGAAGGGCTCGGGCGAGGGCCGTGAGATTTCCACCACCATGGCCTTCGTGCGCCTGCTCACGGCGCTGGTGCGCGACAAGGAGATCGGCAAGCGCATCGTGCCGATCGTGCCCGACGAAGCGCGCACCTTCGGCATGGAGGGCATGTTCCGGCAACTCGGCATCTACGCGAGCGTGGGGCAGAAATACGAACCGGTCGACAGGGACCAGGTGATGTACTACCGCGAGGACAAGCAGGGCCAGATCCTCGAGGAAGGCATCAACGAGCCTGGCGCGATGTCCTCCTGGATCGCGGCGGCGACCTCCTACAGCCACTCGAACGTGGTCACGGTGCCCTTCTACATCTTCTACTCGATGTTCGGCATGCAAAGGGTCGGCGACCTCGCCTGGGCCGCGGCCGACCAGCGCGCGCGCGGCTTCCTGCTCGGCGCCACCGCGGGACGCACCACGCTCAACGGCGAGGGCTTGCAGCACGAGGACGGCCACTCGCACATCCTGTCCTCGGTGATCCCGAACTGCATTTCCTACGACCCGACCTACGGCTACGAAGTGGCGGTGATCATCCACGACGGCCTGCGCCGCATGGTGACCAACCAGGAGGATGTTTTCTACTACATCACCCTGATGAACGAGAACTACGAGCACCCGGCGATGCCCGAGGGCATCGAGGAGGGCATCCTCAAGGGCTTGTACCTGCTGCGCGCTTCGAAGTCCAAGGCGAAGGCGCGCGTGCAACTGATGGGCTCGGGGACGATCCTGCGCGAGGTAGAGGCGGCCGCCGGCATGCTCGAGAAGGACTGGGGCGTGGCAGCGGACGTCTGGAGCGCCACCAGCTTCACCGAACTGCGCCGCGAGGGCCTTGCCGCCGACCGCTGGAACCTGCTTCATCCGGAGGACAAGCCGCACGTATCCTACGTCGCGCGCTGCCTGGAGAAGCACGCCGGGCCGGTGGTCGCGGCGACCGACTACATGAAGGCCTTTGCCGACCAGATCCGCCCGTTCGTGCCGCGGGATCGCGTCTACCGCGTGCTCGGCACCGACGGCTTCGGGCGCTCCGACTCGCGCGCCAAGCTGCGGCACTTCTTCGAGGTGAACCGCTACTTCGTGGTGATCGCCGCGCTCAAGGCGCTGGCGGAGTCGGGCGAGGGCAAGGCGAAGAGCGTGGCCGACGCCATCAGGAAGTACGGCATTGATCCGGAAAAGCCGGACCCGACAACCGTATGAGAGAGGTCGCGGTCCCGGACATCGGGGATTTCAAGGAAGTGGAGGTGATCGAGGTCCTGGTGAAAGCCGGCGACGCGATCGCGGCCGAGCAATCGCTGATCACGGTGGAGTCGGACAAGGCGACGATGGAGATCCCGGCGCCCGGCGCCGGCATCGTGAAGGAACTGAGGATCAAGGTCGGCGACAAGGTGTCGCAGGGCACGCCGATCCTGGTGCTCGAAGAGTCGGCTGCGGCTGCAGCAGCGCCGGCACCTGCTCCAGCGCCAGCCCCTGCTTCAGCCCCGCCTGCAGCAAAGCCGGCCCCGGCGGTTTCGCCTGCGCCAGCGGGTGCTCCTGTGGTGAGCGACGAACCGATCACGGTAAAGGTCCCCGACATCGGCGACTTCAAGGACATCGAGGTGATCGAGGTCCTGGTGAAGCCGGGCGACACCGTCGCCAAGGAGCAGTCCCTCATCACCCTCGAGTCGGACAAGGCGACGATGGAGATTCCATCGCCGGCGTCCGGCGTGGTGCAGGAAATCAGCATCAAGACCGGCGACAAGGTTTCCGAAGGCGCAGTCATCCTGGTGCTGAAGGCGAGTGCGGGCGGAGCAGCTCCCGCGGTGGCTGCCCCGGCTGCTGTTGCCGGTGCGCCCGCACCGGTCGTCGCGGCCGCTGTCCGGCCGCCGGTGCCAGTCGAACCGCAAGAGGCGACGCACGCCAAGCCGCACGCCAGCCCTTCGGTGCGCAAGTTCGCGCGCGAGCTGGGCGTGGACCTCACGCGGGTGAAGGGCAGCGGACCGAAAGGCCGCGTCCTGCATGCGGACGTGCAGTCCTTCGTCAAGGGTGCGCTGGCGGCAGCGCCGGCAGCTGCCCCGGCGGCGAAGGGCGGCGCCCTTCCGTTCAACCTTCCTGCCTGGCCGGACGTGGACTTCGCCAAGTTCGGTCCAGTCGAGGCGAAGCCGCTTTCGCGCCTGCAGAAGCTCTCGGGGCCCAACCTGCACCGCAATTGGGTATCCATCCCGCACGTCACGCAGTTCGACGAAGCGGACATCACCGACCTGGAAGCATTCAGGAAGTCGAACACTGCGGAGACGGAGAAGCAGGGCTTCAAACTCACCATGCTCGCCTTCCTGATCAAGGCATGCGTCACCGCGCTGCGCCAGCATCCGACGTTCAACTCGAGCCTGGACCGCACTGGCGAGAACCTGATCCTGAAGAAGTACTACAACATCGGCGTCGCAGTGGACACGCCCGACGGGCTGGTGGTGCCGGTGGTGCGCGATGCGGACCGCAAGGGCGTATTCGACGTGGCGAAGGAACTCTCCGAGATCTCCAAGCTGGCGCGCGACAAGAAGTTGAAGCCCGGCGACATGCAGGGCGGCACCTTCTCCATCTCCAGCCTTGGGGGCATCGGCGGCACGGCGTTCACCCCGATCATCAACGCCCCCGAAGTGGCGATCCTCGGCGTGTCCAAGTCCGCGCTGCGCCCGGTGTGGAGCGGCAAGGAGTTCGCGCCGCGCCTGATGCTGCCGCTGTCGCTGTCCTACGACCACCGGGTGCTGGACGGCGCGTCGGCCGCGCGCTTCACCGCGTACCTGGCGAGCGTGCTCGGCGACATCCGCCGCACGCTGCTCTGACATGGCCGAGCTCGATTGCGACGTGCTGGTGCTCGGTTCCGGCCCCGGCGGCTACTCCGCCGCGTTCCGCGCGGCCGACCTCGGTTTGAAGACCGTACTGGTGGAGCGCTACCCGGTGCTCGGGGGCGTGTGCCTCAACGTCGGCTGCATCCCCTCGAAGGCGCTGCTACACACCGCCGCGGTGATGGACGCAGCGCGCGCTCTGGCGGACCACGGCATCGCCTTCGGCGAGCCGAAGGTGGACCTCGCGAAGCTGCGCTCGTTCAAGGAAAAGGTGGTCGGCAAGCTCACCGGCGGTCTTGCAGCGATGGCCAAGATGCGCAAAGTGACGGTGGTGCAGGGCGTGGGCGAATTCACCGGGCCGAACCAGCTGGTGGTGGATGGCAAGGAGAAGACTGCCGTGCGCTTCGCCAAGGCGATCATCGCCGCCGGCTCGCAGGCGGCCAAACTGCCGTTCCTGCCGGAGGATCCGCGCATCTTCGATTCCACGGGCGCGCTGGAACTCAAGGCGGTGCCGAGGAAGATGCTGGTGATCGGCGGCGGCATCATCGGCCTGGAGATGGGCACCGTGTATTCCACGCTGGGCACGCGCCTGGACGTGGTCGAGATGATGGACGGGCTGATGCTCGGCGCCGACCGCGACCTGGTGGCCGTATGGCAGAAGTTCAACGCCGGCCGCTTCGACAGGGTGATGCTCAAGTCGAAAACAACGAAGGCAGAAGCGACGAAGGAGGGCATCCGCGTCGCAATCGAGGGACAGGAGCCCAAGGTTTACGACGCGGTCCTCGTGTCCGTGGGCCGCGTGCCCAACGGCAAGAAGATCGGCGCCGAGAAGGCCGGCGTCACCGTCGACGAGCGCGGCTTCATTGCGGTGGACTCGCAGAGGCGCACCAACGTGCCGCACATCTATGCCATCGGCGACGTCGCTGGCAACCCGATGCTCGCGCACAAGGCGGTGCACGAGGGCCACGTGGCAGCCGAGGCGGCCGCCGGACAGAAATCGCACTTCGACGCGCGCGTCGTGCCTTCGGTTGCCTACACAGATCCCGAGATCGCCTGGGTCGGTGTCACCGAGGACGAGGCGAAGAAGACCGGGCTCAAGGTGGGCGTGGCGAAGTTTCCCTGGACCGCGTCCGGCCGCGCCATCGCCAACGCGCGCGACGAAGGCTTCACCAAGCTGATTTTCGACGCCGAGACCCGTCGCATCGTGGGTGGCGGCATCGTCGGCACCGGCGCGGGAGACTTGATCAGCGAGCTTGCGCTGGCGGTCGAGATGGGCGCGGACGCCACCGACATCGGCAAGACCATCCACCCGCACCCGACGCTGGGCGAATCGGTGGGCATGGCGGCCGAGCTGTTCGAAGGGGTGTGCACCGACATGCCACCGCAGAAGAAGAAGGCGTGACCCAGGACGAACTGAAGAAGCTCGTCGCCCAGGCCGCCCTCAAGCACGTGGTCGAGGACGCCGTGGTCGGCGTCGGCTCGGGCTCCACGGTCAATCTGTTCATCGACGCGCTCGCCGGAATCAAGGGGCGCATCGAGGGCGCGGTGGCGGCCTCCGAGGCGAGCGCCGAGCGGCTGAAGAAGCACGGCATCCGGGTGTTCGACCTGAATGCGGTGGACGAGCTGCCAGTCTATGTGGACGGCGCCGACGAGATCACCGAGCACCTGGCCATGATCAAGGGCGGCGGCGGCGCGCTGACGCGCGAGAAGATCGTCGCCGCGGTGGCGCGCAAGTTCGTCTGCATCTGCGACGCCTCCAAGCTGGTGCCGGTGCTGGGCAAGTTCCCGGTCCCGGTGGAAGTGATCCCGATGGCCCGCGGCCATGTGGGGCGCGAGCTGCGCAGGCTCGGCGGCCATCCGGTGCTGCGCGAGAATTACAAGACCGACAACGGCAACCTGATCCTGGACTGCCACGGTCTGGTGATCACCGACCCGGCGCGATTGGAGTCGGAGCTGAACAACGTCGCCGGCGTGGTCACCAACGGCCTGTTTGCCAGGCGCCCGGCCGACCTGCTGCTGCTGGGGGAGGCTTCGGGGGTCCGGGCAGCGCAGGCCCGGAAGGCGTAATATTTCAGCAATATGCGCCTGTTAGCCTGAGCGGTCATGGCCGAACACACTTCAAAGCAATTCGACGCCGAGCTGGAGAACGTGCGCTCGCGCGTGCTGCAGATGGGCGGGCTGGTCGAGGAACAGATCATCCGCGCCATGGAGGCGCTGGGCAGCGGCGACATGCCGCTCATCGACAAGGTGATCGCCGGGGACCATCGCGTGAACGCGATGGAAGTCGAGCTCGACGAGCTGTGCAGCCACATCATCGCGCGGCGCCAGCCCGCGGCCTCGGACCTGCGGCTGCTGATCACGGTGATCAAGACCATCACGGACCTCGAGCGAATCGGCGACGAGTCCGAGAAGATCGCGCGCATGGCGAAGCTCATCCACACCGCGGAGCGCCTGCACATGCCGCGCCTGGACCTGGCGCACGTCGCGGAGCGCGCGCTCGCCATGCTGCGCAAGTCGCTGGACGCATTCGCGCGCCTGGACGTGGCGGAGGCGATGCGCGTGGTGAGGCTGGACAGCGAGGTGGACGACGCCTTCCGCGCCATCATGCGCCAGCTCATCACCTTCATGATGGAAGATCCGCGCACCATCACCCGGTCCCTGGAGATTCTGTTCATCGCCAAGGCCATCGAACGCATCGGCGACCACTCGAAGAACATGGCCGAGTACGTGATTTACATGGTGAAGGGCCGCGACGTGCGGCACACCTCGATCGACGAGGTGGAAAAGGAAATCCTTCAGTAACCGCTCGGTACAGGGGAACCGAGGTTCCCCCGTACCCCCTCCTACTTCGTAGGGGGGACGTACCCGGAGGCGACGTCGGCGCCTTCGCCGAAGAAATGCTTCTCCATCTGCTCGGCCAGGTACTTGCGCGCCTTGACGTCGGAGAGCCGGTGCTGGCTACCGGGCCCTAAAGATGTCCTACATTCTTGATGCGCTGCGCAAGGC
>JANMUO010000070.1:0-6043 GCA_031391655.1 Betaproteobacteria bacterium
GGCAATCCGGCGCCGGCGGAGATCGCCAAGTGCATCCAGGCCGCCGTCACCCTGCCCTTTGACGAAGGCCGCAAGGTGGAGCGCGAGCGCTTCGAGTACCTGGTGAACACCGTGGAGTCGAAGGCGCTGCGCCACATGTTCTTCGCCGAGCGCCTGACCTCCAAGATCCCCGACGTTCCCGAGGACACGCCGGTGCGCGAGATCAAGAAGGCCGCCATCGTCGGCTCGGGCACCATGGGCGGGGGCATCGCCATGAGCTTCGCCAACGCCGGCATCCCGGTGACCATCGCCGACGTGTCGCAGGAGGCGCTGGACAAGGGCCTGAAGCGCATCAAGGACAACTACGCGGTCACCGTGCAGCGCGGCAGGCTCAAGCAGGAGGAGATGGACAAGCGCGTCTCGCTGATCACCGGCACCACCGAGATGGCCAACATGCGCGACGCGGACATCGTCATCGAGGCGGTGTTCGAGCGCATGGAGGTCAAGCAGGACATCTTCAGGAAGCTCGACGGCTGGATGAAGCCCGGCGCGATCCTCGCCACCAACACTTCGACGCTGGACGTGAACAAGATCGCCGAGGTCACCAAGCGCCCGCAGGACGTCATCGGCACGCACTTCTTCTCGCCCGCCAACGTGATGCGCCTGCTGGAAGTGGTGCGCGGCGCGAAAACCGGCAAGGACGTGCTCGCCACCACCATGAAGCTGGGCAAGAAGCTGAAGAAGGTGGCCATCGTCTCGGGCGTGTGCGACGGCTTCATCGGCAACCGCATGCTGGAGAAGTACACCCAGCAGGCCGGGTTCCTCCTCGACGAGGGCGCGAGCCCGATGCAGGTGGACGCGGCGCTGCAGAAGTGGGGCATGGCGATGGGGCCGTTCACCATGTCCGACATGGCGGGCAACGACATCGGCTGGGACGTGCGCAAGCGCCGCTACTACGAGAAGCCCGACATGGTGTATTCGAAGTTCGCCGACAAGGTGTGCGAGCTGGGGCGCTACGGGCAGAAAACCGGCAAGGGCTTCTACAAGTACGAGCCCGGCAACCGCAAGCCCCAGCCCGATCCCGAGGTCGACGCGCTGCTCGAGCAGTACCGCAAGGAGAACGGCCTCAAGGCGCGCGAGATCTCCGATGAGGAGATCGTCGAGCGCTGCATCTACTCGCTCGCCAACGAGGGGGCCAGGATCCTCGAGGAAGGGATCGCACTGAGAGCCTCCGACGTCGACATGGTGTATCTCACCGGCTACGGCTTTCCCGCGTACCGCGGCGGGCCGATGTTCTACGCCGACACGGTGGGCCTCGCCAAGGTGCTCGCGGCCATCGAGAAGTTCAAGCAGGGCTACAACGGCAACCAATGGCAGGCGGCGCCGCTGCTCGTCAAGCTCGCCGGCGAAGGCAAGCGTTTCAACGGATAGGAGGGAGCCCCATGACCGACGCAGTCATCGTATCAACCGCCCGCACGCCGCTGTGCAAGAGCTGGCGCGGCGCGCTCAACATGACCCACGGCGCGAAGATGGGCGGGCACGTGGTGCACGCCGCACTCGAGCGCGCGAAGATCGAGCCGCAGGAAGTGGAGGACGTGATCATGGGCTGCGCCACGCCTGAGGGCGCGACCGGCGGCAACATCGCGCGCCAGATCGCGCTGCGCGCCGGGCTGCCGGTGACGGTGTCGGGCATGACGGTGAACCGCTTCTGCTCCTCGGGCCTGCAGAGCGTGGCGCTCGCCGCGCAGCGCATCCTCGCGGGCGAGGGCGAGGTCTACATCGCCGGCGGCGTGGAATCCATTTCGCTCGTGCAAAACGAGGCCAACAAGTTCCACGGCCAGGACGAGTGGCTGAACCGCCACAAGCCCGAGATCTACTGGCCGATGCTGCAGACGGCCGAGTACGTGGCGAAGAAGTACGGCATCCCGCGCGAGGCGCAGGACCGCTACGGCGTGCAGAGCCAGCTGCGCGCGGCCAAGGCGCGCGCCGAGGGCAAGTTCAAGGACGAGATCGCGCCGATCACCACCAAGATGAAGGTCATCGACAAGACCACCAGCGTCGAGACCATGAAGGAAGTCACCGCAGAGCACGATGAGGGCATCCGCCCCGACACCACCTACGAAGGCGTGTCGCAGATCAAGCCGGCCATCGAGGGCGGCGTCATCTCGGCGGGCAACGCCAGCCAGTTCTCCGACGGTGCGGCAGCGCAGGTGATCATGAGCGACAAGGTGGCGGCAAGGAAAGGCCTGAAACCGCTGGGCATCTTCCGCGGCTTCGCGGTCGCCGGCTGCGAGCCCAACGAAATGGGCATCGGCCCGGTGTACGCCATCCCGAAGCTGCTGGAGCGCACCGGCAAGAAGATCGCCGACATCGGCCTGTGGGAGCTGAACGAAGCGTTCGCCGTGCAGGTGATCTACTGCCGCGACAAGCTCGGCATCCCCGACGAGCGCCTGAACGTCAATGGCGGCTCGATCGCCGTCGGCCACCCCTACGGCGTCACCGGCTCGCGCCTCACCGGCCACGCGCTCATCGAAGGCAAGCGCCGCGGCGCGAAATTCGTCGTGGTGACCATGTGCATCGGCGGGGGCATGGGCGCCGCCGGCCTTTTCGAAGTCGTCTAGCAGGCAAATAAATAGGGACAGACCCTATTTATCACCATGTGAAAAATAGGGTCTGTCCCTATTTTTTCAGCCTCAACAGCCGGAACGCCGGCATCGGCTGGGTAAAGCCGCGCAGGGCCTGCGGGCCGACGGGCTCGGCGTCCGCGACATCGCTGACATCGGCGTAGGTCACCGCGTCGATCAGAATGTCGCCGCCTCTCGCCTGACCGCAGAGGCGCGCGGCAAGGTTGGGAATGGCCCCGATCGCCGCGTATTCCCAGCGCTGCTCGAAGCCGATGACGCCGAGGGTCGCCTCGCCCTGCGCGATGCCCACGCCCAGCGCCACGGCGTGCCCGCGCGCCTTCCAGGCCTGCGCGATCGGCACGAAGGCCTGCTGCAGGTCGACGGCCATGCGCACCGCGCGCACCGCGGGCCGGTCCACCGGCAGCGGGTCGTTGAAGAAGATCATCACGCCGTCGCCGGCAAAGTGTTCCAGCGTGCCCTCATAGCGATCGACGATGCGGCCCAGCGCCGCGTGGTAGGCGCCGAGCAGGTCCATCACCTCCTCGGGCGCCGCGCGGTCGGTGAAGGCTGTGAAGCCGCGCAGGTCCAGGAACACCGCGGTGATCTCACGGCGGTGCGGCTCGAGCACATCGGCGCCGCCGGCGATGATCGCCTCGGCCACCGGCGGCGAAAAGAAGCGCTTCATCTGCGCCAGGCGGTCGATCGCCGTCACCTGCTCGCGCACGCGCTGCTCGAGGGTCTCGTTCCATGCGCGCAGCTCGTCGGACTGCTTGCGCACCTCGTCCTGCAGCAGCTTCACGCGCAACAGCGACCTCACGCGCGCAAACAGTTCCGCGTAGCGCACCGGCTTGGTGAGGAAATCATCCGCCCCGTACTCGATGCCCTTGATGCGCTCGTCGTGGCCGTCGCGGTCCTCAAGGGACGTCACCAGCACGATCGGCAGGAGCGCGGTGGCGGGGGCTTCGCGCAGGCGCTGGGTGAGCTCGTAGCCGTCCATGCCCGGCATGCGGATGTCCGAGATCACGATGTCGGGATTGTGCTCGGCGACGCGCTCGAGCGCCTCCGCGCCGTCGTGGGCGAAGAACACCTCGTAGCCGCGCGAGCGCAGCAACTCGGTCATCATCTCCACGTTGGAGCGCTGGTCGTCGACCACCAGGACTCGCCCGCGGCGGGGTGTCCCCGTGAGCGACATCAGAAGACGATCACGCCCCGCGCATTGCGCCCCGACTCGAGGTCGGCGAATGCCTGCGGGGCTTCTTCGATCTTGTAGCGGTGCGTGATGAGCTCGTCGAGCTTGAGCTTGCCGGCCATGTACAGCTGCAGCATGCGCGGAAAGTCGATGCGCGGCACGCAGGAGCCGAAATAGCTGCCCTGCAGGCTCTTTTCCTCGAACACCAGGGTCATCGGCTTGATCGAGGCAGCATCGCTCGCCTTGGCTACGCCGACCACGATCGCCTTGCCGCCGCGGCGGATGGCGCGATAGGCGGTCTCCGCGAGCGCACCGATTCCCACGCATTCGAAGGCGTAGTCCGGGCCGCCGCCGGTGAGTTTCTTGAGCGCCTTGGCCACATCCTCGCCCGGCTTGGCCAGGATCACGTCGGTGGCGCCGAACTGCTTGGCCAGGGCGAGCTTGGATTCCATGGTGTCGATGGCGATGATGCGCTCGGCCCCGGCGATGGCCGCGCCCTGCACCACGTTGAGCCCCACGCCGCCGCAGCCGAACACCGCTACGCTGGAGCCCGGTTCCACCTTTGCCGTGTTGAATACGGCGCCCACGCCCGTGGTTACTGCGCAGCCCACCAGCGCCGCGCGGTCCAGGGGAATCTTCGGATCGATCTTCACCAGGTTGTCCACCGACAGCGTCGCGTACTCCGCCATCACGCCGCAGCCGGAGAAGATGCCCAGCGCCTTGCCCGCCTTGTCGTGCACGCGCGGCGTGCCCTCGGGCGGCGTGGTGAGGGCCTTGCCCTGCTCCACGCACAGCACCGGGCGGCCGCCCGCGCAGAAACGGCACTTGCCGCACATGTAGATAAACGAAGAGACAACGTGGTCGCCCACGGCAAAGCCGCTTACTCCTTCACCTACCTCAACCACTTCTCCCGCGCCTTCGTGGCCGAGCACCAGCGGCGGCGGCAGCGCGATGGTGCCGTTGGTGGCCGAGAGGTCGGAGTGGCACACACCGCAGGCGGCGATCTTCACCATGACTTCGCCGCGCTTGGGCGCATCGACGCTCACCTCCTCGACGACGACGGGCTTGTTCAGTTCACGGCAGACGACTGCTTTTCCGGTGCGTGTCATGGGCGACAGTATAATCACGCGCTCCCCACCGCAGGATTCCATCATGCTGAATCGCGACAAATTCTTCATCGACGGCCAATGGGTCGCCCCCTCCACCCGCGAGACCATCGACGTGCACAACGCCGGCACCGGCGAAGTGATGGGCAAAGTGCCTGCCGGCGGCGAGAAGGACATCGACGCGGCGGTGGCTGCCGCGCGCGCGGCCTTCGAGGGCTGGAGCCGTACCCCGGTGGAAAAACGCGCCGAGCTGCTGCAAAAGGTCTCCGACGGCCTGAAGGCGCGCGCCGAGGAAATCGCCAAGACCATCGCGCAGGAAGTCGGCATGCCGATCAAGCTCGCTGGGCGCATCCAGGCCGGCCTGCCGATCGCCAACTTCGCCAATTACGCGAAGCTCGCGCCCACCTTCCAGTTCGAAAGCCGCGTGGGCAACTCCGTGGTGATGCGCGAGGCAGTGGGCGTGGTCGGTGCCATCACGCCGTGGAACTATCCGCTGCACCAGATCGCGCTGAAAGTCGCGCCGGCGCTCGCCGCGGGCTGCACCGTGGTGCTCAAGCCCTCCGAGATCGCGCCCTTCAATGCTTTCATCCTCGCTGAGGTGATGGAAGCCGCCGGGCTGCCAAAAGGCGTGTTCAACCTCGTGACGGGATTTGGCCCCACGGCAGGCGAAGCGCTGGTGAAGCATCCGCAGGTGGACATGATCTCCTTCACGGGGTCCACGCGCGCGGGCAAGCGGATCTCGGAAGTCGGCGCGCAGACCGTCAAGCGCATCGCGCTCGAACTCGGCGGCAAGAGCCCCTCGGTGATCCTGGAGGACGCCGACCTCGCGGCGGCCGTGAAAGGCACCGTGAACGGCTGCTACCTCAACTCCGGCCAGACCTGCACGGCGCTCACGCGAATGCTGGTGCCACAATCGAAATACGACGAAGTCGCGAAGCTCGCGGTGGAAGCCGCCAAGTCCTTCACGCTCGGCGACCCGATGCTCGAGGCGACGCGCATGGGGCCGCTATCTTCCAAGATGCAGCTCGACCGCGTGCGCAGCTACATCAAGAAGGGGATCGAGGATCCAATCGAAAAAGGTTTAAAATTTTATTTTGGCGGCGGACCGTGGCAGGAGAGATTTATTTTTTTGCAAAATATATAAA
>JANMUO010000346.1:0-4175 GCA_031391655.1 Betaproteobacteria bacterium
TCGCCGAACAGCGCCTTGATCGGCTCGACCATGCGCGGGTGGCGCGCCAGCTTGGCAAACGGATAGCTGTACAGATGGGCCGCGAAATTGGTGCGCACCACGTCGCCGGTCTTCTCGCGCACGTTCTCCGGGCGGCGCTGCGCGTAGAGCGCGGGAACTTCGTCGGTCAGGACCTCGATCTCCTCCGGCTTGAACAGGCTGGGGAAGAAAAGGTAGCCCTGGCGGTCGAAATGCTCAAGCTGCTCACTGGTCAGGTTCATGTGGTCGTCCTCGTCATTTGCAGGGCCTGGCCTGCACATTGAAATAGTATAGGCGCATGAAAGCCGATTCCGTCCGGACCATCCTCTATGCCCTGGGCGCCAACCTGGCTATCGCAGCGGCCAAGACTGCGGCAGCGGTGTTCACCGGCTCCAGTTCGATGCTGGCCGAGGCGATCCACTCCTACGCCGACGCGGGCAACCAGGTCTTGCTGCTCTGGGGGCTCAAGCAGGCCAAGCGCCCACCTTCCCCGGACTACCCGCTGGGCTGGGGCAAGGCGGTGTTCTTCTGGTCGTTCATCGTCGCCGTCGTGCTGTTCTCCATCGGCGGCCTGTTCTCGCTGTATGAGGGCTGGCACAAACTGAACGCGACAGAAGTGCTGAGCTATCCCTGGGTGGCGGTCGGCATCCTGGTGTTTGGCATCGCGGCCGAGACGGTCTCGCTGCGCGCCTGCCTCCACGAGGTAAACAAGGTGCGCGGCGGCAGGTCGCTGTGGCGCTGGTTCCGCGAGAGCCGGCAGAGCGAGCTGGTGGTCATCTTCGGCGAGGACATCGCCGCGCTGTTCGGGCTGGTTCTCGCTTTGCTTGCAATCCTGATCACCGTCGCTACCGGCGACCCGATGTGGGACGCCCTCGGCTCCATGTCGATCGGCGTGCTGCTCATCGTGGTCGCCGCCGGCATCGGCAACGAAATCAAGGCGCTGCTCATCGGCCAGAGCGCCGAGCACGAGACCGAGGCGCGGCTGCGCGAATTCCTGCTGCAGCAGCCCGGGGTGGAGAAAATCTTCCGCCTGCTCACGTACCAGCTCGGCACCACCTTCATGGTCGCGGTGAAAGCCAAGGTGCGCGCCAACTCGGTGGAGGAAATGATCGCGGCGATCAACCGCGCCGAGGCTGCGACTCGCACCGAGTTCCCCGAGATCCAGTGGCTGTTCTTCGAGCCGGATGTCGCCGACTAGAAAATAGGGACAGACCCCTTTTTCGAAAATGGGGTCTGTCCCTATTTTTTCGCTTTTTCCACGATCTGGAAGAAGACTTCGTCGGCCTTGATCATGCCCAGCTCGTAGCGCGCGCGCTCTTCGAGCGCGTCCACGCCCTGCTTCAAGTCGCGCACCTCGGCATCGAGCGCCTGGTTTCGCCCCTGCAGGGTTTCGCTTTTCTCGCGCTGCGCATCCAGCTGCCGGTCCACTTCCCACACGCGCAGCCACCCGCCCTTGCCCAGCCACAACGGATATTGGACCAGGACGATCAGGGCGGTAAGGATGCCAGCCAGCGTTCTCACGTCAGCGCAGGCGCGTGTAGACCTCGCGGCCCGGATAGCTCACCGAGTCGCCGAGGTCCTCTTCGATGCGCAGCAACTGGTTGTACTTGGCGACGCGATCCGAGCGCGACAGCGACCCGGTCTTGATCTGCAGCGCGTTGGTGCCCACCGCGATGTCCGCAATGGTGGTGTCCTCGGTCTCGCCCGAGCGATGCGAGATCACCGCGCCATAGCCCGAGCGCTTGGCCAGTTCGATGGCGGCGAAGGTCTCGGTCAGCGTGCCGATCTGGTTGACCTTGATCAGGATGGCGTTGGCCACGCCCTGGCGCACGCCTTCGCGCAACAGGCGCGTGCTGGTGACGAAGAGGTCGTCGCCCACGAGCTGGACCTTCTTGCCGAGCTTGCCGGTCAGCAGCTTCCAGCCTTCCCAGTCGTTCTCCGCCAGGCCGTCTTCGATGGACACGATCGGGTAGCGGTCGGCGAGGTTGGCGAGGTAGTCCGTGAAACCCGCCGCATTGAGCTTCAGGCCCTCGCCTTCCAGCACGTAGCTGCCGTCCTTGTAGAACTCGGAAGCCGCGCAATCGAGCGCCAGCACCACGTCCCCGCCCGCGGTGTAGCCCGCCTTGTCGATTGCCTGCAGGATCAGCTCGATGCCGGCCGCGTGGTTGGGCAGGTTGGGCGCGAAACCGCCCTCGTCGCCCACCGAGGTGGGCATGCCCTTGCCGTCGATGAGTTTCTTGAGCGCCTGGAACACCTCCGCGCCGCAGCGCAGCGCCTCGCGGAACGACTGCGCGCCGATCGGCACGATCATCATCTCCTGCATGTCCAGGCTGTTGTTGGCGTGCGCGCCGCCGTTGATGACGTTCATCATCGGCACCGGCATCTGCATCGGCCCCGAGCCGCCGAAATAGCGGTACAGCGGGAGCCCCGCTTCCTCGGCGGCGCCGCGCGCCACCGCCATCGACACCGCCAGGAGCGCATTGGCGCCCAGGCGCGACTTGTTTTCCGTTCCGTCCATCTCGATCAGGGTCTTGTCGATGAACGCCTGCTCGGAGGCGTCCAGGCCGACGATGGCCTCCGAAATCTCGGTGTTCACGTGCTCCACGGCGCGCAGCACGCCCTTGCCGCCGTAGCGCTTGGCGTCGCCGTCGCGCAGCTCGATGGCCTCGCGGCTGCCGGTCGAGGCGCCCGAGGGCACCGCGGCGCGGCCCATGGAGCCGGACTCCAGCAGCACGTCGGCCTCGATGGTGGGATTGCCGCGCGAATCGAGGATCTCGCGCGCAACGACGTCGACGATGGAGCTCATGGGTACCTGCTTGCGTTGTCTAGTGTTTGACCTGATTTTCCGCGAAGCCCGACTTCTTCACCAGCCGGTCGAGGTCCGCGAGCGTTTCGAGCAGTTGCTGCATCAGGTGGAGCGGCCAGGCGTTCGGGCCGTCGGACAGGGCTTTTTCCGGGTTGGGATGCGTTTCCATGAACAGTCCCGAGATCCCGCTCGCCACCGCGGCGCGCGCGAGCACCGGGATGAACTCGCGCTGCCCGCCCGAGGAGGTGCCCTGCCCGCCCGGCAGCTGCACGGAGTGCGTGGCGTCGAACACCACCGGGCAGCCGGTGGAACGCATGATGGAGAGGGACCTCATGTCGGACACGAGGTTGCCGTAGCCGAAGGAGAAACCGCGCTCGCACACCAGGATATTGTCCTTGCCGCTCGCCTCGCGCGCCTTGTCCACCACGTTCTGCATCTCCTGCGGCGAGAGGAACTGGCCCTTCTTGATGTTCACGGGCTTGCCGGCGGAAGCCGCCGCCTGGATGAAGTCGGTCTGGCGGCACAGGAACGCCGGCGTCTGCAGCACGTCCACCACCGCCGCCACCGCCTTGACTTCGTCCTTGTCGTGGATGTCGGTGAGGATCGGCACGCCGACCTGGCGTTTCACCTCGGCAAGGATCGCGAGGCCCTGGTCCAGCCCCAAGCCGCGGAACGACTTGCTGGAACTGCGGTTGGCCTTGTCGAAGGAGGACTTGAAGATGTAGGGCACGCCGAGGCGCGCGCACATCTCCTTCAGGCGGCCGGCGGTCTCGACCTGCAGCTCGCGCGACTCGATGACGCAGGGGCCGGCGATGAGGAACAGCGGCTGGTCGAGGCCGGCTTCGAATCCGCAAAGCTTCATGCCGCAACGACCGAAAACGGCCCTCCGGAGGCCGAGCGCACCTTGGCGCGCCGCTCCAGCGCCGCCTGCGCGAACGCGCGGAACAGCGGGTGCCCGGTGCGCGGCGTGGACGTGAATTCCGGGTGGAACTGCACGCCGAAGAAGAACGGGTGCGCGGGCAGCTCCATCATCTCGGGCAGGTTCTCGCTCGGGGTCCGCGCGGACACCTTGTAGCCCTTCGCCTCGAGCTGCGGCACGTAGATGTTGTTCACTTCGTAGCGGTGGCGGTGGCGCTCGTTCACTTCCGCACCGTAGATGCGGAAGGCGAGCGTGCCCTGCTCCACCGGCACCTTCTGCGCGCCCAGGCGCATGGTGCCGCCGAGCTCGGAAGCCTCGTTGCGGCGCTCGATGCGCCCGGTACGGTCCAGCCACTCGGTGATCAGCGCCACCACGGGATGCGGAGTGTCCGGGTCGAACTCTGTGCTGTTGGCGCCTTCCAGCCCGCAGACG
>JANMUO010000179.1:0-10800 GCA_031391655.1 Betaproteobacteria bacterium
CCTGCTCAAGCTCGACCAGCAGGTGGTCGGGCTGGACAACTTCGCCACCGGCAAGCGCGCCAACCTCGACGAGGTGAAGACCGCGGTGAGTGCCAGCCGCTGGCGGCGCCTGCAGTTCATCCAAGGCGACATCCGCTCGCCCGACACCTGCGCCGACGCCTGCCGCGGGGTCGACGTCGTGCTGCACCACGCCGCGCTGGGCAGCGTGCCGCAGTCGCTGACCGACCCGCTTGCCACGCACCAGAGCAACGTGACGGGCTTTCTGAACATGCTGATCGCGGCGCGCGACGCCGGGGTGCAGCGCGTCGTCTACGCCAGCTCGAGCGCCGTCTACGGCGACCATCCCGGAGTGCCGAGCGTGGAGCAGGCGACCGGCCGCGCGCTGTCGCCCTACGGCCTGAGCAAGCAGGCGGACGAGCAGTACGCCGACGTGTTCGCGCGCTGCTACGCGCTCGAGTGCGTCGGGCTGCGCTACTTCAACGTGTTCGGCCCGCGCCAGGACCCGCTGGGCGCCTACGCCGCGGTAATCCCGGCCTGGATCGGCGGCATGCTGCGCGGCGAGCCGGTGGCCATCAACGGCGACGGCAGGACGACGCGAGATTTCTGCTACGTCGGCAACGTGGTGCAGGCCAACCTGCTCGCCGCCGCCGTGACGGACAAGGCGGCGCTCAACGAGGTCTACAACATCGCGGTGGGCGAGGCCACCACGCTCAACGTGCTGTTCGAGCTGATCCGCTCGTTGCTCGCGCCGCGCCTGCCGCGCCTGCGCGCGTTGCGCGCCCGCTACCAGCCGTTCCGCAAGGGCGACATCCCGTTTTCCACCGCCGACTGCAGCAAGGCAGAACGCCTGCTTGGCTACCGGCCGCAGTGGCGCATCGACGAGGGCCTGGCGCGCACCGTCGAGTGGTACGCGGCGCAGTCGCTGCTCAGGCCCGAAAGTGCGGTGCGATCCCGCAGCGCGCGCAAACAAGCCAACACGGAAGGAAGCACGCTATGACCGCAAGCCTCCGCCGGATTCTCACCGCCTTGCCGATCGCCCTGCTTGGCCTGGGCGGCATGCCGCTGCAGGCGCAGATCCTGCCGCCGATCCTGCCGCTCCTGCCGGGCGGCGACAGCACGCCGCCGGCGGGAGCGACCACGCGACACGAGGAGACGAGCGCGGCGGCGGGCTACAGCCTAGGCTGGACCCAGTCCAACCAGGGCTGGTTCGCGTGGAGCGGCGGTAGCGCAGTCGAATCCATGCTGCCGGGTGCGCGCGCCAGCTTCACGTTCAGCGGACCCTCGGTCACATGGATCGGTTACCGCAGCGGCCGCAGCGGCATTGCCCGCGTGTTCGTCGACGGGGTTTTCCTGTCCGAGGTCGACCTGTTCGCCAGGACCGACGAAGCCCGCGCGCCCATCATCACGGCCAATGGCCTGAGCGCTGGAAACCATACGCTGACCATCGAAGTGACGGGCAGGATGAACCTGGAAGCGGTGAGCGGCGTTATCCAGGTGGACGCCTTCGATGTGCCCGGGCCGGCGGTCTCGCACCTGCAGCATACGGATCCCGGCGTGAGCTATGCGGGCGGCTGGGCGCGGGCGAACCCCACGACGGCGTGGAGCGCCGGGACCGCCACGGCCGCCACAACGGCGGGCGCGCAGGCCACCTTGACGTTCAACGGCACATCGGTCAGCTGGAACGGCTACCGCGGACCCGATGCCGGCATCGCTCGCGTCTATCTGGATGGCGTGTTCGCGGGCGAGATCGATACCTATTCTCCCACCCACGCAGTGCAGGGCGCCGTCTTCACGGCAACTGATCTGGCCGACGCGAGCCACAGCTTGACGATCGAGGCGACCGGCGCCGGCAATCCTGCCTCGAGCGGCAGCCTGATCGTCGTCGACTCGTTCGACGTCACGGCGCCCGGGACCCGCTACCAGGAAACGGATGCGTCGGTCCTCTACAGCGGCGGCTGGACCCAGGGGTACCGCAACCTACCGTGGAGCGAGGGGACTGCCGCGGGCGCCGACGCAGCGGGCGAGCAGGCCACCTTGACGTTCAACGGCACATCGGTGAGCTGGATCGGCTACCGCGGGATCGAGGGCGGGATCGCTCGCGTCTATCTGGATGGTGCGTTCGTGGCCGAAGTCGATACCTATGCCGCCACGGAAGGATTCCAGACCACGGTATTCACGATCGCGGGTCTGCCCGACACCGGTCATGCCCTGGTCATCGAGGCGACCGGCCTGCAGAACCCAGCGGCGACCAACAACTACGTGGTGGTGGACGCTTTTGATGTCCGCCCGTGAGGCAAACCTTGAAAGGGATGAACCATGGCTAGCGAACTGGCTCAGGAACAAGTCCGGGAATTTTGGAACAATCAGCCCTGTGATTCGGAGTTGAGCGACCGCGACCGGCAATCGCGGGAATATTTTCTGGAGATCGAGCGCAGTCGATATGCGCTGCAGCCGCATATTCCCGACATCCTTGCGAGGATCGATTGGCGCGGAAAGAGAGTCCTGGAGATCGGTACCGGCGTCGGTACGGACGCGCGCAACATCATCGGCAGGGGGGGCAGTTACACCGGTATCAACATCGATCGGGGATCGACCGCCGCGACATCGCAGGCATTGCAGACCTTCTCGCTACCCGGCGTCGCCATGCAAGGCAATGCAACAGGGCTGGATTTTCCCGACAACACGTTTGACGTGGTGTATTCGTTCGGGGTCCTGCACCACATTCCGGAAGTTGACAAGGCCGCCGCCGAGATTCACCGGGTGCTGAAGCCTGGCGGCGAACTGCTGGTCATGCTCTATAACCGCGCGTCGATCAACTACGTCGTCGAGATCATGTTTCTGCGCAAACTCGCTCTGCGCATCCTCTCGGTGCCGGGGTGCGTCGCGTTGCTCGCGCGGATGGGGTTTCCGCGGCAAAAACTGCAGCGTCATGCCGAACTGTATCGTCGGGGCAAGCCGATGACGGACCAGGAATGGCTGAGCCGCAATACGAACGGCCCCGACTATCCGTATTGCCGCGGGGTCTACGGCGCAGTCGATGCGGTCGAGCTTCTGGCCGCATTTCGGATCAAGTGCAACGAGGTGCATTTTTTCGATCACCGGCACTGGGGCGTGCTGGGCCGCTTGTTGCCGCGCACCCTGCGCAGAATGCTGGGCCGGCATTGGGGCTGGCACCGGATCGTGCACGCGCAAAAGGCGTAGCCCGCGCATTGCGACGGCGACGATCGATCGACGTGAACAGGCACAAGATCGTTCTGACCGGTCCGTCCCTGGATGCCGTCAGCGGCATCTCCACCCACCTGCGGATGCTGTTCGCGTCCGATCTCGCGCGGGAATGCAAGCTGCTGCACTTCCAGGTTGGCAGCGAGGGGCGCCGGGAAAATGCGCTGCAGAAGCTGATGCGGTTCACCCTCAGCCCTGTGCAACTGGCGCTGTTCCTGTTGCAGTCCGGCGCCGACGTGGTGCATCTCAACGTCCCGCTCGACCTGAAGGGCTACTGGAGGGACCTCGTCTACGCGATCGTGGCGAGAATGCTCGGCCGGCGCGTGCTGATCCAGATCCATGGCGGGGCAATGCCCCAGGACTTCTTTCGGGGCAACGCCTTGCTGACCTGGATCCTGCGGCGCTTTCTTGTTTCGAGCGACGCGGTCACGGTGCTGTCCAAAGCCGAACTGATCGCCCACCGGGCATTCGATGCGCGCATCAGGGTCCACTTGATTCCCAACGGCATCGATCCGGCGGGGCTTGCCGATCAGGTGCGCGCCCCTAACACCAATCGACCTTTGCAGTTGGTCTATGTCGGCCGGCTCGCGCGAGCCAAGGGTCTGTTCGAGGTCATCGAGGCAGCGATGGAATTGAAACGCGCCGGACGGGAGTTCGGGCTTTCCATCGCCGGAGGCGGCCCGGACCAGGGCGAATTGATCGCTGCTGCGGCGAAGGCCGGTCTCAATCATCGCGTTCGGTTTCTCGGCAGCGTGTTCGGCGCGGAGAAATTGCGGCTCTGGCTTGAGGCGGATCTGTTTGTTTTTCCGACCACCATGGAAGGCCTCCCGTATTCCCTGCTGGAGGCGATGGCGGCTGGCTGCGTTCCGATCGCCACCCCGGTCGGCGCGATTCCCGATGTGATGCGGGACGGCGAGCACGGCCTGCTCGTGCCGGCGAAGGATGCGGGTGCGCTGGCGCGGGCCGTGGCGGCGCTCGACGACGACCGCGCGGCCCTGGCGCACATGGCCGAGGCGTGCCGGCGGCGTGTGCGCGAGCACTACACGCTGCCGCGGCTCGCCGGGGATTTTGGCAAGCTGTACCGGGCGTGAGCGCCACGCTCGCCTGGAAGCTGAACCGCCTGCGCGCCATGGCGCCGGCGGAAATCGCCTGGCGTGCGCGGCAAGCCCTCGCCTCGTTGCCGGAACGCGCGGGCATCGGGCCGGCGCACGCCGCCCACGCGGGCGCCGACCGGCTCTCCGCGTCCTGGGTTGCGCCCATGCCCACGCACTTCGACGCCGCGCCCACTTTTGCGGCGGCCGATCGCATTCTGGCGGGGCGCTGGGACGTGCTCTCGCTGCGCGACTGCGCGCTCGGTTTTCCGCCGCGCTGGAACCGCGACCCGAAGACTGGCGTCGAGGCGCCCCGGTCGTTCGGCAAGGCGATCGACTACCGCGACCCGCGCCTGGTCGGCGACATCAAGCACCTGTGGGAGCTGAACCGGCACCTGGAACTGGTCACGCTGGCGCAGGCGTGGCATTTGTCGGGCGACGCCCGTTACGCGCAAGGCGCGCGCGACCTGCTCTCGTCCTGGCTGGCGCAGTGCCCCTATCCCCAGGGCGCGCAGTGGGCGAGCGCGCTCGAAGCGGCCGTGCGCCTGCTGAACTGGGCCTGCGCCTGGCAATTGCTGGGCGAGGCGGCCGCGCCGCTGCGCGAGCGCTGGTGCGCCGCGGTCTACCAGCACTGCCATTTCATCGCCGGCAACCTGTCGCGGCATTCCTCGGCCAACAACCACCTGTTCGGCGAACTGGCGGGCCTGTTCGTCGCCGCGCTGACCTGGCCGCGCTGGCCCGAATCGGCGCGCTGGCGCGCGCGCGCGCACGCCGCCCTGGAGGTGCAGGCGGTGACGCAGAACGGCGCCGACGGCGTGAACCGCGAGCAGGCGTTCTGGTACCACCACGAAGTGGCTGACATGATGCTGCTGTGCCTGCTGTGGGGCCGCGCCAACGGCATCGGTTTCTCGCGCCGCTACGCCGGGCGGCTCGAGGCGATGCTGGAATTCATCGGCGCCGTGATGGACGCCGGCGGCCACGTGCCGATGGTCGGCGACGCGGACGACGCAGTGATGGTGCGCTTCTCGCGCGAGCAGGGGTTCTGCCCTTACCGTTCGCTGCTCGCCAGCGGCGCGGTGCTGTTCGCGCGCGGCGATTTCAAGTCCGCCGCAGGCGGCTTCGACGACAAGAGCCGCTGGCTGCTCGGCGACGACGCCGCGCGCCGCTTCGACGCCCTGGCCGCCGCGCCCGCTCGCCCGGCCAGGCGTGCGTTTCGCGAGGCGGGCTATTGCCTTCTGGGGCGGGATTTCGGCACCGCGCGCGAGGTAAAGGCGCTCGTGGACGCGGGGCCCCTGGGTTACCTGTCGCTCGCGGCGCATGGCCACGCCGATGCGCTGGCGATGACCCTGTCGGTTGGCGGCCAGGAAGTGCTGGTCGATCCCGGTACCTACGCCTATCACGGGGAGAAGCGCTGGCGCGACTATTTCCGCGGCACTGCGGCGCACAACACGCTGCGCGTGGACGGCGAGGACCAGTCCGTGGCGGGGGGTGATTTCCTGTGGCGGACGCACGCACGCGCGCGCTGTGACTACTACGAGTCCCGGGAGGACCGGGACCTGTTCGAAGGACAGCACGACGGCTACCTGCGGCTGAACGACCCGGTGCTGCACCGCCGGCGAATCGATTTTGACAAGGGCGCGCTGCGCTTCGAGGTGCTCGACACCCTGCAATGCCGCGGCGCGCACGACGTGGAACTGCACTGGCATCTGGCGGAGCACTGCACCGCACAGGTGCGCGGCCACGATGTGGAGGTGTCCTGCCCTGGGGCGCGGCTGCGCTTCGAATGCCCGCCCGAGTTGGCGGCGCCGGAGGTGATCGCCGGCAGCGAGCAGCCGCCGCTCGGCTGGATCTCGCGGCGGCTGGGGGAGAAAGCGCCGGCGCCGGTGGTCCTGTGCCGGGGAACGATCCGGGGCGGCTGCCACCTGCGCAGCGCGATCGCCATCGAGCGCTAGCCAGTCCTTTGGTCCGGTTGGAGCATGCGGCGCCACACCGCCATCACCGACGCATTCTTATGATCTGCCGGTGAACACCGAGCTTCACGATCGCAAGATCGAGGTGCTGGCGGGCCTTATCCGCGAGCGCGTTCGGGCCCCGATCCGCAGAGTGCTCGTCGTCGGCTGCGGTTCCGGGAAAGAGGCCGCGATTCTTGCCAGGGAACTCGGCGCGGACGTGTGCGGCGTCGATCTGGAGGATGCCTTCGATTCGGCGGCGAGAACCGTCGCGCAGCTGCGCAGGGGCGACGCCACTTGTCTTGAATTCGGCGATGAAACCTTCGATTTCGTCTTTTCGTTTCACGTGCTCGAGCACATCCCGGACTACACCAAGGCCCTCGCCGAGATGCGCCGGGTATTGTCGAAGGACGGCGCCTACTGCGTCGGCACGCCGAATCGGCTCCGGCTGGTGGCATACCTGGGCACGGAGATCACCTGGCGCGAGAAGCTGGCGTGGAACATCGCCGACTGGAAGGCGCGGCTTTGCGGCCGGTTCCGCAACGAATTCGGCGCGCACGCCGGTTTCTCCTCCGGTGAACTGAAGGCGGCGCTGGAAAAAGTGTTCCGCCTGAACGAGGAAATCACCCCCAGCTATTACTTGAGCGTGTATCGAAACCATGCTGCATTGGTGAGCTTGCTCGGCAAACTGGGGCTGGACCGGCTCCTGTTCCCCGCGGTCTATTTCATGGGGAGGAAGTGACCGCATGACTTCCGGCATGCAGCTGCTGCCGCCGGACCGGCCCGAGCTGCTCGAGCTGGCCGCGGGCTGGCTGGCGCAGAAGGAAAACTACCAGTGGCTGGATTTCGGCGGCGGCAGGCAGGTCGCCACGCCCGCCCTGCTCAAGATCATGGCGCAGCGCGACACGCATTTCATCCGACTGTATACCGATCACGACGGCCGGCCGATCGGCATCGTCGGCCTGAACAATCTCGACCGCGTCGCCCGCACCGCGACCTTCTGGGGCGTAGCGGGGGACAAGTCCTTTCGCACCCGGGGCTACGGCACCCTCGCCGCGGCGAAGTTCCTCAGCCTGGTGTTCCGCGAACTCGGGCTGCACTCGATCAATACCTGGGTGGCGGAACACAACCCGTCGCTGCGCATCGGCGAACGCCTGAACTACCATTTCATCGGCAGGCAGCGGCAATGCCACATGATCGACGGCCGCCTGGTCGACCGACTGCTGTTCGACCTGCTCGCCTCCGAGCACCGGGACCTGGACGAGGAACGCTGGCGGCGCGTCGAGAATTCACGCCGCAAGGCGCCGGTCATGGAGCACTAGACGTGGCCCCGCGCTTCGTGGCACTGGACAGCTGGCGCGGCATCGCCGCATGCATGGTGGCGCTGTATCACCTCGACGCCTACAGTCACCTGCACGGCCTGCCGTTGCTGCGCCACGCCTGGCTGTTCGTCGATCTGTTTTTCGTGCTGAGCGGTTTCGTCATCGCCGCCAACTACCAGCAGCGCCTGCTCGAGGGCTACGGCGGGGGGCGCTTCCTGCTGCTGCGCCTGGGGCGGCTGTACCCGCTGCATGTGTTCATGCTGGGAGTGTTTGTCGCCTGCAAGCTGTTGCTGCTGATCCCGGCGCTGGCGCCGATCTCGATCACCTCGGCGGCACCCTTCAGCACACCGCACGAGGCGCCGGGCACCATCGTCGCCAACCTGCTGCTGGTGCACAGCCTGCATCTTTACGATTTCTACACCTGGAACGCGCAAAGCTGGAGCGTCAGCGCGGAGTTCGCCACCTATGTCGTGTTCGTCGCGTGCCTGCACGGACTGCGCCGGCATGCGTGGATCGCGCTACCGGTCGCCATGATCGGGGGGCCGCTGCTGATCGGGGCGCTGAGCGAGCGCAATCTGGGTACCGACTACGACTGGGGCGTCTTGCGCTGCCTCTACGGCTTTGCCGTCGGCGTGGCGGTGTGGAACCTGCATGCGCGCTGGCACGCGCGGCTCGGCAGGTGGCTGTCCGGCAATGTTGCGGAATGTTGCGCCATCGCACTGATGTGCGCGTTCGTGAGCGTCGCCGGCAAGACCCCTGTTTCCCTGGCGGCGCCCTATGTATTCGGGCTGCTGGTGCTGGTATTCGCGTTCGAAACGGGCGCTGTCAGCACACTGCTGCGGCTGCGGCCGCTGCTGCTGCTGGGGACCCTCTCGTATTCCATCTACATGACGCACGTCTTCATCATGAAGCGATTCCTCGACGCGGGCAGGGCGCTCGACAAGCACTGGCAGGTCGATGCTTTCACGCAGGTCGAGATCGACGGGCAGGTCGTCAAGTTGCTGGGAACCCGGCTATGGCATGGCGATCTCGCCTGCCTGGCTTACCTGGCGGTGATCATCGCCGTGTCCAGTTTCACCTACTGGTGGATCGAAAAGCCGGCGCGGGATTGGGTCAGGAGCCGGGTCCGGACGCCCGGACTGGTGCCGGCGGGCTCTCTGCGGATGTCGCCGGGATGAGGCCGGTGGACGCGACGCTCCGGGCATTGTTTGCGCTTGTCGCTTTGAGCCTGGCTGCGCATGGAGGTGCAGCGGAGGCGGGTGCCGCAAGCTTTCCCCGACTGATGGGCATGAACATCGGTGCCAAAAACTACCAGGATCCTGATTACCAGAGGGATCTGTCGCGCCTCGATGTGGTGATCTTGGGCTTCCACAAGGGTTGGCAGCCGTCGGGCTACGCTGCTGACGCGAGTTCGGCCGTGCGCAAGGCGGTGCAGGCGATCAAGGCCCGCAACCCGAAGGTGCTGGTCGGGCAATACACGGTGCTCAACGAGGCCTACGACGATCCGCGCGATCCGGCGAGCGTGGACTTGCGCGACAAGCTGTACGCCAGCCAGTGGTGGCTGCCGGACGCGGCCGGACGCAAGGTGCAGTGGACCAGCCAGTTCTCGACCTGGGAAGTCAATTTTACCGACTGGGCGAAACCGGATGCCGGTGGCCGGCGCTGGCCCCAGTGGCTCGCCGAGCGCAACCACGCCGCCTTTTTCCGCGACGTGCCGGAGTTTGACATCGTGTACATCGACAACCTCATGAACCCGCCCCGCGTGCGCGCGGACTGGGACGCCGACCGGGCAAACGACGACCCCAGGTCCGCCAAGGGCCACACCCGTCAGCCGCGGATCGTCGGCTTTGGCGTGCACGGCAGCCCCTCGGACTTTCGCTTATTCCGCTCCGGAAACGCGGCGACGACGGTCGCGCTCGAGCCCGGTCTGCGCCGGCTCGTCGGCCGCCAGGACCCGGCGATCAACGACGGCGGCGCTGTCAGCAGCCTGCGCCTGCCGGCGAAAGGCGGGATCGTGCTGCGCAAATGAGACCAACTCCGATGAAAACTCCACGACACCGCAATTCCTCTGCACTGCGCGCGCTTGCCTTCCTTGCCGGTACGGGACTGCCGCCTGCACTGCAGGCCCAGGTGCAATTCTCCTGCGACTTTGCTGGCACGCCGACCGACTGCGGTTTTGTCGAGCAATACAAGGACATGGACCTGGTGCCGCCGGGCCCAGGCCGTGCGACCATCGTCGGCATCGGGCGCGACGGCGCGACCGGTGTGCGGCTGCACACCGAGCCGGGGGACGACAACGTCAGCGGCAGCGGCGACGCGGAACGCAACGACCTCGCGCTGACGCAGGAACTGACGGACGGCTATGAAGGGCGGGAGCAGTGGTGGGCGCACTCGATCCTGTTCCCCGACGACTACGTCGATCCGCCCATGAGCACGGAATCCGCGTGGCACTGGGGCGCCGTGTTCGGCTTCCACAATACGGCCAGCGGTCCCTGGCTGGCCAATTTCTCGCTGCTCGCGATGCCTGCGACCGCGATCGCTCCGGACCGCCCAACCGGACTTCACTTCCTCGGCTACGGCGGGGCGAACAACGGCGACGGCGGGTTCAGCGCGTCCATCGGTCCGGTGGTGAGGAACACCTGGGTCGACTTCGTCTACCACGTCCGCTGGTCGTCCGGGCCGGATGGATTCTTCAATGCCTGGGTGAACGGCGTGAGGAAATTGTCCCACCAGGGGCCGACGCTTTACGCGGGGCAGGGTGTCTATCTCAAGCCTGCCAACTACCACAGCGCATTCGGGCAAGCCAGCTCCGTGATCCACGATCGCGTGGTGCGCGGCAGCTCGCCAGCCGACGTGTCCCCGACACCCCTGGCCCGCTTCGAAGAACTCAGCGCCGCGGTGAGCGGCAGCCCAGGTTGGGCGTGGGTGTTGCGCGGCCAGGAAATCGCCGGCTTCAGCGCCGGCACCGCCGGCAGTTCGGACATCGCCGGCGCCACCGCCGTGTTCAATTTTACGGGCTCGGCGGTGAGCTGGATCGGCCTGAAGTGCAACGTTTGCGGTATCGCGCAGGTGTCGATCGACGGTGGCGCGCCGATCGCCGTGGACACTGCGGGCCCGGCTGCGCCGGGCAGTCCGGGGCTCACCGCGCAAGCCGTGTTCACCGCTTCCAACTTCGCACCCGGCAACCACACCCTGCTGATCACCGTGACCGGCAGC
>JANMUO010000189.1:0-4350 GCA_031391655.1 Betaproteobacteria bacterium
CGCGTGGTGCCGAACCGCAGGGAAGAGACGCTCGCCGAACTCACGCCGGCAGCAGTCACCGGCAAGCTGTCGGTGCCGGTGGGACGCCTGCGCAAGCTGCCGATGGGGGGCGAGTACCTGGCAGGTTTTACGGTCGGCGACCAGTTGTTGTGGGGCGCAGCAGAGCCGCTGCGCCGAATGTTGCGCATCCTGCTGGACACGGGTGTGCGGCAGTAAAAACTCCTTTCGGCCTCAGGCCGAAGGCGTAAAAATTCGAGAAAAGGTATGAACTTGCAGGCCTAACGCCATGATGTTATGGTACTCAGTCCGATATAAGAACGACTCAGGGTGGTGCGGGTGATTAAACCGGTCGGGATCCTTCGGCTCGTCGTCGCGGCGGCGCTCTCGCTGCCGCTGCTTGCGCAGGCGGCAGGGCTCGGACGGCTCACGATTCAGTCCTATCTCGGCCAGCCGCTGCGCGCCGAGATCGAGATCGTGTCGCTGCTGGCCGGCGAGGAATCCTCGCTCGAAGCGCGCCTTGCCTCGGGCAACGCGTTCGCGCAGGCAGGCATCGAATTCAATCCCGCGCTGAATAGCGTGCGTTTTGCCATCGAGAAGAGCGACGGCCGGACGCTGCTGCGCGTGAGCACGCGCCAGCCGGTCAACGAACCCTTCCTCGACATGCTGGTGGAACTGCGCTGGGCGACAGGCCTGCTGGTGCGCGAGTACACCGTGCTGCTCGACCCGCCCGAGTACAAGGCGCCTAGGCCGATGGCGGCGGTGCCCGCCGTGCCCGCCAGCACCGCGATGGCGCCGCAGGCGCCCGCTGCACCTGCCGCACGACCGGCGCCAATTGCGCCGACCGCTCCGGCTGACGCTACGCCTGCCGCGCCCCCCGCGCCGGCGGCACCGATGGCTGAGGCAGCCAGGCCTGAAGCACGCATCGAAGAGCGGCCGATCACTGCGACGCCCCCGGCGGCCGAAGCCAGGCCTGCGCAATCCTATGAGGTGAAGAAGGGCGATACCCTCGGCGCCATCGCCAAGCAATACCGGCCCGAAGGCGTGTCCTTCAACCAGATGCTGATCGCGCTGCAACGCGCGAACGAAGACGCGTTCATCCGCAACAACGTCAACCTGGTGCGCGCCGGCCGCATCCTGAACATTCCCGACCGCGATGCCATCGCCGCGGTGGAAGTCGCGGACGCGAACCGCCTGGTGGGCGCGCAGATGGCCGACTTTGCCGACTACCGCAGCCGTCTCGGCGCGGTTGTGGCGGCGACGCCCGCACCCGGCGCTCCCGCAGAGCAGGCGACAGCGGGGCAGATCACGCCCAAGCCGGAAGAGCCCAAGCCCGCCGCGCCCAAGGACCAACTGAAGCTGTCCAAGGCGGATCCGAAAAAGCCGGGCGCTGCGGCTGCGAAGGCAGCGCGCGAAGACGACCAGGGCGCGCGCGAGCGCGCGCTGAAGGAAGCGCAGTCCCGGGTCACGGACCTGGAGAAAAACGTCGCGGACCTGCAAAAGCTGATGGAGATCAAGCAGCAGCAGCTCGCGGAACTGGAAAAGAAGTCGGCAAAGCCTGCGCCCGCGGCGCCGGCCCCCGCAGCCAAGGCCCCAGAACCCCCAAAGCCAGCGCCGGCGCCGCAAGCGGCAAAGGCGCCGGAAGCTAAACCCGCCGCGCAAGCCCCGGCCAAGCCGGCAGTCGAGCCGGCCAAGCCCGTTGCCGAAGCGCCCAAGCCCGTTGCGGAGGCACCGAAGCCCGCAGCGCCGCCCACCGCCGCCCCCGAAGCCCCCAAGCCTGCCGCCAAGCCCGCGCCGGCAAAGCCCAAGCCCGTCGCCGCACCGCCGCCGCCGGAGCCGAGCCTCATCGACGAATTCCTCGACAACCCGATCGCCTTGGGCGGGTTGGGCGGGGTCGTGCTGCTGCTCGCCGGGTACGGCGCCTGGGCCTGGCAGCGTAAAAAAAAATCGGTAAGCAAGTTCCAGGATAGCGTCCTCGGTCCCGCGTCGAGCGAACCTGCAGCCGCGGCTGCAGCAGCTGCCGCGCCGGCGGGTGGCGCGCCGAGCGTGTCACAGGCGTCCGTGAGCCAGTCGGCCGTTGGCGGGCTGGACACCGACGACGTGGATCCGATCGCCGAGGCCGACGTGTACATGGCCTACGGCCGCGATGCGCAAGCCGAGGAAATCCTCAAGGAAGCGCTGCAAAAGGACGCCAACCGCATTCCGGTGCAGGCCAAGCTGCTCGAGATCTATTCAAACCGCCGCGATGCGAAGTCCTTCGAGCAGATCGCGCTCAAGCTGAAGAGCCAGACCAACAGCACCGGCGCAGATTGGGACAAGGCTGCCGCCCTGGGACGATCCATCGACCCGGGCAACGGCCTTTATGGCGGCACTGGCGAAGCGGCCCCGCCACCGGCGCCGTTGCCTGCGCTGGCAGCCGCAGCGGCACCGACCGTGGACTTCGACATCGGTGGCGGCCAGGGCGCTGGCGGGGATGCCGCGGCGGCTCCTGCGCCCGCGCTGGACCTCGATCTGGGCGGTGCCTCCGTGTCGCAGCAAGAGAAGAGCGATTTCTCCCCTGGCGGCACGCTGATCATCGACGCCAACGAGACCAAGGCGGCCTCTAGCGGCCTGGACTTCGACCTGGGCGGCGACAGCAAGCCGGCCGACGCGGGCGGCGGGATGAATTTCGAGTTGCCCTCATTGCCAGCGGAAACGAACGCCCCAGCCGCGAGCGCGCCGGCTTCGGGAAGCGGCGGTCTGGATTTCGACCTGAACCTGGGCGGCAGCGAGTCCAAGGTGGACACCACTTCACCGTCGGCCTCCGTGGACCTGTCCGCAATCAGCCTGGACCTGGGGACGCCGGGCAACGCGCCGGCTGCCGCGAACGCGGATCCGAAATGGCAGGAGGTCGCCACCAAGCTCGACCTGGCGAAGGCCTACGAGGAAATGGGCGACAAGGATGGCGCGCGCGAATTGCTGAACGAAGTGCTGCGGGAAGGCGACGCGGCGCAACAGGGGCAGGCGAAGCAGATGCTCGCCAAGCTGGGCTAGAGGACGCAACGCCACCCCGGAGCCACGGCCGCGGCGCGCATTGCGCCGTGCACCGTGGCTCGATCATTTCATGAGCATGAGAATCGCGCTGGCACTGGAGTACGACGGCAGCCGTTTCCTGGGCTGGCAGACGCAGCCGGGGGGCGGCACCGTGCAGGACACCCTGGAGTCGGCGCTCGCCGCCATCGCCGGCGCACCCATCGACGTGACCTGTGCGGGCCGCACCGATCGCGGCGTGCACGCCCTCGGGCAGGTAGTGCATTTCGACGTCGCCGCGCAGCGCCCGGAGAGCGCCTGGGTGCGCGGCGTCAATGCGCTGCTGCCCGAGTCGGTCGCCGTGCAGTGGGCGCGCGAGGTGCCGGAAGAATTCCATGCGCGCTACGGCGGGCGCGCACGCACCTACCGCTACGTGCTGATCAACCGCGCCGTGCGTCCGGCGCTCGCGGCGCGCCACGCCGGCTGGTTCCACCTGCCGCTCGATGTCGCCGCGATGCGCGCGGCAGCCCGTCATTTCGTCGGCGAGCATGATTTCTCCGCGTTCCGCTCCGCCGAATGCCAGGCGAAGACGCCGGTGCGCACGCTGCTCGGGCTGGAGATCGAAACGCGCGGCGAGCGCATCGACTTCGTGGTGCGGGCCAACGCATTCCTGCATCACATGGTGCGCAACCTCGTCGGCACGCTGGTGTTCGTCGGCAAGGGCAAGCATCCGCCGGCGTGGGCGGGCGAGGTGCTGGCGTCGCGCGATCGCGCTCGCGCGGCGCCGACGTTCGCGGCCGAGGGCCTCTACCTGGAGCGGGTGGAATACGAGGAGCGCTGGAACCTTCCGCAGCAGGCGCTCGCGCAATTGCGCATCCCGGTGCTGCCGTGAGGACGCGCATCAAGATCTGCGGCATCACGCGCCCCGGTGATGCCGTCGCGGCCGCGCAGGCAGGGGCAGACGCCATCGGCCTGGTGTTCTATCCGCCCAGCCCGCGATACCTCAACGTCGAGCGCGCGCGGGAGGTCCGCGACGCGCTGCCCCCGTTCGTGCAGGCGGTGGCGCTGTTCGTGAATCCGGACGCCGCGCAGGTGGCGCAGGTGATCGGGCGCGTGCATCCGGCGCTGCTGCAGTTCCACGGCGAGGAGACCCCCGAGTTCTGCGGGCAGTTCGGCCTGCCTTACGTCAAGGCCTGCCGCGTGGGGCAGGGCGTCGATTTGCTAAAATACCTGCGCCCATTCTCCGAGGCGAGCGGCTGGCTGCTCGATGCTCATGTCGAAGAGTACGGCGGCGTCGGCGCCCGCTTTGACTGGTCGCTGGTGCCGGCGAGGCTGGAGCGGCCG
>JANMUO010000295.1:0-5261 GCA_031391655.1 Betaproteobacteria bacterium
TTCACAAACAAGTCGCGCAGTTCGGCATAGGACTCGAAGGTCAGCGGATTCTTCTTCTCGGGGCGGTTGAGCGTGAGGACACCCACCTTGCCGTTGAGCTTCCACAGGAAGTGCTTGGGCTGGATCATGCGGATTTCTCCAGGGTGGCCTGCTTCAGGCGGGCGAGGAGCTGCATCAGCGTGTCGCTGTCGCGCCGCGACACGCCCGAGAGCAGTGCCACGACCCATTCCTCGTGCGCGCGCGCCATCTCGGCGAAAGCCTTGTCGCCGGCACGGGTCAGTTTCACGCGCCAGGCGCGCCGGTCGGTGGGCTCGTCCACGCGCTCGACCAGCCCTTCCTTCACCAGCTGGTCCACGACGCCCGTGACATTGCCGCCGGTCACCATCAGCAGGCGCGAGAGTTCGTTCATCTTCAGCCCTTGCGGATGGCGCTCGAGCTGCGACAGCAGGTCGAAGCGCGGCAGGGTGATGCCGAAACGGCTGCGCAGGCGCGAGCGCACGTGTCGCTCGATCAACTGCGAGCAGGTGAGCAGGCGCAGCCAGAGGCGCAGCGCGCGATGGTCGTCGACCGTCGCCCGCGACTCCCGATCCATGATGCCTGAATAGCTCAAGCCTAAAGTATCTGCCTAGCGCCGGCGCCGCGCAAGCTCCGGGGCAAGCGCCCGGCGCACCACCTGGGCGAGGTCGGCCAGGGGCAGGCGCTGGCTGTCGCGAAAGCGCAGGCAGCCCTTGCCCGCGTCCACCTCGGGGTGGCGCGCGCGGAACGCCGCGATGCGGTCCTGGGCGCAGGTGTACAGGGCGAGGTGCCGCTGCTGGCTCGCCCAGGCGACCCACTCCTCCCCCAGCCGGTAGGTCGGCATACGGTGCTCAAGCGACACCGCGGCTTGCGGGAACAGGCTCAGGATCAGTCCGTGCAGCGCGAGCGCGCGCTCGCGCCGCGCCTCAGGCACACGCGAAATGTATTCGCCGAAGGCCTGCGATTCGTCCCTCATGCGAAGGCGCGCCACAGGAAGCCGGCGCCGCCGGCGAGCACCACGATCTCCATCGCGACAGTGTGCACCTTGAGCGAGATCAGCGCGAGCAGGCGCCGCGCGACGAACGCGCCGGGCACGGTGCACAGCCCGATCAGCACACCGGCGAGCGCGAGCCCGGCGTCGAGCCGCGCCACGCTGCCGAACAGGGCGATCTTCGCCACACCCATCACCACCGAGACCATGGCGTCGGTGGCGATGAGCGCCGGGCCGGCGAGCCCCGCCGCCATCAGCGTGGAGATGAGGAGCAGCCCCGCGCCCGGAACGCCGCCGTTCACGAAGCCGAAGCCGGTGCCCGCGACCGCGACCCCGCGCGCTTCGAGTGTCCAGCCCGCGCGCACCAGGAGCCTGCGCAACGGCACGCTGAGGAGGAAGAAGCTCCCCAGCAGCAGCGCCACCCAGCGCGCCTCGAGCAGCGTGTAGGCCCACGCGCCCGCAACGCAGGCGGGCAGGCCGAAAAGGAGGATGCGCCGCACGTGCGGCCAGTGGATGTCGCGCCAGAACGCGGCCACGCGGCTGCCGTTGTTGAACACCATCGCCACCGCCATCACCGGCACCACGTTCGCCACGCCCACCGCGGGGGCGAGGAAGATGGGAAGGATCAGCCCGGTGCCGTAGCCCGCCAGCCCGCCGAGGATCGACGCGCCGAACGCCACGGCGCCGATCAGCGCGAACTGGGCGACCTCGCTCAATCCGGCACGCGTTCCTGCAGGAACTGCAGCACCGTCACCTCGTCGCGGCGCAGCGCGCCGCCCGGTTTCGCGCGGCGCTTGGCGCGCTTGGACGCCGCAGGCGGCCAGGGTGCCGTGTGGCCCAGGAGGTAAGCCTCGAGCAGCGACGGGTGCACGTAATACTTGCGGCACACGGTGCGCGTGTTGCCCAGGCGCTCGGCCACTGCATCGAGGGCGCGCAGGATGTTGCGATCGGCTTCGCGCCGGCTCGCGGCCGGGCCCACGGCGCGCAGTTCCACCGCCGCGAGCATGGTGCCGCCCCAGGTGCGGAAGTCCTTGGCGGTGACGTCGCGGTCGCTCGCTTCGCGCAGGTAGCCGTTCACGTCGTCCGACGAGACGGTCTGGCGCTTCTTGCCGGCATCCAGGTACTGGAACATCTCCTGCCCCGGCAGGTCCTGGCAGCGCTGGATGATGCGCGCGAGGCGCGGCTCGGCCACCGAGATCGAATGCTCCACGCCGCTCTTGCCGCGAAAGGAAAAGCGCAGCCGGTCGCCCTGCACCTGCACGTGGCGCCGGCGCAGCGTGGTCAGGCCGAAAGACTGGTTCTCGCGCGCGTACTCGTCGTTGCCCACGCGGATCAGGGTGCGGTCCAGCAGCCGCACCACGGTGGCCAGCAGCTGCTGGCGGGAGAGGTCCTCGGCACGCAGGTCGCGCTCCACGCGCTCGCGCAGGTGCGGCAGCGCCTCGCTGAACTCCAGCATGCGGCGGAACTTGGACTGGTCGCGCGCCTCGCGATAGGACGGGTGGTAGCGGTACTGCTTCCTGCCGCGCGCATCGCGCGCCGTGGCCTGGATGTGGCCGCCAGGATCCGGGCAGATCCACACGTCGGTCCAGGCCGGCGGAATGGCGAGCGCATTGAGGCGCTTCCTCGTCGCGGCGTTGCCGATGCGCTTGCCGTCGGGCGCGGTGTAGGACCAACCGGTGCCGGAGCGCTTGCGCGTGACGCCGGCGAAACCGTCCGTGACATAGCGCAGGCCGGCGCGTGTGGCGGCCTTGCGGTGCTCGCGGTGGCGCGCGGAGCTCATCGGGCGCGTAGCGCCCCCAACTGCCGGTCCTGGATCCTGGAGAACAGCGCCAGGCCCGCCGCGGCACCAAGCATGGCGAGGAACATGTCGCTCTGCGTATCCCAGTGGTCGCCCTGCGTGCCGAGAAACTCATCCGCGCCCTGGCCAAGCGCGAGCGCCGCCCACCACTCGATCATCTCGTATGCCGCGCTTACCGCCAGCGCCACGCACCCGGCGAGGAAGGCGGTCATCTTCGCGCCGCGCACATACCCGCCACGCAGGAAGATCTCGCGCGCGAGCAGCGCGGGCGTGAAGCCCTGCATGAAGTGGCCGATCTTGTCGTAAGGGTTACGCGCGAGCTCCAGCAGTTCCTGCAGCCAGAAGCCGAGCGGCACGCGCGCATAGGTGAACGTGCCGCCGAGGATCAGCACCAGGCAATGCACGCAGATCGCCACGTACAGCAGCAGGGTGAGCGGATAGCTTCGGCGGGTGAGGAACAGGACCGGCGCCGCCACCAGCACCGGCGCTACTTCGAGAATCCAGGTAACGCGATCATAGGGCTTGATGCCGGAGGCAATCAGGCCCGCGAACACCGCGAGACCCATTCCGAGCAACTGGCGATCCGACCGTGTCATGTGCACCGACTCCCCTGGGCATGTTACCTGCCGTACCGGTAGAATGTCGCGCATGAGATTCGTCATCGCCCTCGCAGCGGCTCTCTGTTCAATGCCCCTGCACGCGCAGAAACAACCCGACCCCAAGGCGGTCCAGGAGATCTTCGACTGCCTCGCCGCGGGCCTTCCCAAGGCCTGGCAAAGGGCCTGGGTGGTGGTGACGGAGATCGCGGACATCGGCAAATCCCGCCGCTTCGAAAGCCAGTCCTTCTACGCCGAGTCGTCCACCGCCATGGCCGGCAAGCCGCTGAACACCTGCAGCGCGGAAACCGTGGCGAAGGGCGTGATCGCGTTGAGCGCCGAACTGCCCGCCGAGCAGCGCCAATGGAAGGAAGCGCGGATCACCTTCACCAGCGACGGCAAATTCAACCTGCACTACGACTACGGCAAGTAGTCAGGCCTTCCTGAGGAAGTCGAAATCGCAGCCGTGCTCCGCCTGGAGCACGTGGTCCATGTACAGCTTGGCGTAGCCGCGCGCCGGCACCGCCACCGGCGGCTTCCACGCCGCCTTCCTTTTCGCCAGTTCCGCTTCCGGCACCAGGAGCTCGATGCGCCGCTCCTTCACTGACAGCCGGATGCGGTCGCCATTGCGCACCAGCGCGAGCGGCCCGCCCGCGGCGGCTTCCGGCGAGACGTGCAGCACGATGGTGCCGTAGGCGGTGCCGCTCATGCGCGCATCCGAAATGCGCACCATGTCCTTCAGGCCCGCGCGCGCGAGCTTCTGCGGAATCGGCAGGTAGCCGGCTTCCGGCATGGCGTAGCCGGACTTCGGTCCCGCGTTCTGCAGCACCATGAAATCCTCCGGCGTCACGTCGAGCGCCGGATCGTCCACGCGCGCCGCAAGATCGTCGAGCGAGGTGAATACCACCGCGCGCCCTTCGCGCTCGAACAGGTTGGCATCCGCGGCGGAGCGCTTGAGGATCGCCCCGTTGGGCGCGAGCGAGCCGAAGAGGGCCACCAGCCCGCCCTCTTTCGCCAGCGGCTCCGCCAGCGGCCGCACCACCGCGCGATCCACCCACGCGCCTTCCTCGTGCGCAAGGCGCTCGCCGAGCGTCTCGCCGGTCACCGTCATGCAGTCCAGGTGCAGGAGCGGCTTCAACTCGCGCAGCACCGCACAGACGCCTCCCGCCGCGTAGAGGTCCGACATGTAGAACTGGCCGGTGGGCTTCAAATCCACCAGCACCGGCGTGGAGTCGGAGAGCTCGTTCAGCCGGTGCAGGTCGACCTTCACGCCCGCGCGCCCCGCGATCGCCGTGAGGTGCACGATGGCGTTGGTCGAGCCGCCGATGGCCAGCAGCACGCGAATGGCGTTCTCGACCGATCTTGCCGTGATCACTTGGGAGGGCCGGATCGGGTTCTTGACCAGTTCAACGGCGCGGCGACCGCTCGCCTCCCCGGCGCGCAGCCGGTCGGCGTGCACTGCGGGAATCGCCGCGCTGCCGGGCAGCGCCATGCCCAGCGCCTCGGCGATCGATGCCATGGTGGAGGCGGTGCCCATCACCGCGCAGGTTCCCGCGGTGGTGGCGAGGTTGCCCTCCACCTCGTCGATGCCCGCCGCGTCCACCTTGCCCGCGCGATGCATCGCCCAGAAGCGGCGGCAGTCGGTGCAGGCGCCCAGGCGCTCGCCGTGGAAGGACGTGGGCATCATCGGCCCGGCGAGCAGCTGCACCGCCGGCACGTCCGCGCTCAGCGCGCCCATCAGTTGCGCCGGCACCGTCTTGTCGCAGCCGCCCACCAGCACCACCGAGTCCATCGGCTGGGCGCGGATCATTTCCTCCACGTCCATGGCCATCAGGTTGCGGAACATCATCGAGGTAGGGCT
>JANMUO010000348.1:0-4572 GCA_031391655.1 Betaproteobacteria bacterium
GGTGAAGCTTGCCCTCGAGCAGTTGGGCAGGCCCTACCGGTGGGTGGAAGTGGACTCCACCAAGGGCGAGACGCGCACCAAGGAATACCTCGCGCGCAATCCCAACGGCAAGGTGCCCACCCTGCAGCTCGAGGACGGCAGCTATCTGCCCGAGTCGAATGCCATCCTCTTCTATCTCGCCGAAGGCACGCCGCTCCTGCCCGCGGACAAGCTGGGCCGCGCGCGCGCGCTGCAGTGGATGTTCTTCGAGCAGTACAGCCACGAGCCCTGCATCGCAGTCGCGCGCTACATCCTGCGCTATCTCCCTGCCGAGTCGCCGCGCCGCGCCGAGCTGCCGCGCCTGCAGGAAAAAGGCAAGCTCGCGCTTGGGGTGATGCAGCAACACCTCGCGACGCAGCCGTTCTTCGCCGGCGCGCGCTATTCCGTCGCCGATATCGCGCTGTATGCCTACACGCACGCCGCCGCCGACGGCGGCTTCGACCTGGCGAACTATCCCGCGGTCGTCGCGTGGCTCGCCCGCGTCAAGGCGCAGCCCAGGCACGTTCCGCTGGGATGACGGTGTTGTTCTCGGCTTCGCCGCGTGGTAGTTCGCGCTTCTTTTGCGATAGAGTACCCGCACTGAACGGATATACAGGATCCCCTCCATGAAGTTCGCCCTCGCCTTCGTCCTTTTTGCAGCCGCCCACGCCGCCCAGGCCCAGTACCCGAACCGCCCGATCAAGCTCATCGTGCCCTTCCCGCCGGCGGGCGCCACCGACATCGTCGGGCGCATCGTGGCGCAGAAGCTCGGCGAGCAGATAGGCCAGTCGGTGGTCATCGAGAACAAGCCCGGCGCCGGCGGTTCCATCGGCTCGGACCTCGCCGCCAAGAGCGCCCCCGATGGCTACACGCTGCTCATCGCCACCTCGAGCACCCATTCCATCGGCCCGGTGCTGCAGAAGCTTCCCTACGACCCGATCAAGGACTTCGCGCCGATCACGCACGTGGCCAACGTGCCCAATGTGCTGGTGGTCAGCCCGCACCTGCCGGTATCCAGCGTGAAGGAGCTGATCGCGCTGGCGAAAGCCAAGCCCGGCCAGCTCAACTTCGCCTCGAGCGGCGTGGGCACCATCGTCCACCTCAACGCCGAGCTGTTCAAGATGCTCGCCGGCGTGGACATGGTGCACGTGCCCTACAAGGGCACCGCGCTCTCCATCCCCGACCTCGCCAACGGCAGCATCGCGATGCTGTTCGACAGCCTGGCGAGCGTGCAGCCGCACCTCAAGGCCGGACGCGCCAAGCCGCTGGCGGTGAACGCGCAGAAGCGCTCGCCGCTGCTGCCCGAGGTGCCGACGCTGGCGGAAGCCGGCATGCCGGCCTTCGACCGCTACACCTGGTTCGGCATGTTCGCCCCCGCCGGCACGCCGGCGGAGATCGTCGCCCGCGTGAACCGGGAAGTACTGGCCGCGCTCAAGGCGCCGGACCTGCTGGAGCGCTTCGCCGCTGCCGGCGCCGAGCCCGTGGGCAGCACGCCCGAGCAGTTCGTCGAGCGCATCAAGTCCGACGCCGCCAAGTGGGCGGAAGTGATCAAGACGGCGAAGGTCCAAGTGCAGTGATGCAGCTCCTCGACGCGCCGCTGGCGATCGTCGACCTGGAGACCACCGGCGCGCACGCGGTCCACGACCGCGTCACCGAGATCGCCGTCATCGAGGTGGATGACGGCGAAGTGACCGGCGAGTGGTCCACCCTCGTCAACCCGGGGACCAGCATTCCAGGCGCCATCCAGGCGCTCACCGGCATCACCAACGAGATGGTGGCGGACGCGCCGCGCTTCAGCGCGCTCTCGCGGGAGTTGCACGCTAAGCTGACGGGGCGCGTGCTGGTGGCGCACAACGCGCGATTCGACTACGGCTTTCTCAAGCACGAGTTCGAGCGCGCCGGGCTGGAATATCGCGCGCGCACGCTGTGCACGGTGAAGCTCTCGCGGCGCCTGTACCCCGAGCACGCGCGCCACAACCTGGACAGCCTGATCGAGCGCCACCACCTGCAATGCCGCGCGCGGCACCGCGCGATGGGCGACGCCGAGGCGGTGTGGCAGTTCCTGCGCGTGGCGCAGGCCGAGCGCGGCGACGAGGTACTCGCCGTGGCGGCACGCCAGGTGGCGCGGCAGCCCACGCTCCCCGCGCACATCGACCGCGCGATGGTGGACGAGGTTCCGGACGCGCCCGGCGTGTACCTCTTCTACGGCGAGGGCGAAGCGCCCCTGTACATCGGCAAGAGCATCGCCATGCGCACGCGCGTGCTGCAGCACTTCGGCGACGACCTGCGCTCTTCCAGGGAGATGCAGCTCGCGCGCGAAGTGCGGCGCATCGAGTGGCAGCGTACCGCGGGCGAGCTGGGCGCGCTGCTGCGCGAGGCTGCGCTGGTGAAGGAGCTGCTGCCGGTGTTCAACCGGCAGTTGCGCCGTCCGGCGGAACTCTGCGGCTTCGCCTTCGACGCGAAGCACCTGCGCCTGGTGCGGGACTTCGACGCCGCGAGCCTGTCGCTGGTGCATGGGCTGTTCCGCTCCAAGCGCGCGGCGCTGGAAGCCTTGCGCGGCATTGCCGACGAGCACAAGCTATGCCTGCTGACCCTGGGATTTGAACCTGCGCGCAAGGGCGCGTGCTTCCGCCACCAGATCCAGCGTTGCGCGGGACTGTGCGCCGGCAAGGAAACCTTCCAGTCGCATCACGCCCGCCTCGCCGCCGCGCTTGCCGCCCTGAAGAGCCTCGCCTGGCCGTGGCGCGGGCCGGTGGGCGTGGTGGAAGAGGACGCCGAGCGCGAAACCAGCGAACTGCATGTCGTGCATCAGTGGTGCTACCTCGGTACCGCCAGGTCGGAGGACGAAGTACCCGGGCTGCTCGAAGGAACGAGCCGGCTGCGCTTCGACCTCGACCAGTACAAGATCCTCGCCAGGCACTTGAACGCCAGGCGCACCCGCGTGGTCGAGCTGCAGTGCACGCCGAACTGATCGTCCCGGGTCTGCTGGCGGCGCCGAAGGCCGAGAGGCTGCCGGCACTGGAGCTCCTGCTGGCGCGCGCCCGCAGCACGCAGGCCGAGCCGCAAAGCTACGAGGCGTGGCTGGGCGAAGCCTTCGGCGTGGAGCCGCTGCCCGCCGGGGCGCTCACCGCATCTGCGGAAGGCTTCTGGCTGCGCGCCGACCCCGTGCACTTGCAGCTGATGCGCAATCGCATGGTGCTCCTCCCGGTCGGCGGGCTGCAGCCGGCCGAGTCCGCGCAACTGGTGGCGACGCTCAACCGCCACTTTGCCGGCATGCACGAGTTCCGCTGCCCCTATCCGGACTGGTGGGTGGTGCGCACGACGCCGGCGGCCATTGCAACGCCGCCCACCCGGGAGGTCGCAGGCCTGGACGTGGACACGCACATGCCCGACGCGCCCTGGCCGGCGCTGCTGAACGAAATCCAGATGGCCCTGCACGAGCATCCGGTGAACGAGGTGCGCGAAATGCCGGTGAACAGTGTGTGGTTGTGGGGCCCCGGCGAGCTGCCGGACGCGGTCGCCGCCGACTGGCGCTCGCTCACCGCGGACGAACCCGTGGCGCTCGGCCTCGCGCGGCTCGCCGGTATCAGCCACCGCGCCCCGCCGCGTTCGGCGGCGGCCTGGCTGGAATCCGCCGTGCCGCAGGATGGCCGGCACCTGGTGGTGCTGGAAGGCACGGCCGCCGCGCTCGAATTCGCCTGGTTCGCGCCGCTGCTCGATGCGCTGAGGGGCGGGCGCGTCGGCATGCTGAGCATCCACGTGCCCGATGCCGGGCTTTCCTTCGAAGTCGCGCGCACCGACCTGCGCCGATTCTGGCGCCGCGCGCGGCCGCTGGCCGACCATGCGCCTGGTTGAGCGCCAGTACGCCGAGCGCGACCGGCAGGCGCTGATCGCCTCGGGCCTGCATCCGGTGCTCGCGCGGGTGTACGCCGCGCGCCGCATTCGCTCGGCGGCGGAGCTCGATGACGATTTCAAGCGGCTGCTGCCGCCCGCCTCGCTCGCCCACTGCGAGCGCGCGGCAGTCCTGCTCGCCGATGCCATTGCCGCGGGCAAGAAGCTCCTGATCGTCGCCGACTACGACGCCGACGGCGCGACCGCCTGCGCGGTCGGCGTTCGGGCGCTGCGCCAGTTCGGCGCACAGGTGGATTACCTCGTGCCCGACCGCTTCGTGCTCGGCTACGGCCTCACGCCGGAGCTGGTGGACATCGCGGCGGCGCGCAAGCCCGACCTCCTCATCACCGTGGACAACGGCATCGCCAGCGTGGAGGGCGTGGAGCGCGCGCGCTCGCTTGGCATCGCCACGCTGATCACCGACCACCACCTGCCCGGCGCCGAGCTGCCGCGCGCCGAGTGCATCGTCAACCCGAACCAGCCGGGCTGCGATTTCGCGTCCAAGTCGCTCGCGGGCGTGGGCGTGATGTTCTACGTGATGCTTGCTTTGCGAGCGCAGTTACGGATGCGGGGCGTGTTCAAGAGCGCCTCCTTCCCCAAGGGCGAGCCGAACCTTTCGGCGCTGACCGACCTCGTTGCGCTGGGCACGGTGGCCGACGTGGT